>CAZETM010000013.1:0-35695 GCA_964514885.1 uncultured Polyangium sp. | reverse complement strand
TGGTGGCGCGAGCGGCGAACATCAAAGGTACGCCGACGTTGCTCGGCTCGACTAGCGGATCGACCGACGAAAACGACCAGCAGCCCAATGCATTGGTGATGAAGTCGAAGGCCGTCGGGGGACTCAAATTCCACGAGCACGACATCGACAAGTGCGTGCACGATCGCGACCGGCTCAGCAATAGCTTGGCGGTTCTGCTGATGAACGATGACTCGATTTGGTCCGACACTCCTGACGTGCTCGGGAGCATCGACCACGTGCTCGCGCGAATCCACGATCGAGTGCAGGATTATCTGAGCTTCATCCTGAACAATGAAGACTTCCGCTTGCTCGAGCGCAATTGGCGTCAAGTTGCCGAGCTGTGCGACGAGGTGACGACGGAAGAGGTGATCATCGATCTGCTGGACGTGGGCGCCCGAGAGCTTGCAAATGAGCTCGATGCACACGCGGGCGACATCTTCACGAGCGCGTTGTTCAAGCGGGTGTACGTGGAGGAATACGATCGATATGGCGGCAAGCCGTTTGGCGCGATGATCGGCTTGTATCGGTTCGATTCGACCGACGGAGACATCAAACTGTTGACGACGTTGTCGGAAATTGCCAATGCGGCGCATTGCCCGTTCATTTCGGGAGTCGATCCGACGTTCTTCGGGGACGATGTCAAGAAGTGGAGCGATCTGGACACGGTTGGCGATATCGAGGCGCACATGAATTTGCCGAAGTTCGGCAAGTGGAACGTGCTGCGCGATAGCGGCGAATCACCGTATCTTGGTTTGGTGCTGCCAGGGTATTTGTTGCGCAAGCCGTGGAGCGCCGACGACGAGCAACTTGGCAACCGGGTATGTCGCTACGACGAGATGCTGGGTCGAGATCCGGACGATGCGTATCTGTGGGGCAACGCGGCCATTCTGTTCGCCCGCAATCTGGTGAAGTCGTTCGAAAGTTCGGGCTGGTGCCAATACATTCGTGGGGTCAAAGGCGGCGGATTGATCCAAGGTTTGACCACGCACTCGATCAAGCGTCACGGCAAAGAAGAACTGCAATCGCCGGTGCAATACGAGATCGCCGACTACCGCGAGCTGCAATTCGCGAAAGCCGGCCTGATTCCGCTCGTGCATTGCAAGGAGAGCTCGGACGCGACCTTCTTCAGTACGCAAAGCTTGAAGAAACCGCGCGATTTCCGCAATGAAATCGATACGCAAAACGCGTATTTGGTGACGAACCTGGCCTATACGTTCTCGATCACGCGCATTGCTCATTACGTGAAGCGAATGATGCGCGATTACATCGGGAGCACGGCGGATGGAGCCTACATCCAAAACATCCTGCAATTGTGGCTCGGTGATTACATCACGACGGCGGTCAATCCGGACGATCTGACGCTGCGATACTACCCGTTCAAAGTGGTGTCGGTCGACGTCCAGCCGAAACCCGGCCCGCTGGGCTGGTACAAGGCCGTCATCTCGATTCTGCCGCACATCCAGTTCGAGGGCATGGATGTGGAGCTTCGTCTCGAAGCCGCCCTCGGCGGCAAGTGAACCTGAAACCGTTAACCGAGGAGCTGAGCCATGCCTCAATATCGTAGAGTACTCGACGTTTATCAAGGGTACAACTTCAAGAAGGACAAGCAAACCCCCGTTGGGTTCATCACGAAAATGAAGATCGGCACGATCGACCTCAAGGTCGATCAGACGTGCAAGGATCCGATGAATCCCACGAGCGAGCTGAAGGTCGTGGCGGTATGCAGTGATGTGCTGTGGGAGCTGGGTGTCACGGACGCGCAGTATTTCACCAATCAGGTGTCCGTGTTCAACCGGCAAGCGATCGCCGCATTGGTCATCAACGATTTGACCAATATCGAGGTGCTCTTCCAATTCACGGTGTACGACTATGACCCGCTGGAGAAGAAGTACTTCAAAGCCTTCCACAGCAATGACACCGACATGAAGGGGCTGCTGGAAAAGAAGGGCGAGGACGTGAATCTCACGATTGCCGACGATACGTCGACAGAGGTGCAGTCGCCGGAAAACTACACCATGAACGTGGGCATCAAGCCGCAGGCTTTGGCTCAAGCGTTGACGGTCGCCACGGGTGTGACGAAAAACCTCGTCAAGGCCTGGGGCCTCACGGTAGCAGCGAGCTAAAGGGCGGACCCGCATGGATCAGCGAAAGCTCGCATTTCAGCGCTGGGCGCCGGGCCAGATATTGGAGCCGGAGCATTTTCGCGCGGACGAAGAGGCGGTGGTAGCAACCGCGTGCCTCATCGGCGAGCTTCGCGGTCTACCCTTCTACGGCATTGGGCGGCTCGTGTGGAACGAGGCCGCCCTGGCCGAGGGGTGCATTTCGATTTCGAGATTGACGGCAGTTTTCCCGGGGGGACCGTTGGTCGACGTCCCGGGGAACGCCGTCATTTCGGACTTGGACCTGACCAAGATCGAAGCCAAGCAAATCAGCATTTATTTGCATATGATGTCCGAACAAGAGCCAATGCCCCGCTCGGGCAGCTACGAAGACGATCCGCGTGTGGTCACTCGATCGCGATATCGTTTGCGTTTGTCCACGGAAGACGCTTTGGTTGGCGCGCGTTTTTCGCTGCCGTTGGCGGTGATTCTGCACGACAAGATTGCTGGGCCGTTTCGCCGGTCGCCAGCGTTTGCACCGCCGCTTTTGTCGATGGGCAATCATCCTTTCTTGCGCGAAACCATCGATTCTTTATCGGAAACCCTGGGAGAGATTCGGCGCAACTTTGCCGAGCAGTTTTCCGATCCAATGTTCCGTGGGGAAAAACTGGCCTCCACTCGATTCTGCGAAGCTTCCGCGGTGCGGCTGCAAGCTTTATTGGCTGAACGGGAACGAGGCATAACGCCTCATCCGCACGTATTGTTCGAGAGCATGCGTGGACTATGGTTGGATTTGTTGGCGCTGCACGAGCGCGGTCCCGACGAGATTCCACTGTATGAGCACGATGAACCTGCTCGGATTTTCGACGATCTGGCTGATCGGCTGCGTATGCTGGCTCGAGGTGAACCGGTGCGCTCGCCGAATCTAGCGTTCACCCGCGAAGCCGAGGACCAACCATTCGTGGCCAAACCTTTCCCGCCGGCATTGGCCAGCGCGTCGGAAGTTTATTTGGTGGTCGAACGATCTCCAACTCGCACGTCGCTGACCGGAATGAAGCTTTCGAGCCCGGGGCGGCTGGATTTGGTCATTCGTCAATCAATGCACGGGATCGAGGTCAAGCATGTGCCGACGGTGCCATTCCGGCATGCGTTTGGGCCGAATGTAGACTTTTATCAGTTGGATATCTCGACGGACGAATGGAAGCGAGCCGTCGATGCGCGAGCAATTGCATTCCGCGCGGTCGGGGCTTTGGCCAAGGTACGCTCGACGCTTTATTGGAGAGCGCATGAAACCGTCATCGCCGCGTGAAGAGGCTCCGGTTTCATTCATGAGCCGGCTGCGAGGGCGGTCTCGGGCGGAGCCTGTGCCCGAGGAGCGATTTCGTCGCGAAGTGCGCACGGTGGCTCGGAATTTGGAAGCGATTTTCAACACGCGCAAAGGCGTGGGATGCGTCCTGCCCGATTACGGCCTGGGTGATTACGAAGGCAGTCTGGCGGAGGACGGAACGCCGGAGCCTAGAATGGGCACGAAGGACATTTTGGCGGTGCTGGTGCCGGAAATCGAAATGCAGGTGTGTCGTTTCGAGCCGCGTATCGAAGGGCCTAACGTGGAGGTATTGGGGCGAGATGGAATGATGCAAGTTTTGTTCGCGGTGCGCGGTTTGGTATCCGGACGCTCGGTGTGTTTTCGCTTGGCGCTGCATACGGTTTATCGGAATGTGACGATCACCGCCGAGGGGGAAGACCTCGATTGAGGGGAGCCATGTTCGGCGATTACCTGCAAATCACTCTGAAGCTGACCATTGACGGCAAGGAGCATTCGATCCCGGGCGCGAACGTCAAGCGGGTGGAGCTCGACCTTTTGTCGTATGGTTTTTCCGGGGCGGTCGAATTTGTCGTCGCGGACGATAGCGCGCGTGGGGGCAAAGAAACGGACAAGCTGCTCGCCGATTTTCGGAAGCCGAACTTGTGCGAAGTGGCGGTGACGATGGAAGCGTTCTTTCCGAACCCGGAAAAGGCAAAGTCTGTCGACCCGATCAGCGCGAAGGGTATTGCGATACGGCGAAGCTTGGAAGAGCCGCGGTATATGGACCACCAGGACCGTGCGATTCTGTGGCGCCGATATCGAGTGGAATTCGCGGATGCCGCGCAGGTGCTTTGGGGACAGCATCATCCTTGTGCGCTGTATACGACGAAATCGATCAAGGATGTGATCGAGGAGCATAAAGGGTCCAAAATCACGACGAAGTACGACGGGGCGTCGTGGACGACGGCACTGCCGCTCGCTTTTTTGAATTTGGCGCCGGAATACAAATCGAGTTTTTACGATTTCATCATGTGGTTCACGGACAGGAATGCTCGCGTGTTTGCTTATGATTATGCGAAGCCGGGGTATTCATTTCGAGAAGCAAAAGATGCTTCAGGAACTGCCACGCAACTGTTCGGAGACGATGTCGCGCGATTGGAGGTCGTCTTCCCGGAGATACCTCGGCACAAGGCCAATGTGCTGAATTCGTATGCCGAGGCGGCGACGACGACGGCGATCGAAAGTACGAATGCTCAGGATTCGATGCGGCATGATTTTCTGATGCGTTCGCCGATTGCGAAAAATGCCGACGATCGGGTCACGCGGGAAACGAGCCGATTGATTACGCGCCTGTTCGAGCTGGATGTGACGTTTACGCGTTGGCCTTCGATTACGATGCATCCGGGGCGGTTGATTGCATTCAACGGGAAGAACCTGTGGCCATCGAATGGATTGCAGGTAGGCATCACCTGGCGGGTGAAGACGGTTCACGTCCGCGCAAATGCTCGAGACCAAGGGCCCGACGCGGATCACAACTTCACGAAAACGACGTACGACATCGAGGTGCGGTCGGAATTCGAGCAAAAAGACGAGGCGTGGGTGCAGCGGCCTGCGTACGCGCGTCCGCGTTGGCCGGGGCTCGTGGAAGGCAAGGTGGTGAGCGAACAAGGGGCGGACGACGAATTGACGTATCAATATTATACGGACAAGGATACGTCGCTGAACGATTACCAAGTGAAAGTGCCGCTGTTTGCGGATCAAATCGTGAAAGCGCCTTATTATCCGCATCAAGGCTCGGGCAAGATGTACATGCCCATTTACAAGAATGCGCGCGTGCTCTTGGAGCTGGGTTTTTTGCATGCGACCATCGTCCACCTGCTGGATTGGCGAGACGCGGCGATGATGGCTATGGACGCTCAAGGCGAACGAATATTTTTTGGAAAGAAAATCACCACGGCGACGCTGATGGATCATTCGTATGACGACGAGAAGCCGGTGTTTTTGATCAATCGGACGAATGACAAGGACAATCAGACGATTACGATTTCGGAAGGCTCGCTCGTCATTCAGGTAAAGGAGAATTCCTGAATGGGAACGCTCGTCTGCACCGTGACGATGGATAAGAATGCGGGGATCACCGTCAATGTCGAGAATGCCGACGGGAAGATCACGCAGACCATCACGATGGACGGGACGACGATCACGACGAAAGTGGTCCACGAGGACGATACGAGCACGATTACGCAGAATTCCACGAGCGTGACGATCGAATGCAAAATGCAGGACGAGAAGAGCACGATCACGCAAAACAAGGAATCGATTACGCTCGAGTGCGTGGGGAAAAACGCGAAGAGCATGATCAGCCAAAAAGCGGATACGGTGGAAGTGACCGTCGACAATTTCAAGGTCAATGCGAAAAGCGTGGCGATTACGGCAAGCGAAAAGGACGTGACGCTCACCGCCAGCGCGGGAAAGCTGGTGGGCAAAGCCAACAAGAATGCGGAAATCTCGAGCGATACGGCGGACGTGAAAGTGACGGGCGGGCAAAACGTGACCATTTCGGGCACGTCGAATGTGACGGCGTCGGCCAATCAAAAGTTGTCGTTGTCGGGCAAGAGCAAGCTCGAAGCGTCGGGGGCGCTGGTGGAAATAAAGGCCAATGCGCAACTGACCGCCGAATCTTCGGGAATCGCGACGCTCAAAGGCAGCCTTACGAACGTACAGGGAAACCTGGTCAATTTAGGATGAACGATGCGCGAGCGCGATGATTTCCAGACCGTGTTTTCCGAAGAGCTGTCGGCTCTCGATGCGTTTTTCGATCGACGCGCGGAGGAACACGCGCATTTCAAAATGGGCCGGCAAGATCCGGATGTGCGAAGGATTCTGGAAGCGATTGCGTTTTTCTCGGCGCGCACGCGACAGTTGGCGCAAGCGAACGTGCGTGATGCGATCGAGCGGCTGGTGCGTGGGCAGCTTGATGAATTGCTGTCACCCGTGCCCGCGGCGGGGATGCTTCTGGCGCACGTGGAAAACAAGCTGGGAGCGGTCGCGACCCTTCCCGAAGGCACGGAGGTCCGTCTCAATGCGCCCGATCGTTCGGTGGGCGTATTTTCGACGCGTCGGCCATTGGATTTGTTGCCGCTGAAGCTGCAATCCGTGGGTGCCCCCGTAGGCGCCGATCGGCTGGACATGCAGCTCGATGCGTGGGTGGGTCTGCGCGGAGCATTGCCGCCATTGCGTTTTCTGATTGATTCGCGCGGTAATTATCGAGATTCCCTGCGCTTGCTTTCGGCTATGCGCACGCACTTACGCGCGGTGCGCGTAGCGTTCGACGAGGACAATCTGGAGGCAGCGACGGAAGTCGAATGGTCGCTGGGCGCGCCGCCTGCTTCGCCCGAAGGCGATGGACGACACCCGTTCGATAAAATCAGGTCTTTCTTTCATTTTCCGCAGCAGGATTTGTTTTTCACGGTGCAATTGCCCTCGCAAAGACGACCGTGGCGTCGAGTCTTTCTTTATCTGGAGCTGGAGCGAAATGCGCCGCGGGAGCTGCTTCGTGCAGGGCGACAAGCATTTCTGCTATTTGCAGTGCCGATCGATAACACGCGACGAAGCCATGCGTCGCCCATCGTTTGCGATGGGACGAAAGACAGCTATCCCATTCGCGACGGGCGCCCCGACAATTCGAGTGTGGGCAAAGAATCGCCATCAGCGCTCGTTTCGATTGAAGGGGTTTATCGAGTCACGGAGCGAGGCAATGAACCGCTGGTGCCGGGAATCCTGTCCGATGCGGGAGCGTGTTTCGATCCGGTGCTCGTTCGTCCGCACGAGGGAATACGCGGCGAGCCTCATATTGCATTGCGTATTCCAGGGGCATTCGAAAAACCCGTCAAAGTCATGGTGGATGCCGAGTGGTATCAGCCGTCGTTCGAAGCGAGCGCGGCGGGCCTTTTGGAGGCATCGCTGACGCGTCGAAATGTGGAAGGAATGCGGCTGGAAATGGCTGGGGACTTGGCGCTGTCACGAAAAAGCCCGCTCGTTCACGATGCACCAGGGCTCTTGCATATCATGGCCTTGCGCACGAAAACCGTGCTTACGCGCGACGAATTGGTTTGTTTGCTGGCGTGTTTGGGAGCCGACCGCAGCAGTCCATATCGTCGGTTGCCCGAATTGCTCAAGGACGTACGCGTGGAAGAAGCGCCGGGTAATGAAGGCCAGGGAAAGAAATACATTTACACGCTTGATTATCGGCGAGACGATCCTGATTTCGAAGGCATCGTTCGAGATGGTATGCTCCATGTTTTCGAAGACCAGATCGAGGCGTTGCTTGAGGCTTGGATCGCGGACGAAGTGGAGCTCGTTCGTCATCAGCAAGTGCCACGCGTGGAATCGCGTCAACCGATGCTGCGCATGATTGCTGGAGGGGCGGCATGAGCGCGCGTGCGTGGGAAGCCATTCTTGCATCGTGGTCGGCAATGAACGAGACGATCGGGGCGACATTGCCCCACGGAATGGTGAAGACTCGGCAAGAAATGGCGTCGCTGCTCGTGGAATTGCGAGCGCACTTATTCGAGCAACTAGCATTCTTGATTACGCGATTGCGCTCGATTCTGAACGAGGCTTCGCGGCAAAAGCTGGGTTTGACCGGGGAGAGTGTGCAGGCAAGGAGCCCCAAGCCGGATGCGCTCGAGGCGAGAATGCTGTTCGCTCATGGCACGGACGATGAAGTGCAGCAGATCATCGAGCCGCTGACGATTTATCTCGACGAACGAGTATTGGGAAGATTGCCGCCGCGCTTGTCGCCCTTGTGGATGCGGATGCAAGAGGAAGTGATTCATTCCGATGATGGCGGGGCGGTTTTTTATTCCAAATTGGACAAACTGCTGGATACGCCGCACGCGTCGTGGCTGGTGCTCGAAGTGTATCTTTTCTGTCTGTGCGAAGGGTTTTTCGGTAGGTACGTAGACGAACCCGAGCAAGTTCAGAGCTACAAGGACCGCATCGCGCGGCGTTTGCCTGCGCCGAGCTTCGTGCCGACGAGCAGGCCCGATGGCGTTGGGCCAAGTGAATCGATGTCGCTGCTGACGGTCGGGACGTCGAGGATGTGGCATCCGGCGATGTATTACGCAGTCGCGGCGGTCATTGCAGTGGTGGCGATCTACCTCATCCGCACGTTGGGGGCTGGATGAGCACGACGTCGGCATCCTCGCGATTGAATGAGCTGGTCGAACGCTGGAGTGGCGGACGGAGTGCTTCGCGCGACAAGTCCGACGAGCACACGTCGTCGAAGGAACCGGAGGGGGCAAAGCCGGAAGAATTGGTGGCGCCGCAGGTGCTGGCTGAAGCGTTAAAGGCTGCGATTTGCGCGAATTTTGATGAAAAAAGCAAGGAACTAGCGCCCGCGCTCGGTTTGAACGATCATGGCGCGCAGATGGACGCGAGTACGCTGGCGCGAGTGTTCGAGCTGGTGCAGGGGATGTTCCCTGCGCAAGGCTCGGTCTCGCCCGAAGCACGAAAAGAATATCGCAAGCGCTTGGCGACATTGCTCGACGAGTTGGAAGATTTGTTGGAGGGGCTCGACGTAGCGGCGACGGGACCTGGAGGAGGCGCGTGAGGCAGGCTGAGCCGACTTCGACTGCACCGCCGCCCGCCGCGGATGCCAAGGGCGTGCTGGCGTATGTCCAGAGCCTTCCGACGTGGGCGATGGTTTTGGGGGCCGTGGTTCTGCTCGTCTTGGTGGGTGGAGCGGTTTATTGGTGGCGCAAGCGTCGCGCGAGCGGGCTGGTCGAGAGTGAAGCTCCCAGTACGCCGTTGTCGACGATTTGGAGCCGATTTTTGGGCGAATTGCCCATTGAAGCGCGGTTTTTACCGGTCATCATCGTGATTGGCCGGCCTCGCGCGGGCAAGACGCACCTGGTGCAATCGCAACTGGATTGGGAGGGTTTGGATCGACAACTGTTCCCAAGCTCGACGTCCGATCCGCGATTGCAGTGTTACGTCGGTCGAGACGCATTGGTGCAGGAAATCGGCTGGCCGCTATTGAAAGAGAAGGGCGCTGAGGTCGAGCGGCAATTGCTTGATCTTTGGCAACCGTTGTTCTCCGAGCGTTCGCCGACGGTCGTTTTGGTGGTCGATGCGGCGCATCCTGGGTCTCCGGACGAGATGCGGGAGCTTTCGGGCTATGTGCGTGGGAAGATGAATTTGTTGGCGAAGATCCGCCGGTCACCGCCATCGATTCGCTTGTGTTTGTCGCACATGGACGAGTTATCGGGATATCGTCCGTTGAGTGCGGCCATTGGCGAGGGTCGTCATTCCATGTCGCTGGCGCTCGAGGCCAACGTGAGCGAGCAGCAGCTTGCTCGTGCATTTTCGCCGCTCGAGGCGTGGTTGCCGCAGGTGCTCACGGCCTCCAAGCCTGCCGAATTCAAACAAGGCGTGCAGCTTTTTGCCCAGCAGATTCCGAGTTTGTCGCGGGTGATGACGCCACTTTTGCGAGAGCTTGCGGCTCCGGTGTATTTGTCGCGCTCGCTGGAGCTTCGGGAGTTATCGCTGAGTGGACTCGCATTGATTGATGGTGTCGGAGCCCCGCTGGCGGTCGATGCTCGAGGAACGGCGCAAGCGGTGAATCAATGGACGCGCCGGCATATGATTGCTGCTGGAGCGCTGGGAGGTGGAGCGATTCTCACGGCGACGGGATTTCTGTATTGGCATCATTCGACCATCGAAGACGCCCAGACTGCCGTGACCCAATACAACCGGGTCGCGGAGGACAAAAAGAAGGTGGTGCGTTACGAGCGGGTCGGCTCGGAGAAGGTCATCGAAGCGGAGCGCGATGCTGCCAAGAAATTGTATGCGGTGCAAGCGCAGAATGGCTGGCTGTTTTTCACCGGTACATACAAGGCAGAGAAAGACCAGGCGTACGACGAGTTCCTGAAGACGACGCGCGATTTTTACATCAATGCGCGCTTCGATTCGAAAGAGCGCTCGGAAACGCTGCTGCGTGCGCTGGGCCTGGCACGAGCAACTCCGGGCAATGATCTCGGCATGATGATTCGCCGCGATCCTGCGTCGTGGGCTCGATCGTTGCGCTTGCAGGAATCTGTGGTGACCGATTACGTCGCGTTCAGCGATAAAATGTATGACATACCGATCGATGTTCCCCTGCCCGCCGATCATTCTTCGGTTTTGGCGTTACGGAGCTTCGATCCATGGGTAAACTATTTGAATGGCTTGCAAAAGGATTACAATAAGGGCTCGATTACGCGCGAGAGACTGAACGAGCTGCAAGCCGAGACGACGGTGCTGCTGAACGTCATTGCGGAGGCGGCGAGCTGGGAAGAGATGCAGCGCATTGCGGAGGCGTTACAACACGAATCCGAATCGGATTGGCCCGAAGTCGAGCCGCTTGTCGAAGGTGGTGACGTCAAGTCGTGGCTAATTGAAAACCGGGCCGAGCTGGAGGCGCTGTTGAAAATGATCAAGAGCACCAGCATTGGCACTGGAAGTGCAGCCCAGACAAACCTGATGGGCTTGCTTTCGGCATTGGCTGCACCATCGACGCTGAAACTGTCCGAGGCAAAGTATGATTTGACGGTGCAACAAAACAAATATTCCTTGACTAGCCAGGGTTGGGCAAACGTCATCATTCAAAGCCAATCGTCGCTGCTCGTGGACGGGTTCATTGCCTCGAAGTCGAATGGCACGTATGCATTTTTCGCCAATGAGAGGATATATCCGGATACGGGGCTAGCGGCGGTTACTGGAAAAGGGGCGAGCAGCGCAATCAAGGGAATCTTCACGCGTGCGGCGTTCGACGCGGAGGTCGCGCCTGCGCTCGAGGCGTACGACCAAAAGATTGCCGCGTTGCCTTTGTCCTTGAATGACCGAGAAAAACTGGATCAGTTTGTCACCGCGCAAGTAAGTGATTATGCCCGGGCGTATGGTGGCGCGCTCAGCAGTTATTATTCAAGCTTTCAGTTGCAATCGAATTCCGCGGCTGTTTTCCGCAATATTTTGACTGAGCTTTCGCTCCCTACGTCATTTCTGGCGACATTCTTGGCGATGGTGGCTGATAACGCGAACCTGGAGCTGAAGAACGCAGCGCACTTTCAGCCGTTTGCCGAGCAGCTCAAGACGTTCAAGCCCATCGTGGCACTGATGACGAAAGCGGACGGCCAATATCCGAAATTGGCCAAGTATGCCGAAATGCTCGCTCCGTTGGGGGCATTGCCCACGAGCATCAGCCAAACCCCGGGCTCGCCCTTGGCCGACCGAGTGTCGCCATTGGGACAAGCGGCCATTTCGATATTGCGCTCCGACAAGGACTCCGTGCAGCTTGCAGTGCAACCGTGGCTCGCAGCAGAGGGCATTCGCGGCAATTACGCCACTCCGTTTTTGCTGCCCGTACAACTTGCCTATAGCTACGGCATCTCCGAGGTGCAGGAAGCGATTGCTCTGGCGTGGCACAATGAGGTGTTTCCGGATATCTCGCCAATGCTATCCAAGTTCCCATTCAATCAGAAAGCGGATGCGGAGGTCGATCCGGGCGATTTGACGGCTAGCTTCGTGCCGGAGAAGGGCCGCTTCTGGCAGGGCGTCACTCCGGTCATTCGGCCAGTGTGCATTCAAACGGGGGCTCAGTGGAAACCGATCGCGGGGCCATATGGAACGGCGAAATTGCCGCGAGATGCGCTCGGAATCATCAATGGCGCATCACGAATGGGTCAGATTCTGTGGGACAAAGACGGCAAATCACAGCCCATTGCCGTAGCGTTTCGGCCGGAGCCGCTGCCGAATGTACCGGTCGATCAGGCTGTGCCTACGCTGGCCGTGCTCAGAACGGGTACGACCACGTCGCTCGCATTCAACCAGAAGGCTTCTTGGGAGACGATAGAGCTTCAATGGGACGATCAGGGCGATGCGTCAATCGAGCTGCAGTTGGGTTCTCCAGAGACGAAGCGGAAGCTGGTGCGAACCATTGATAGTAGTGGGGGCGCGTGGAGCTTTTACCGATTGTTGGCAAAGGCGGAGACGACCAAGGCCGGATTGGCGATCTGGAGATTTGCGGTGGCTCCCAACGAGCCAGTCGTACCGGTGTCGTATGCAATTCGAGGCGCTCCGTGGACCCCGTTTCAGCTTTTGGCTCAAGGCGAGTGATCTTGTGCAACAATTTCGACTTTGGTGCCGACATGGCGGATAATCGGTGCATGTTGCACGAGGCGGAGCGCAAGACAGGCGCGGCAACGCGGCAAAAAAGGCTTCAGATTCGACTGCCTTTCATCGCGATCTGCGTGTTGGCGTCTGCATTGCTCATGGGGTGCGGGAAAAAGTCGAACATGGTGCTGCATGTTTCACCTCGTGCGAATGATGGCAGGCCAATTTACATGATGCTGCGCGCCGTGAACGAAGCGGCGTTTATTAAGGATTCGTATCAGGACGTGGCGGCTCGAGTTGCAACCCCTGACGAATCAGTGCTCGCCACGGAAGTGCTGTATCCGAACACGAATCGAACGATTGAGCTGAGCGTGCCAGCAAAAGGGAAGATTGCGGTGTATTTTTTCTTCACTTCGCCCACCGGCGATTGGAAGCTGCTGCTCGACAATCCGCCACCGAAATCGACGTCCATCGTCGTGCGTGATCGGCGGATTGTTCCGCCGTGAGGGCCGAGCTATCGCTCGGACGATTATGCACTTTCAACACCCTCGAGAGTCGGGTATACTCGTCGGGATGCAAGCTTCTGCGAACGACTTCTTGAACCTGCTTCGCCGTCTTCTTCCGCTACGTTTGCCTCAATGCGAGCTGTCCCTTGCTACAGATCGCGAAAGCCCCGCCTGGATTGACGACAACGGCTCCATTGTCGTCGTGCAGCTCTTGGCCACCTTCTGGATCCCGGCCGATGCATTGGCGCGGCACGATTGGTCACAGGTTCGCGGTGCGTTGCAATGCCATTGAGAGGAAGCGTTGTGGTTGCGCGTTTCAATTCGCAGGCTTGACGGGAGCCCCTGATATGTTCGTCTCTCTCGCCCACACACGAACTCGAAATCCGCATTCATGAGAGTCCTCTTCTACCTCGCTTTCCGGACGCTCGTTCGTAGCCGGATCTCGTTTGTCCTGCTGCTTGCGGCGGTGACTGCGGGGCTCGGTTTGCAAATTCCTAATGTTGCGAACCTCGATGGTTATACCGAAGAACTGCACGAAAAAGGGATTGCGCAAGGTTCGGGGCACATCATTGTGTCGAGCCATGATGGCGGAGCATTCGCGGATGCCAATACGCTTGCTACACGTATTGCCAAAGAGCCTTTCGTCAAGTCGGGTGCGGTGCGGTTCGTCCATGTCGGGTTCTTGTCGGCAGGCGATAGAACCGCGTCAGCAATCGTGGCGGGTATTCATGAATCGGACGAAAACGCGACAATTGGATTTTGTGGTAACGTAGCCGAAGGGAAATGCATTACGTCGACTGAAAAGCACCATGCGGTCATCAGCGCACAACTGGCCACGCGAATTGGCGCTAAAATTGGTGGGAAGCTCAAGGTAGCGATTCCGCAATTCGTTCGTCAAGAACTAAAGGTGGCTTCGGAGCAATTCGAAATCGTCGGCATACTCGGCGGAAACGGTGGATTACGCCCGGATTTCGAGCTTTACGTACCGATCGCCGCCATGCAAGATCTTTTTGAGCAAGCTGGGCACGCGACGGAGATTCGCGTGTTTACCTCGGACGACCTTCGTGCGGATGAATGGGCGAAACAGATAGCGGTGATTGCGCCAGACAACAAGGTCGAATCTTGGACGCAAGTGAACGGATTCGCAAAAAATGCAATCGAATCCAATAAGTCCATCACTGCCATTTCGACGACCATGGTCATCATTGCCGTGATGATCCCCGTTTTGGCGCTGCTTTACATTCATGTTCTTTCGGAACGCCGACGGATTGCCACGATTGCGGCTCTTGGTTTCAGTCGTCGGGAAATTTTCGTGATGCATTTGTTCGAAGCGCTCATTGTGGGCGGGCTCGGGACGCTGCTTGGAACGGGTGTGGGATATGCTCTGTGTCTATATTTTATGAAGCACCCCATTTTTTCCAATGCTGGATTCGTGGTTTTACCAGCCATGACGACGAATGCTTTTGTCGTCCCCGCTCTCGTGTTGTTCGCGACGACATTGGTTGCCGGCATTCTACCCGCGGTCATCGCCTCACGAGCTGAGCCAGCCGTCGAATTGCGCAGAGAGTAGAACGGCAGCGCCGTTGAGTGTTTCCTTGCCGCGCGATTTGCGCTAGGATGGCCCCATGAGCGACAAGCGCGATGCCCAGAGTCGGCGTCAACCCATCGGCGCCAACGAGAACATCACGTTCCCCGCGGAAATATTGTCCCCCAAAACGAAGGGACGATACGGTACGCAAAATATCGTCGTTCTCCTAGGTCAAGTTCTCGGCTGGGTGCTGCTCACCAACCTCATCGAAATCAGCTCGTTCTGGCCGCTGAAGATAGCGCTCGTGTTGCTCTTCTGTGCGCTCATGCAGGGCGTGTTTTCGCTCATGCACGAATTCTTTCACGACAACGCTCATCCCAATCCCCGTGTCAATTACGTCATTGGATTCGTTGGCTCGTTGCTTTTCGGGACTTCGGCAACGCTTCATCGCGTCAACCATTGGGGACATCACGTCCGCAACCGGACACCTGCCGAACAAGGGGAATTCATTCACGAGGGCGAATCTGCGGTCGGTAAAATCGCCATCTATTACTTTGCCATTTTGGGCGGACTGTGGCTGAGCGGAGTGGTAATTCCGCTTCTGTCCTTTCTGGTTCCGCACCGAGCAATCACGTATCTTTCAACTTTCCGACGCTTCAATACGTACTCCGCTGCGTTCGCCCAATTCAAGGCGGCCGATTGGACACGCATGAGACTCGAAGCGCTGGCATTGATCATCTTTTGGGGCAGTCTCTTCTATTTCGGCCCATTCCGCTGGCAAACTCTGCTCCTTTGTTATGGTTCATTCGCCTTGTCGTGGTCTTCGCTCCAATGGGTGTATCACCTGAATACACCATTGCACGTCGTCGAAGGAGCCTACAACCTGCGGGCTCCGATACTTGTGCGCTGGTTGTTCCTCAACTTCAATTACAATCTCACCCATCATCGTCGCCCGTACTTGCCGTGGCAAGAGTTGCCCATGGCAACGAACCTGCAAGAAACCCAACCGCTCTGGTACCGGTGGCCCTTGATACTGAAGCCGCCCATTCGTTTTCCCGACGATCTCGGTTACCTCGAAAAACGCTACTTCTGAACCAGCCCGCCAAGAAAACGAGCATGCCGCAGTCAGCAACAAGCCCCGCATTATGGACCCCGGAAGGTTTCGAGCGATATCGCGAACGTTATCCGATCACGCCGGAATTCGCGCACCCCAACCCAACGCCCACCCAACGTTTCATTTCGATTTGGCATGAGTTTCACGGCTCCAATGCGTTATGGCCGACTCGACTGCGAGCGCAAATGACCGCCGCGTTACGCAATACAACGTTCGTGCTCGTCCGGGGTTTTCTCGGAAATTGGATGCCCGGAAACTTCGTATCGACCTGCCGAGCTCTCCGCGCCTTGGGGCTCGATGCCTGGATTGCGAGAAATAGTGCTGGAGCGACGACCGAAGAGAATGCGCGGAACATTGTGATGGAAATTCGGCGGCGCGTACCCGCAACGAATCGGTTGGTTTTTCTCGGTCATAGCAAGGGCGGGCTCGAATCGCTGCAAGTCGCGACTGATCCGATTGTTGGTCCACGCGTGCGTGCGGTCGTGATGGCTCAAACGCCACGAGGGGCATCCGCCGTCATGGAAAGTTTGCTCCTGCGCAGGCACCAAGAATCGCTCGTCGGCGCGCGTCGAGTATGGGCCGAACGATTGCAACGTTTTGGCCTGACCATTCTTGGTGTCGAAAAAGGAGGAACCGAGCTCACCACCGAAAGTTTGGCTTCGGTGGTCGACCGTCTCGATGCAATCGCGCGCCCCTTTGCGCTGCTTCAAACGGCATCCTGGTCAACGCGCCCGACGGCATGGCTGGATTCATTTCACGAGCGTCTGGGAGAAATTCGCCCTGGTTGCGCGCACGATGGCCAATTTTTTCTCGAAGATCTTATTTGGCCAAACGTCCCCCACGTGCTTTTACCTCACGTCGACCATGCTCAACCGGCTATGGGTGGATTCGGATTCGATCCTGCCCGGTATTGGCTTTCGGCCATTACACTTTTGATCGAACAAGAGCGCGACGCCTGATAGACATGCTCTCATATCCACATTTCAATGGTATCGACGGTAGGTTCGGGCCGATTACCCACGCCGCCTTTTTCGTCCCATTCTCGCAGCGCTTCGATATGCAGGTGCAAAATATCGGCGCTCGTCGAATGAAACGCTGGCGGGCCATGATGTTGTAGACTTGCGCCCTGGTTCGCCATGATCTCCACGTCTTGCTGGATGACCTGGCGCGTGTAGAATGGCAAGAAAAACTTCGCGACTTCGTTGAACCTGCCCAGTTTGTAACTGATGAGAGTATAGACGCGCGTTTCGAATTCGGAAACGGGGGTGCACGTGCTGGTAATGACGAACGCGCGTTCTTCTCGGCCCCAAATATAATCGACGCGCGTATTGTTGGGCATGTAAAACTTATCGGTATGCACGAGCGGTAAACCCTTGGTCTGTAGCAATACCGATGAAATCCCTATTTTGTCGTCGCGCTGATGGTAGGTCACCAGAACACTGTCGGGGGTGCGTTGAACTTCGGTGCGCACGCGCATTTTCCTGGGACTACGAAACCATCCGGCATGCACGAAAACAGTATGCGGCACGTCCATGAAGTTTTCGACGAGATTGGTCACACCATTGCGGAACATCGTCGTCATGTAATACGCCTTCCATCCGGGCTCGTCATAATGAGGCATACGGAAGGGTTCCTTGTCGGGTGCAACGTCGCCACCCATCCATACCCAGACCAATCCGTCTTGCTCTCGCACGGGGAACGATTCCAGCTTTAGTTCTGACACTTGGAGCTTCGGATCACGTGCGCCGGTGCTTTGCGGGCCTTCCGACGGCACGTGAACGCATTGCCCGGCGGAATTGTACGTCCAGCCATGGTAGGGGCATGCGAGGCAATCGTTGACGATCACGCCTGCGCTGAGCAAGGCATTGCGGTGCAAACAGCGATCGATTTGCGCCACCGCGCCATTGGCCGAGCGCCAAAGAACCAGTTTTTCTCCGAGCACATTCCGACCGATAGGTCGACTTGCGGTAACCTCCTCGGTTCGCGCAGCGGCATACCAATAATTTTTCAGCAATCCACAACGACGGCGCAAAGGTTCGTTCATACGATCTCCTGTTTTACCAATTCGCGAGCCGGCAAGCCTGGACCAAATGTCTCACCCCAAATCGGGCGTGTATCCAAATGCGTGGGTTTGATGTCGCCGGCGCGTAGTCCCGCGTGAATCAGCGTATCATGCACGGCCGCCGAGCCTCCACGGACGCGTGCGAAGTGCATGTCGCCCAATTGTCCTAGTTCTCGAGCGTAACGATATGCGTGGCCCTGCAAAAGCTCTTCTTCCAGGAGCAGGGCAAGCGTCGCGAGCGTGGTATCGTCGGTATCGGCATTGACGAACAAGCAATAATGAATCGGCGCATTGGTTCCATTTGGCCAAACAGGTGCGAGCAACGCGACGTCACAGGTAATGCCCAATGTTCGTTGTGCACGGTCTAGGCCTCGCTCGACCTGCCGCGCATTGATTTTCTCGCCACACGTATCGCTGACGCAATCGAGCTTGCCAATGAAGCGAATGAGCGGAGTCGCCAACTGGTGTCCGACACATTCGACGACGTCTTTGAGTTGATAGCGGTAGAGGCCGCCACCCGTGGAAAGAATCGGCGAATATTGACCATTTTTGCGTAATTCGTGCGCGAGCAGCGGCAACCGTCCCGGCTGGTCCAAATCGATGAATTCCAAAAAATGACTGGTCACGGCGACAACCCGACCTCGTTCGTCCCCATAAGGAAACGAGACGACGCCTTCGGTAGCGAGCAGCCCTTTCGCTTGAAAAGGCGTACGCGGAAACCAAGTGCGCAATGGCACCACAAATTCGCCCGCGATACCGTCCATCCATGACGAAATGCATTGCAACTGAGGCCAAATGGCTTCACCAACGAGCGCTCCTTCTCGGTCGAGCCCACGATTGATTTCATCTCGACGCGCGGTTGACAACAGGCACAAAAGCTCCGGCAGTCGTTCTCCGAGCGTTCGCATCAACAAGGAAAGAAACGTTGGACTCCAAATCGAAATGAATCCCAAATCAGCAGCGCCGAGCAAGTGACGAAGGGTTTCCATGCGCCATGAATCCATGTCGGAGATATGCGCTACCGACGAAGGAACGGCCATCATTCGCTGGAGCGCGTAACGAGCAACCGGACCAAAATACTCGGTATCGTCCTCGATGCCAATCGGTAATCCCCCCGCTGTGCGTTGTTTCTTTTGCGCTACGGGAGAAAGTGACCAATAACTGCGTGTGCCAATCAATCCTGACCTGCGACGATGAATATCGAAGAGCCACGGGTTGGTGGCGGCGGAAAAGTCGGCAAGAAGGTCGGCATTATAAGGAATGAGCTTCGTGGCCGCAGTGGATCCTCCCGACCGTTCGAACATACGTACGGGCGTCTGAGTGAGAACGGCCATTTCACCTGCGGCCGCGCGATCGATCCAAGGCGCCAAGGAATCGTAATCGACGACCGGCACGGCTCGTTGATATTCGCGTGGCGAGCGAATGGTCCCGAATCCATGTTGGCGACCATAAGCAGTCTGTGCGTTTTTCTGCAATAGCCGCGACAATCGTTGGGCCTGCGCGCGCGCTGGAAACCGGAGTGCAACTTCAAAACGCGCGACTGCCGGCAACTGGCTGGCTAACCACGAGCGCTGGATTGCGGAAAGCGGGACATTGTTCATCGAAGAATAGCGTGGGGGCTCAGGTCGAGCTATGCCGAAAAAACGTGCGCCGAAGAAGTCGACTCACATAATAGACACCTTGTTGCATTCCAACTCGGCCAAGGCAACATAACTCGTCACCTGCTTCATGACCTGGGTTTTTCTCAACGAAAAAACGCACGTCCGGATCCTCGAGCATCTCGGGTTCGATTGGCGCGATCTCCGCGCGAAGGCGCCCCATGGGCCGATCGAATTGCACGACACCTCGCTCCGGTACGAAATGACGACCGAACTTCTCCGTGGCCACAGCGTTCATGACCGCGGCTGGCCACGCTGGCGTGGGGATATCTCGCCGCGGCCAATATTCGGGGAAATTCCGGCAAAGGAGCAAATAGGTCTTGTAACCTTTGGAAATGAGAAACCAATACACCGGAACAAATGGATGGTGCGCTTTGCATGCCGTGACATATTTGACGAATGCCGACTGTAATGCGCGTTGGCCCCAATAGCCTGGCGCAATCACGGTATCGCCCGAATACACGACGACGACATTACGTCCCTCCACCGTTCGGTGATACACACGCAACGTTGAAAAACCACGGATTGATTGGTCCCCTTCGTCAAAGAGCAGGATCACGTGTTGTTTTTCGGCGAGGTCTTGATCGAATCGCGAACGGTCCACGTCCGCATAGACGCGGTCGAACAGCGTCCACATCGCTTCGCGCAAATCATCACCGACCTCAGCGAGAGGAGCGACCACAGCCCGCAATTGACCATTGGGCGCGGTATTGGGCTTGGGTTTTGGAATAGCCGGCGTTTTACGTTTATGCAACAGTCGCCATAGTTTGTCCAAGCTCCACCAACGGTTGACGGCAATCGAATCGGTCAACGTGTCGACTCGATGCCACCATTTCGACGGCAGAAGCAAGACATCACCCGCATCCAGAATGATATCCATATCGGGAGGCCCAGCGGCATCCGGTCCATCTCCTGCATCCAGCGCACTCATCGCAAATCCGCCAATGCCAGCAAACCGGGGTTCGAGAAGGCGTTCGGGACGCCACAATCGCCACCGCTTTCGGCCAGCCAACTGTGCATAGATATTGGGCACGAAATCGAAGTGAATGGGAGTTGCAGTCCCAGCGGGGCCAATCCACACGACGTCCGTGGTCAGTGGGCCGGTTTCAGGAAATGCCAAATCAGCACGCAACGAAGGAACGGCGCGCAATAGCTCAAATCCCGCGAGATAACCCGTCGCTCGTCCTTCCAATAGGCCCGTCAGGTAGGCCGCGGCGGGCATTGACGTCGTCTTACCATCGCGGGCGACACGCCAACCTGCTCGTTTCCAGCGCCCCGTATGAATAGGAACGACAGCCGAGCCCACACGTTCCCGAAGCGAAGCCATGGTCCATTGCGAAGCCGGCCATTGCGAGGCGGCGCCACGTAAAACCATGGGCTCGGTGAGGTCATCGATGGTGATTGAAGAATGAAAGCTCACTTTACCGCTCGAACCAGCACATATTCGCCTGGCAATGGATCTCCCAACAGACGACTTAGCCCCAATGCAAACGCTGTCATCAACCAGACTTGGGTCGTCATACGCCGTCGAAGGTCGTTGGCGAAGAGCCGACGCCGCGCATAACGCATGCCCGGAGGAATGACGCGACGGGTCGCTCGTTCGATGGTGATTCGTTGAAATCCGGCGCTTTTGAGCATTGCGCAATATTCGTCTTGCGAGCAAAAACTACCAGGGGCAAACCCCCAGGCGTTCGAAGCGACGGTTTGGGCAAAACGCTGACGTCGACCAGGTTGATCGATGCCAATGAAATCAGCCAAGACAAGACGTCCACCATCTTTCAATACGCGTTTTGCCTGCTGGAAAAACCGTTGCCGATTATGGAAGTGAAATGCGCATTCGACCGCCGTGACGGCATCGAACGAAGCGTCTGCAAAGGGCAAAGCAATCGCATCCCCCACCTGCACATGAACACGATCTGCAAGTCCGGCCTTGACCAACCGCTCGCGCGCGATGGCCGTTTGTTCGGGGCATATATTCAACCCCTCGGCGCTTCCAAGGTTCGCGTGGGTGCACCAATCGATGAGCTGGTCCCCAAAACCAAAGCCGACATCGAGCAATTTCGTATTGGGTCCAAGCTCCGCCAATTGGCCCAATTGCAAAATCAAGGCGAGGGCGGCATCGTCGAGCTCCTGGGTCGTGTTGCTCCACAATCCCCAATTCATGTACAACTTGTTCATGCCGAGAACATTACGTTCCTGGTATGCGTCATTCACTCGCGGCGGGACGGTATTGGTTGTCGTTTTCATCGTCGGACACGCTCAAGACAGGGCCATTTCGAATCCCGGGTGCAACGTGCGAAAGTCGCGCCCATCGTATCTGCTATTCCGCCGATGCACCGCATAAAGCGTCATCGGCGTGCGGGTGACCATGAAATCCGAAAAGGCCGGTTCGAGCTTCGAGCCTTTGGGAATCATGGCCGCCATGTAATGCCCGCCCAAGGGCCGAAGCCGGTGGTAGGCGGCGCGGAGCAGATCCGCCAAAACGGCAGGGTCGTCGTCCACGATTTCGAGATGCGTCAGAAAGGAAAAACGGAAGCATTCTCCGGGACGAGGCAGCGGCGGATAATCTCGCAAACGGGCCATCAAGTCAAAGCCTCGTCGCACCCAAGCCATCGTACCGTAATAACCCAGCACCCGCGTTCGTTTGAATGCCCCCGTATCCCATGGCGCAAGACACCCAGCGATTCTTCCTTGCCGATTGCGAGCAATGAGAAAGTCCGATAAAGAAAAACCTGGCCATGTGGCAAGTCGGCGCGTCAGAAGTTCTTCGTCCAGGCATTCGCCGAGCAATCTACGTCGTTGCCCATCGATGAGAAATTGAAACAATTCATCACGATCGGACGAAGTCGCCTCGTTCACCGAACGGCTTGGAGCAGGCTTGGGCGTGGTAAAATGCACCGAAGTCATGTGAAACTTGGTCATCTCCCGATAACGCGGCTGGAGTCGTCGCTTTTCGGATACGGCCCCCTGCTTGTTTCCCACCAATGCTTTTTTTGCGCGCTCATTTGTGTCAAAAATGACGGTCGTAAACAATTCACCGCCATATTCTTTCTCGGCAAGCTCGAAAATGGCGTCGAAGGCTTCGCCCAGTGCCCCGCGGGAACGATGTTGAGGCACGATGCGCAGATCGCACAAATAGCCCGATTCGATTTTGGTGTCTCCGTCCCATGCCGTACGGCGCGGCATACTCGCACAACCCCCCACTTCACCCTCGTCGGTGAGGCCGGTGAATGCATAATAGGGACGAAGATGCATACGCAGCATGGCAAAAAAATCCGGGTCGCGCTCTTGCGTGAGTTCGAGGGACGACTTGAGATGAATGCTTTTGAAGATTTTGCATAAGACGTCGTTGTCGTCGGGTGTGGCGAGACGCAAATACCAACCGTCGCTCTGGTGATGGAAAGGGACGCTCATGCTGCTGTTCCCATTGATGAATGGACCGGGTTACGACCAGAATGGGGGTAAATGTCGGGATAACGCTGAACGTACCATGCTTTTAGCGCGGGCAGGTGTTCAAAAGATACTTGGGGATGTAAATGATGCACGATATGAAATCCAATGTTTCGTGGTGCCAAAAAAATTCGCCCAATGAGGCCCAATCCATGATCGCGCGTGATGATGAATTGCGTTTCCGTGAGTCGATCTGTGACTGGCTGATAGGTGTGTTCTGCCAGGACTCGGTTGCTCGACAAGAGGCCGGTGATGATCACCGGAATGACGTACCCATAGAGGACCGGGTCCGGGAATCGAATCCACAGCGCCACCAATCCGAGCTGAAAGAGGAGTTGGCCGATATCTTCTCGTGCGCAACGAACAACTTCCTTGGACTCGCGCAGATCTTCGCCGGAGCGGTCCTGGAGAAAGATACGACCATAACCAGGACGAACCGCGGGAACCATTGTGGCGACGAGCCCCACGAGCGTGCGTATCGTCCAGAAGGGGATTAAAACCACGCCACGAATCCACAACAGGAACCTAAGGCCCAAACGCTCTTCCGCACCGGCTTTGAAATAGGGGTCGGTCGACATGCCATTATCACGATGATGCCGCAAATGATGATATCGCATGGCATCGATCGTCGTAGCAATGGGATAACCAGCCAGAATTTCCAACGCTCGAACGGCGAGACCTTTCGATCGTAACGGCATATGGGCAGCGTCGTGCAAAATCACCCCGAGCGCATGCAAACGCCCCGCAACGAGCAAACCGAGAACGGGATACAGCCACAGCGGCCCCAGGAACATCAGGCCCCAAAGTGTGCCAAGGATGATCCACTCCTCCAATGCAAACCGCAACAATCGTTCGATCGTTGGTCGTCCAAGCAAATGGGCCGGTACTTCACTTCGTCGCACCGCTGCAATGGGAGCGGCGGCGAGCGCTTGATCAAGGGACTCAACCCACTGTTCAGCAGGGCCACGTTCTTCTTGCGCTTGCGAGTTCGACCGCATCATCTAGCAGTATACTCAAAGGCTTGGACAATTGGAAGCTTCATTTTCATGACCCGCAAAGTCATGATGCGGGGGAATGCTGGAGATGGTATAACGAACACGTGGAAACCTCGCGCCCGCTCGAAACGACGTCACAAGAGCATCGCCCGCTCCTCCAGAGGCTCGCGCGACTTGTCCTGAAGGGTTTGTCGTTGATTCCGCCGTTGGCCCGCTGGGCAGCTCGGCAGACTCCCATTGCGACGCCGGGTTTCTTTCGGGACCATCTGCCCGCACTCGTTGTGGTGCGACAGCGAGCGCCCGTGGTGCGGGACAAATTGACCGGTATGTATTGGGTTTCACGCGCTGCGGATGTCGCCCCATTGCTTAAGGATCCGCGCTGTTCTCATAACCCGCACACTGCGAAATCGGGGGTCGTCTCCCGTTTAGCCAAGACAAACGATCCGGATGACACAGCTCGTAGTGATATGTTTTTGGTCGACGCACCGGTCCATGCTCGTTTGCGCCGCCCGTTTCAGCGTGCACTTGGCCGACGCGATTCGGGGGAGTTGCGCACGGTAATTCACTCGGCTGCCGTCGAATTGCTCGACGGATTGGGTAACGTGGCGACGTTTGACGTCCACGCGCAGTTCGCGACACCGCTGTCGGTTCACGTTGTGGCGAGTCTTGTGGGCCTCGGCAAAATCGATGTTCCTGCGCTTCGTGTGGAAGTTGACGACATTGGGCGTCTTCACGATCCATTCCTTCAGCGTCGAGGCCGTCTTGCTGCCATTGCTGCACGGCGAGCACTTTTGGCTCGTTGCGCAGAATTGGTGCAGGCCCGGCGGCACAATCCGACGGAAGACCTCACTTCTGATATCATTCGCAATTCGGAGCCTGCTGCACCGCTCACCGACCAGGAACTGGCGATTAACGTCGCGCGCTTTGTGGTTGCGGGCGTGCAAACCACCACCGCGCTCATCTGCAATACAATGATTGCGTTGTTTCAACACCCCGAGGAGCTGGCAAAGGTCCGTCAGAACCCGGACCTCGCATTGAATGCTGTGGAGGAAGCGTTGCGTTTCATTCCGCCGTTTTCGATTCTTCCCCGTTTGACCAAGGAGCCGGTGATGATTGGTAAATGTCCAATTGGCGCGGGGCAAACGTTGATGCTGGGCGTTGCGGCGGCAAACAGAGATCCCGGATTGCTCAATGACGGAGATCGTTTCGACATTTCGCGGCGCACGTTTCCTCATTTCTCCTTCGGTGGCGGGGCGCATCTTTGTCTTGGCGCGGCTCTCGCGCGCATGGAGGCTGAGATTGCAGTTCAGGAATTGCTGCGTCGCTTTCCCGAGATGACGCTTTCTGCATTGCATCCGGTCGTTTGGCGAGAGCAGGTTGGCATAACAGACCTGCGTGCGCTGCATGTCAATACCGCATTTGGGCAGTCATGGTGAAAGACAGCCGTATCCGAAATCTTGCAAAGAGCCCAATGAGTGCACGCGCCGCGTGACGGGTGTTCTGATCCGTGACTCATTCAAGCATTTGGGTCAAAAGCAGTTACGCGCGTAACTGCAAGGCGCAATTCGATCATTTCAGCAACGTCAACCAACAAACCTGGAAGCGAATCGAGTAGCCTTATCTCTGCGATCGTCACCCACGACCACTCGACGGCCGAATCCAAGCGCTCCGGAGCGCACTCCCCTACAGCCTCATGAGCGAAAAAGAACGTTCCCTCCCAACGCGTACCGAGCACATCGAAGACGCCATTTCTGATTTGTTCGAGCAATGGCAATGGCGTGTCGAGCGACGTCTCTTCCAATAGCTCACGCCGAGCAGCTTCAACTGCCGATTCATCGTGTTCGACCTTGCCGCCAGGGAAATTCCAAAATGGACGTCCTGGTTCGCGTAGCACGAGGAATTGCCCGTCAGCCCTGCGAATGACAACACGAACGAACGATTTCATGGCAGAATCCCACCTTCGCGAAGCAACGCAAGAAGACGGTCGGCCGCATCTTGGACGGTTCCAAAGGTCTGACGGAAATGCACGACTCGAATATTCCGTTCGGCCGCGAGTTGCATTGCTGCTTCGGTGAAGTACCGCTGAGTCTCGTAACTTCCCTCCCGGCCCGAAGTACCATCGCCAGACACCATCGCCACCGATGATGCAGCCCTGCACGAAGAATAGCATCGCGACGAGTGCGCTTGCGACGCTTGAACCCAGAATAACGCGACGAACCATGTTGCGACGAACCTACACGTGAGCCTCGGACGACAGCAAGGATTTCGTAGCCGCGTCAAACCAGGGATTACGTGCGCGGGCAAACTGCGTTTCGGCTTGACAAACGAAAATGCGAGCCGGACAAACGAATTGTTTGCAATCGCTCACGCCGAGCCTTTCGAGTGATGAAAGCCTTTGGCGATGATCTCCGCCGCGAGCTTTTTGAATTCGTCTTTCGGCAGGTCGCGGAATCGTTCGAGCAAACTCGCGAGCGGATGTTCGTCGGGGAACATGTACAGAACGGCAGAGTGCACGCCGAGCACGGTGGCAATGCGGTCGACCATATTGGTGTTGATCTCTTCGCTGCCTTCGTTGAGCAAGCGCATTTCCGAAGCCGATAGCTTCGCGGCTTCTGCCAAGGCTTCTTCCGAGATACCGCGCGCCGTCCGGAACTCGCGAATCCGTGCGGACACCTTTGTGCCAAGCTCTGCGCCTTCTGATTGAGCTTTCATCGTGCGACCCCCATTCGATTGGTCCACGAACGGTAGCAGAGTTTGGCGGGGATGAGGTCGACTTTTTGAGAGCCGACGTCGATCGAAGGGCGTATCAGTCCGACAAACCCAGGGTCGGACAAACCAAGGTGAACGAGATACGTCCCACGCTCTACGCAAACGTGAATGGGATGCCCTGGGCAAGGCGACGAAAAGTTCGACCTCGGTGTTTTCGTCGGTTGTGGGATTCACGATTCGCGGTTTGTGGGCCGAATAGTCGACGAAGGGTTGGCCCCGCCCAACGGAGTTTGAGTGGCGAATCGAGCCGAATTTTTCAACTCATCGTGCAACACATGCACCCATATATCGAACTCATCGAGGGCAGGGGCTGCAGACGCTCTTGGACACGCACTTTGAAGGCACGCTGGCGAATTGGGATCATTGGGGAATCGACAAAGATGAGGGCGTGACCACCTTGAGCAATTGCGTGCGTATTGCCTTGGCACTCGCTGCGAGATTCACCGTTGCGAATCGTATCTCGTGCCCCTGAATGACCACCGCTTCATTCACCATTTCCCCAACGGATGGATGCAGCAGAAGGCCGGACGCGCGATCCGAAAGAGGGTCGCCGTTGCTTTCTTGCGATCGCAAGTAGGCATAAATCTGGTATAGATAGCCGCTTCGGATAGCTTCGTCTTTGTACCATCCGCGGGTCAAAATTGAGGTGAATTTCGTGTCGATCACAATCCGCCGATTTTCGTTGACGTTGTCGAGGACGATATCCGTACGCATTCCAGGCAAAATTCTGTCAATGCCTGCCGTTTTGCTTTCAATAGGCCAGCTGATTGATTGTTGTGCACGCACGTGCCATTCCGATCCGCGCAGCACAACCTTATAAAACCCGGAGACACCTTGTTCGTACAATTTTCGGAGCCAGGCGATTTCCCTATCAGGTATCGGTAATTGGTTCGTCCCTAAAGTTTCTGTGGGAAGCGCCAAATCAAATGCGAGTTGTGCAGCCGCTACCATGAGCTGATCATCGACATCGTAGCGACCAAATCGATCGACAGTTACCTCACCTCGGGCGGGCGCTAGACCAGCAACGCCCATTTGTCGTAACATCGCCGCGAGTGATCGGCATCGGTGGGCAAGGTCGGACGTCGTTACCTTGGCGATTTGTTCAAGAGCCGCGCGAACGAAGCGATTGCGCGGCGTATCGACGGTCAATTCTTCGAACCGGCAGGCTACTCTGCCGCGCTCGAGCCATTGGTGCCGCTCAGTTTGCAAGACGTCGATGCGGCCACGAACTCGGCTCAACACGGCTTCACGAGCTTGATACCCGAAGCCAAGATTGCGCCTGATTCGCATCTCGACGGCATGCACGAGAATCTCTGCAATCAGGTCAGGGATATCGTCGGGATTATCTTCGACGGCGCGCCTGTCGTTTCCGATCTGGCGGAATAAATCCGACGCATAAAGTATTAGGAGCCAGAGATTCCGCACCGGAATTCGGCCAACGTACAGCGCTGGGACCCGCGAATTCGAGTCGGTGGTCGCCGCGTCGAACACGGTCAGAATCCTTCGAGCAGCCTGGTTTTGGCCTTGCGGGCTTTTTCGAGATCATCGAACCAATATTCGTCGAGCAGAGGTCCGATTTCCGTGTCGGCGACCTGTCGAAACCAAGCTTTGGCGTCATCGACAGGATGAGTGGGAGTTATGAAGCTGTGGCCGATACGGAATTGTCGCCCGAGTTTCTTGTCGCTAGCAATATCATCGTTCAAAGCAGTGAGACGTCTTTCGATGTCCCCGAGAACATCGGCGGGCACCTGGAATTTCTCACGCACCCATTCGCGCCAGCGATCCCCGAACGTCGGTTCGAGATCAATGAAAGCGAATCGCCGTCGCAAGGCCATGTCGAGAGGCGCGATGGACCGATCCGCAATGTTCATTGTTCCAATTATGTGCAAGTTTTCAGGAATATGTACTCGCTCGCCATCCCGGTGACGATAGCATAACTCCAATGCTTCGTGCTCATTTCTCTTGTCCGCTTCCAACAGCGTCAACATTTCTCCAAAAATCTGCGCCGGGTTGCCACGGTTGATTTCTTCGATGACGAAGACATGCTTCACTCCAGGTGCATTGCGCGCGGCAGTTATCATCTCGAGAAATGGCCCGTCGACCAAATCGAGCCGGCCATCGTTTCCCGGTCGATACCCACGCACGAAGTCCTCGTACGACAAATTGGGATGAAACTGGACCGCACGCAGCCTTTGAGTATCTTTTTGTTCCATGAGGGCAAAGCCTAACCGTTTAGCCAGCCACGATTTACCTGTACCCGGCGGTCCTTGAAAAATAAGGTTTTTCTTGGTACGCAGCCGAGCGAGCATTCCGTCGAGCTTGGTACGTTCGATGAAACAGCCCTCGCCCACGACATCGTCAAGCGAATATGGCTTGACCTGCTGCGTGATAGGCGGTTCAGGCCCTGCGCCCACGTTGTTGAAATCCTCGGCATCATTGCTATCATCGTCGAGTGGAGGCGTTTGACCATCCTTGAGTTGCCACGCGGCGAGTGACAATTCGGGAAACGAGCGCACAGGCGCGTCAATTTCCTTGAGACGAGCGTCGAGTTTTTCGAGCAATGAAACGTAATCATCCCCGGTGCAATAGCCTTTTGAGCTATTCTTCACGATGTCGAAGCTGAGCTTTTTTCGCAAATAATATCGAGACTTGCTGTCGAGAGTTGGAAATTCCCATGGTCTTGTCCAATAAAGTCCAATGGTTAGATTCCAGCCGACCTTGTGTCTTTGGATTGCATCATCATAAGCAGCTACAAATGCAGTTCGAGCGGCGTCGTCATCGGAATCAGCGAACCGAATTGCTTCCGCAAAAACGTTCCATAGTGCATCGATGTCGTCGTCACGACGATCCTTCTCATAACCAAAGAACCAGGACTGCTGGTTGTTCAGAATGGGGATGCCCTCGAATGAGGTTGGCACAGCTTCGGTCACACCAAGCAATTGGGCGAATTCCATTGCAATGGCTCTGCGGTTTGCATCCTTGATACCCCGATTAAAAATGCCCATGAAGGTAAATGGGCAGATATCCCTCATAGGGCCACGTGTTCCGTCCTTGAGCACATCCGTCCATCTGGGAGCCCCAGCCACACGCTCGGCAATTGCGTGAACTTCCGCTACGAGACGCGCTCGGTCTTCTTTGAAATCTAGCAATTTGTCAGCAATGGCCTGATAGAAGTCCGTCCACAAGAACCGTCCATTCTCAGGAAAGTCTCCAAAACGCTCTTTCCAATATGGAGCATTTCGGAATCGCTTGATGTCCTGTTCCTTGTTATCGAAGGTGAATGCAATGAGCGCTTCAGCCAGCCAATCATTGCGTTGGAGCTTGAAGATGGTACCGCGATAGGTGAAGAAGTACCATTCGCGGGGTTTCTCGAAACGCGTCCAGGTGACCTCGAGACGTCTGCCATCACCAAGGTTTTTCGTGACGGTCCCGATGGCTTTGATTGCCATGACCGAAACGATGTGACTGCGGTTGTCGAACGGCAGGTTGTTCTTTCGAATGTAGGTCGACTTGATGGCAATCCGATCACCCACCTGGATCGACTTGACTTCGTCGAGGTACCTATTTGTGTTGCCGTTTTCCCAAATCCCCTCGTCGACGAAGCGCGACGTCTGATCGTCTCTGCCGTCGTATGTCGCACCGACGAACCAGCATGCTTGGGTTTCACTCGGTGTGGATTTAGGATTCACTGTCCGGTCTCACTGTGCATGACATGCGGCGGTATCTTCCAAACGCGAGAACCTACCGAAACGAATGGGCAGCGGCAAGAGAAAACTGCTCGACGTCGGAAAGCGGATAGACACGTCGGCGTGACTCGTGATACTCATGGAACTCGCTTCCTATGATGCCGAAACAAGCCCTCATCGAAGTGCCGTTGCTTCAGGTTCTCGCCGAAATGCCGGGCGGAGAGGCGAAACCAAGCGATGTCTACCCGCGCCTCGAGAAGCGGTTTCCCGAGCTGACGAAGGCGGACCTCGCCGAGCAGCTCGACAGCGGTGGCTCGAAGTGGACCAACCGCGTGCAGTGGGTTCGGCAGAGTCTGGTCAGCAAAGGTGAAATGTCGAGCCCGAGTCGAGGGAGTTGGGCGATTACGGATCGTGGGCATGCCAGGATTGCTACGGAAAAGTCGAAGGCTATGCCAACGCCAACAGGACCCTTGAATCTTGTCGCGCTGCAGGATGAATACTTGGCACAATTCAAAGATAACTTGCTCGAACGGCTGATCGGGCTTACGCCAGCACAATTTGAGGATTTTGCCAAGAAGCTTTTGAACGCGTACGGCTTTATCGATATGAAAGTCACCTCGATTTCTCGCGATGGTGGGATCGATGGGTACGGTCAACTGAAGGTTGGGCTTGCGGCTATGGGCGTGGCGTTTCAATGCAAGAAGTGGCAAGGCAATGTTCCGCGACCCGAGGTGGATAAATTTAGAGGTGCCATTCAAGGCGAATTCGAGCAAGGTATCTTCTTCACCACATCCGAATTTACGGAGGGAGCCAAGGCCGCGTCCCTCAAGCGCGGTGCGGTGCCGATTATTCTGTTGGACGGTGAACGTATTGTCGACTTGATGATCGACAAACAGTTCGGTGTTCGCCGTAGGCCGCTCGAATTATACTCCGACGAGTTGGATCGGCTATTCGGAGATTGAGCTGGCGGCAGATTTTCGCGCAGTCATCACTCTTCATCTCGCTGCACCGATGCCTTCGTCGCGCTTGCGCCACGTTGCGCAATGAGTGCTTTGACTTCGTCTTGTAGCAACTCCGCCATTGCATTCCGACCAGGCTCAGCGACCCACCGAACCATTGCGCTGACAATCAGCTCCTGCAGGAAGGCAAATGAAAAGTCCGCCGTTCGCTCCACGAGGATGCCAATCGTTTGGCCGTCGACCCGAAGCTCAGGCTCCAGTCGCTCGTTCCATCGCGCAAAGAATCGGAGCCTTTCGTTGGCGCCCGGGGCATTGAATCGATAGACACGATCGAAACGGCTCGGGCGGTCGATAAGAGCCGGATCGAGTTGCTCTGGATGATTGCTGGTTGCCAGGGTTAAAATGCCCGTATCCGCGCCGAGCCCGTCGATTTCATTGAGCAACGCAGAAAGCGCACTTCCGCGCACGAGCACGTCCAGGTCCTCCAATACGAGCGCACACGGTGCGGCCCGTTTGGCCTTGTCGAATGCCTGCGCCACGTTTTGCTCCACCTCACCATAACGTGACGCAAAGCTGCGTACGATCAGAACCGGCAAATGCAGTTCGCGTAGAAGCACGCGCAAGCACGCGGTTTTGCCATTTCCCGGTGGTCCAGCGAAGAGCAATCCTCGCTTGTACGGAAGTCCGTATTTCTCGTACATGGGTCGGCTCGTGAGAAAATGATGTGCATCACCGAGTATTCGCTCCAAAAAATCCGGCGGGAGGATCAGATGTTCCTTTAGGGCTTGTTGAATCGCCTCGAATGCTGCATCATTGTGACTCCAGCATCCATTTGAAAAAATGAGCGCTGCGGAAGGCGGAAGTGAGCAAAAGTCGGCGACGGTCGTGGCAAACGAACGCGCAATCTCCGGCGTATCGGCAATCACCCAATGACATACCTCCTGGTCATATTTGCGATCCCACATGGCCGTGATCACTTCGATTGCATGTCCCTCCCACCGGACGCGTAGCCAGGACGAACTTTGGTCGTCCTCGATGCGACCTCGTCGCGACCAGGACGAACCAATCCGACTGTGAATGTCCTCGCGCAGAGACATCTCGCAACGACCCGCGCGAGCAAATGACCAGACATCGAACTCATTGTCTGGCAATTCCACGACGGCACGTGGTTTTGCCCACGCGGCCAGCTCGCGGCCCAGGTGATATCCAACCGCGCTGGAAGGAAGCTCGAGCGCGCGTTGCAGAAACATCGGGTCAAGATTCATGCGGTCCTCCTGCCCAACAAAGGGGCCGAATACGATTATCGATATCCCTTGTCGAGCCGTTCTTACGGTTCAAGCGGAGCTGCTCAATGATTGCCATCGGCACACGGCGACGAGCGTAGCAGCGTTCGCTGGATTATGCCATGCCAAACCTGCTCGACATTCACGCCCTCGGTTACGAGTAAAGTGGTGACACAAAATTGAACGATCAGGTTCGCGCGCGACCGACCTGCGTCTTCGCGGTCGTTTGCGCCGCCTTGGTCAGCTCACGCCGCAGTTTCTTGACCTCGACAAGGTGCAGCTTGCGAATCAGCTCGGCGACCTTCGCCAGCTCGTCGTCCGGGGTAAAGGTGAGCAGGCTCCAGGGCGGTAATTCGAGCGCTTTGGCAATACGCGCGATCGTTTGAGCGGTAACGGTGGAGAGGCCATATTCCAGGCGCAACGCTGGTGAGCGCCAATTCGTAGACATCGACGCGATATCGTGTCATACTGGTCGGATGCGCTGGCTTTTCGTCTTATCGTTACTGGTGTGGGGATGCATGTCCCAGAATAAGCAAGATACTTCGACACAGGCAACCTCGCGACCACTCCAAGCAGACGGTAAACCGGACTTGCGCGATTTCGTTGGAAAGGATGCGCTGGTCGATATGAGCCAATTACGCTTCACCTCGGCCGAGGAGCAGCGCCGTTTCGTGGCCGCTCGCAATTGCTTTGCGGCTCGCGGGGCCGCATGGGAGCACTTCCCGCTTCGCAAGATGGGCAATTTCGTGCAAGAAAACTGGTGTCGCGGCGAGGGGGCAATGCGAGGCTGTGCTGGTGGTGGATTTACCGAAATGGCCGGCGTCGATTGGGCCGAAATCGGGACATTGCATTATCCGCAAAGCTGGCCAGAAGTGTTTGGTTTGCAAATTAGTGGCGGCAGCAATCTCCTTAAAGGAGAAAAAGGCTGGAACGTATCGTTTTCGGTCAATTCGAATGGCAAGACCATCCTCGGAGATGGAGCGCACATCGACTTTCGCCGCAATAGCGATTATGTGCACGTTGGAAGCGGATACGAGTGGAGGATCGAGCAGGAACGTTTTGCCAAATCGGCGGAGGAAGACCCGTGGTCGCTTTTCGAGCGCCTGCGCGGCTCGTCGGACGCGCTACGCGACGAGGGCGTGAAGCAATGGCGCGCGCTCGAGGGGGAGGTCATTGCAGCGCTGGAGAACGACAAGGTGATGAAGTGTGTCTATGGGCCGTATGAAGGAAATGGGATTCCACCTGCGTGTATTCGCCGGGTGCCGCTCGATTTGGCGCAAAAGACCGAAGAACTGAACAAGATCCGCACTTCGGTCGGGCGAATTGTGGAATTGCTCGAGCAGGAGCATGTGGCCATGCATGCAGCGCTGCTCAAATTGGCTCCGCGGGAGTGCTTTTGAGCCGATCCGGCACCTGAGTATTCATGCGATTTCACCACGCAGCCGCTCTCGGACTTCCATCAGAATGCGTCCGAGCGTGATCGGATAATGTGCGAAATGTGAAAACTTGCCGAATTCGTTGTTGACGCAGTAGAAATTTATGACCACCGCTGGCTCATTCACTGGGTCTCTCTGCGTTTTCGTGGGTCATTCTTCTGCTGTTTGGGAAATACGTCGAACGCGTAATCATAATAGCCGTGATCGTCTTGCGTCTCCATTTCGATCCGGATTCCGCCTTCGAGTCGCTCGATTTTCAACGTTTTATAGCGTTGCACCCAGGCGGCGATCACGCGGCGTATCCACTCGAAAACCTCGTCCCATCGCTCTGCCACCTGTTCTGCATCGAGACGTTGAACGCCACTTTCGAGCGCGTCCTTCAGGCGACCCAAGTCGACCCCCGACGCGGGGAACCCTTGCACGAGATTTGGTCCGGCAATCTTCATTTCATGTTCTACGGCACGCGCAATGTTACCAATGATTCGGCTGGTTTGCTGCTGCCGAGGATCGGGAGGGAAGCGCGGCGGAGTCGGAATACGAGGCAGCGGTGGGAAAGGCGTGACTTTGGCCGTAGGCTTTTCTTTGCTCATGAGGGGGAGTCTGTCACCAGCGGCCAGAGATTACAAGTGTGTCGCAACAGTTTGGGTACTCGAACCGGTAGACACCGGTAACCCCATTGCCGAGACGGGGCTCGAGCTTCCTCAATAAGGTGGCAATAGGCGCCGGAAGCCATGACCGAGCGCAATGGCTAGGAAAACGAGGTTGCGCACCGGAATGGCAGGCCAGAACAATGGGAGTGGTCCGACCATTTCATTATTCGTTCCAGCGCCAAAGGTTGTGTGTAGGCGCGTTCCGAGTTCTCGCATCCATGCAATCGATCGAGGCCAATCCGTGATTCCTTCGAGCCACCGAGAGGGAATGGCGCTCGCACCGGCCGTGGCACCGGCCAAGGCTCCTACAATGGCCCCTGTGCTATCAGCGTCGCCGCCCAGCAAAATGACGTCTTCGACACAGCGTTCAATGTCCGATGGATTCGATAACCAGCAAAAAAGCGCGGCAGGGACGGTGTGGAGCATATAGCCGCTCACGCCGTTCTTGAATCCGAACGATTCTGCGAATTCTGTCGCGATTGCTTTGCGTGCAAGTAGTTCGCCAACCAGATCGAGCGCGTGCAGAAGCTCTTCGTTGCGAATGTGCTGCCGAAGCTCGGCGAGCAATTCGTCGGGTTTCACGTCGTGGGGACCTTTGCGCATGCCATGAGCAGTCGCGAGCGCAATGGCGAGCGCTCCCTCTTCCGCTCGTGGATCAGTGTGAGTCATTCGCGTGGAAATCCGTACCCATTGCCCAATGAGCGCAGGATTGTCGGCGAAACAAGCACCGATGACCGGAGCGCGCATGGCTGGGCCATTGCCGGCTGAAAACACGCCACTGGTTTGCGGAGAAAAACCAATCCATAATTTGATGAGCGAACGCATCGTCGCCCATCCGACAGCGGCAGGCATTGCTGCAAACCAGCCTCGAAGCCGCCACGCCAAGGAACGCGCGAAACGACGTTCGTCATCAGGGGCAGCCAATAGCGCCTGCGCAGTCAAACACGCGTGCTCGGCGTCGTCACTAATACTACTGCGGTAGGTTCATACGGCCGGACCAACCTCACGCGGCATCGATGT
>CAZETM010000012.1:0-36418 GCA_964514885.1 uncultured Polyangium sp. | reverse complement strand
GGGCTGTCGTCGGCGCAACCGTCGGAGCTGCCGTTGGCACGGCTGCCGGAGTCGTTGGAGGTGCAACGGTCGGCGTCGTCGGTGCCGGAGGAGCACCACCCAACCATCCCTGTTTCATTGCGACAAACCCACCCGCTGCAATGAGCAGGATCGCGGCCGCGACGAGGAGCAGCGTGGGCACGCCCTTCGACTGCGTGGTCGGAATCTCCGGCGGCGGCTCTTCGAAGACGGGCGTCTTTTGCACCACCGGCTTGGTCTCGACGACCGGTTTCTTTTCGGCTGCGGGCTCAGCCTTTGCGACAGGTTTGTCTTCCGAAACCGTCTTGGGCTCGGGCTTCGCCTCCGCCTTCGCCTTTTTCGGCTCCTCGACGTCGAGCTGGATGCTCTCTTCCGTCGTTTCGATATCGACTTCCGGGTCGGACTTCTTCTGCGCGGGTTTGTCCGCGAGCAGATCGATCTTTTCGGGATCGGCCTTCTTCTCGGGCCACGGCAGCTCGAGCTTCTTGGGCGCATCGATCTCGATCTTCTCGGGCGCGGCTTTCGCATCCGGAAGGCGAATCTCGACCCTGTCGCTCTCGGTCTTCTTGTCCCCGAGCAGGTCGAGCTTCGCTGCTTCGAGTTGCTTCTCGGCCATCGCCACAAGGTCGGCAGAGCGCCTCGATGCAGCGCTCGGTTCGTAAAGCTGTGTCGGCTCGTTTTCCTCTTCGCCGTCGGAGTCTGCAATTGCCGAGGGCAAGCTGGGCTTTCGCTCAAGCTTGATCGGTGCAGGCTTCTTCTCGATCTCGATGCTCGGCGTCTCGACGACCGTAGGCTCGGAGATGCCCAAGGCCGCGCGCAAATCGGGTGCTTTTATGGCGCCATCGCCGACGCCAGTGAGGGTCTTGTTGATGTTGGTCGTGTCGACAGGTTTGACCGCAACCGTAGGCGTAGCAGGCGTCTTGATGACCGGTGCAGCCACCTTGTTCGTCAACGGAATGGGTGCGTTCGGTGCTGCTGCGGGTTTGACCGCGGCAGGAGCCACGATGGGTTTGACCGCGGGCGGAGCCACGACGGGTTTGACCGCGGGCGGGGCCACGATGGGTTTGACCACGGGCGTCGCAACAACAGGCTTCGCAGACGCGGCTTCGGCAGGCTTCGGCGTCGCTGCGGGCACAGGCGTCTTGCTGGTCTTGAGCGGAGGCTTCGCCGCTGTCGTCGCAGCTTTAGCGGCTTCCTTGGCCGGACCAGGCAGCGGAGCTGCGAGCGGCACCGGCGTATCGAACGTTTGCGTCGTGTCGGTCCAATCGTCCTCGGCAAAGGCCGGAGCCTTGACGACTGCACCGGCAATGGGCGTGCGGATCGGATCGACAACCGCAACGACCACCGGTCCAGCGACATCATCCGTGGCCCGAGCCGCAAGCGCTGTCCCACGCGCAGGACGAGGCTCGGCAGCGTTTGTCCTGACCTTCTCCAGAAGCGATTCGAGGGCCAGTATTCGTTGTTCGACGTTCACGCAGCGGAGCATACCGGAAGCCGCGGCGGGTGACGAGGATCCGGACCGATGAGCTGAAAACTTGCGAAGTTGAAGGGCGTGAAACCGAGAGCGGACGGGGGATCGTCCGCTCTGGATGGACGTGCTGACTCAGGCGTTCAGCATTGACGGTCGAACTTGGTTCAGAGCGTCTCGAGGTAAGCGACGAGGTCGTCGACCTGTTCCGTGGTCAGGTTCGAGATGACGCCATGCTTGTCGCCACCGGTGCAGGCCGCAGTGCCGGTGAAACGATCACGCAGCGTCGGTGCACAACCGTCATGCATGAACGGCGCACGATCGGCGATGCCCATGAGCGTCGGGACCTGGAAAGCTTTGCCCGTGCCGACATTGGCAAACTCGTTGTTCGTGAGCTTCGCGCCGTTGTGACACGAACCGCAACCAACCTTCTCGTCGTTGTACAGCGCTTTGCCTCGCTCGATGGCAGCCATGTCGACCGGCTCCGGCCGCGCGATCGTGGGAACCGAATCCATCCAACGCGCGATGAGTCGAGCGCGACGCGGACCTTGCGGCGTGCCGCCCATGCGATTGACGAACACCTCGCCCATGATGTGTCCGACGTCGTTCATGTCGCCATCCCAATGCAGCGGAACCGTGTCGGAAATGCCGCCTCGCACGGTTTGGGTGCGTCGAGGACCAATGGTCTGGAAGTTCCACGTACGTGCGTCGTCGCCCGCTTTCGGATGACACGACGCACACGCGATGGAGCTAAAGCCGTTTGAGCTCATATGAAATACGTCGTGTCCCGTGTCTTTGACGCTCTCGCCGGGAAGCACGATCGTTTGTTGCGTGTCGGGCAAGTAGAGCCCTGCGGGCTCGCGAAGCTGAATGACGACCGTGCCGTCTTTCAGGTACGACGCAGACGTCGGTTGACCAGGAACAGGCTCGGTCGACGGAGGCTCGCACGGGGGTTGCTCTTCGTGCGAACCGAACTCGGTGATGGTCTTGCGAAAGATCGCGTTGCTGCCAGCGGCCACGACCGTCATGACCTTGCCCGACGGCGAGATCGCGAGGTCGACGGGAACTGCCATGCCCGGGATGGATGCTTTGCCCACCGAGGGAATGGTGATCGGTGAAGGTTCACCACCCAGGTCGATCTCGGTGGCAGTCGTTTGCACGATGCTTTCGTCGTCACAGCCGCCGCCGCTGTATCCGCCAGGCTGCGTCGTGATCACGGGACCGGCCATGCCGCGTTGATGGATCATCATCGCGCCGCCGCTGGGACGCGGGATCATGCGCCACGCCACCGCGGCGTCGAATTCCGTAGGCATGCCGGTGTTGAAGCTGATGCGTTTGATCGAGCGCGGGGTTTGTCGTTGCCAAACTTTGCCTTCGGGGCCGACGACGAGAATTTCGGCGTTGCGGAGGCGGCTGACGAGGAGTTTGTCGCCTTGAACCACGACGTCGCGTAGGTCGCGATCGAGCTTGAGGACACGCGTCGGCGCGCCACCGGCTGCGGGCATGGTCACCAGCTCGCCGCCCGAGCACGCGACGTGCAGGACGTCTGCGGCCGCGTCGTACGCAATACCTTCGGGTGCCGCGCATACGTCGCGACGATCGGTGAGTTTGCCGCTGGCAATGTCGATGGTGGCGATGCTGCCGCCGCCCATGAGCGCCACGTGCGCTCGGCCGCTTGCATCGATCGCGACGCGTCCAGGTTGATCGCCGGCGTTGAGCGACACTTTGGCTTTCAACTGAGCGGCATCGACATCGACAATCCAAACCACGTCACGGTCCGGATCGGCCGCGATGGCGGTGCCGTCAGGAGCAATGGCAAGGGTGCCACCGTTGATCGCCGGTGGAGGGTTGGCAGCGACGACGATGTTTTCTTGGATGATGAAGTCGTCGGTACCGGAGCAACCAGCAGCGATAGCGCTGCCGGCCAACGTGACGAGAAGCAATGCAAGGGCGCGTCGAGGATGGGTGGATCGCATGAGGCCTCCGCGGTCAGGCTTGGCAAAAATGAGGCCAAGCGCTGAGTCGATTGTCTCTGCTTTCGATTCCGCCGCCAACTGCCCATGGGACACGAAATGTCCAAGCCCCGGGGACCCAATCAGGCGTGACGTCTGGAGCCTTTCGTTCGCAGTAATCGTGTATCCATTCGCAGTGTAGGCTCTGGCTCTTCGCGGTGCTGAGGGCAGGTGCCGCAAAGTGTGCCATCCACGATCACCCTGACCGGCGGGTCAGACGAGATCGATACGCTGGTCGAACACGCCACCTCCGGCGCCCACGACAATCTGTCGTTCGTTGATGGCGATTCGTTCGAGGCGCACCGATAGAAAGAACTTGGTTGCGCTGAGGGTTTCGGCGGGGTCGAAATCGAGTTCGATGCCACCGCTACCGAGTCTGGCGCGGCCGGAAATCCGTGTGGGGATGATGAGGCCGAAGCGCTCGAGGCGTACGGACATGCGCGGTCCGATGTTCAAAAAGCGTGTCGTTTCTCCCTCGGGCTCGAAAAGCACGACGCCGCGTTGTTCGAGTTTGCGCAAAGCCGCGGGTTTGAGCGCACTTCCTGCAGCGGCGACCACGACCTGTGCCAGAAGCACTTGTCCGCCGTCCCGAATGGCAACGGTTGTCGTTTCGAGCAACTTCGCGACTGCCGGCTGCAAGTCCGGGCGTTTGTGTCTCTGGACGGCCATTGCAACACCCTCCGCGCCCGCCCGACGGATGCACGGGGCGCGCCGCTCGCCAGCGCGCAAATTCTGCAACCCGCGACGTATTCCAGTTTGTCCAAGGCATAGCGCAAAAAACGGTGCATAACGAATTCGTGTAAATTGTGACACTCGGGTGCCATTGTTCACGCGTGATTGATGGATGATGGTAATGCGTGGCGCATTGGCTACGCTGCATTCGCATTAAATCGCTTGAATATCGCCGCCGAGGCTGTCAATTCACCGGCCATGATTCGTACATCGATTCCTTCGCGCGCTTCGCGACGAGCGACTGTTATCGCTTTCGCAGGGGCTTTTGCGGGTCTTGCCGCATTCTCGATCGGCGAAACCGCATATGCAGAAACCTACCAAGTTGGTCCGGGTAAACCATATCGAGAGCTGACTGACGTGGCTCAGCGATTGCAACCCGGAGACGTGGTCGAAGTCGAGGGCAATGCGACGTATTCGGGAAACGTCTCGCTTTCCAAGAATGGATCGGCGAACTCCAAGATTACGATTCGTGGAATTCTACGTAATGGCAAACGCCCTACGATTCTGGGTGGCACGAATACCATCGCCGTCCATGGCAGCCATTACGTACTCGAAGGGCTCGACGTTACCGGCGGAAGCTTTCGCTGTATCTACCACCACGCCAATGACCTCACCGTGCATGATACTGTCGTTCACGATTGCTCCGGACATGGCATTCTCGGAGCCGATACCGAATCAGGATCGCTCACGCTCGACCGCGTGGAAGTGTATCGCTGTGGCGAAGGCACGCGCAAACATCAGGTTTACGTAGCGACCGACGAAAAAGCATACCCCGATGCCGTTTTTCGCATGCAGCATTCCTACGTGCACGACGGCAATGGTGGAAATAACGTAAAGAGCCGCGCGGGGCGCAACGAGATCTATTACAACTGGATCGAAGGAGCCACGTACCACGAGCTGGAGCTGATTGGCCCCGAAGAGTTTGCCGAGCAACTTCTTCGTGAGGATTCCGATGTCGTGGGCAACGTACTGCGAAAAACCAAACAGGGTTCTTTTGTGGCTCGTTTCGGCGGCGATGGCGCGGGACAAACGAATGGTCGCTATCGTTTCGTGAACAATACGGTCATCGTCAACAATGGAACCAAAGGGGTTTTCCGTCTTTTCGACGGTCTCGAAAGCGTCGAAGTGCATAATAATGCATTCTCGAACACGGGAGGCGGAGCCGTCGCCCTCATTCGCGATGCCGAAGCGAAATGGGCTCGAGGTCGTGCGATCCTCGTCGGATCCAACAATTGGGTGCCCGCAGGAACGAAAACGCCCAGTGGATGGTCCGATACGCGCAGTGGCAGTGATCCCGGGTTTGCCAATGTAAACGCGCTCGACTTTTCGCCGGGTGAAGGGAGCCCGCTGCAGGATGCAGGAGACGATTCTCCGTCGAGTCCGGCCGATGTTCCGTTTCAACACCCCTTGATGGTCCCGGCGTTTGCGCCGCCGTCGCGTCAAATAGCTACGCCGATTCAGCGTGGGCAAAGCGGAGTTATCGATATCGGTGCGCTCGAAGGAGGAATGAAAGCTAAATTCGGCGCATTCTCGTCCGACGAGGAACCAAACGAATATGAGGATACGGCGCAGAGCGAGCAAGGTCTGTCAATGCAAGATGCGTTGATCGAAGCATATGCGACGGGCGAGGAGATCTCGTGTTCAATGGGCCGAGGGCAGGCGAGTCATGCCGGTGTAGCGGCGTCGCTCGTGGGCTTGGCGGGACTGTTGGTGGCACGACGCAAGAAACGCTGACTCGCGGATCAGTCAGGTGAGTGGGCGGCGTGTGAGAATGCGCGCCGCCCCATTCTATGAATTCGCAAAAATTCGGATGACCGTCAGAATTTGAGTTGCGGGATTGAAGTACGCGTGAGCTGTAGCGCCTTTGACCCGAATGCCGATAAGGTTTGGGCTGTTTTCCGAAAGTCGACGAATTGTGCTCATATCGCCGTCGGCTATTTCCAGGACAGCCCGACAGATGTCTGCGGCGAGCCAGGGATTCATGTTCCGAACTTGGTTCGTAATCGCCGGATGCCAATGAATCTCGAGCTTGTTCACGGAATCGGACCGATACCGGTGGCGGCGAGAAATTCCTCCGTCGTCAACCACTTGGTGGTGGTTCGGACGATTTCATCCAGCTCGGCAGCCTCTTCATCCGAGATCGGCTCCAAAGGAGCGGCTTCGATGGCGAGGAGAAGAGGATGCACGTCGCTGCGACGACGGACTCCGCTGTCCGAATCGGGGCTGATGGCATCTATTTTCAGTGCACTGGCGTCGGACATGAGTTGCCTCCTCTTTGCTGCTTGGCCTACCGGATTGCTCAGTAGAGTGCAACATCAAAAACATTCCGACCACTGGACATCCTTTCCGGTGCACCTCAAGTCCGCTTGACTGTACCCGACAGCGCCCATAAGTGACCCGCCAGTCAATATGCGCTCCTTCGCTCTCCGCCTCGCTCTCGCCACTTCGTCGCTCCTGGTCGTCGCTCCCGCTGCTGCCGACGAGCCCAAGGATGTCGCTCAGCCCGCAGCGTCAGCTCCGGCTGCACCGGCTCCGCCCGATCTCATTGCCGACGGATTGGCGCCGCAACCGGGAGGTTTGACCCCCAACGAAGTTGGCCGACTCGCTCTACGCGCCAGACCTTCTCTTCGCGTCAAGGAAGCCGAGCTTCAGGAAGCTGCGGCAAGAGTCGATCAAGCGCTGCTCAACTTCGTTCCGCGCGTCAGTGGCGTCGTAACGTATACGCGGCTGTCCGAGGTTCAGAACTCGCTTGGTACACAAACGGTTTTGGGGACGTTGGATCCCGCAAACCCGAACTCGTTGGGCCCCATTCAAGCGGGACCATTGATCGCGACTCAGTGTCCAGCTCCTGCGCCTGCGGGCGTCAATTGTGTTCGTGATCAAAGCCTGCAGATCCTTGGCGTGGTCCAGGTCCCGTTCAACTTCCCCGTCCTGCTCAATTCGTATTCGTTCGTCGCTCAGCTTGCGGTGCCGATCTCGGACTACGTGCTGCGCATTTCGCAGGCTTATTCGGCCGCGACACATGCGCGTGACGCGAAGAAGATCGAGCTGCAAGCGGCGGAGCTACAAGCCGCGGCAGATGCAAAGGTTTCGTTCTTCAATTGGGTGCTCGCCAAAGGTGCGAGCATCGTGGCTGCCGAAGCCGTCAAGCAAGTCGATGCGCATCTGGTCGATATTCGGCGCATCGTCGATGCAGGTCTCGCTTCACGAGCCGATCTTCTGCGACTCGAAGCGCAGAAGGCTTCGGCCGAGCAGTTCAGTACGAACACCATCGCGCTCGCAGATCTCGCTGAACAAAGCCTCAAAATTTCGCTCGCGCTTCCCGTGGACAAACCTCTCGCCATCGGAGTCGACGTTCTGCACGAGGCCGTGACACCGACCACTGTCGCGCTGGCGACGCTCGAAGACGAAGCGCTGAGTAAGAGGCTGGAGCTTCGCCAGTTGGTGGAGAGCGAACGAGCGATGGGCAAGCTCGTTTCGCTTGCTCGCGCGCAGTACCTGCCGCGCGTGGATGCATTTGCTCAAGCCACGTATGCCAATCCAAACCAACGCATTTTCCCGCAGTCGGATGAATTCCGTGGCACGTGGGAAGCTGGCGTGCGGCTGTCGTGGACGGTCAACGATACGCTTGCAGCGCCTGCTGCCGTGGCGGAAGCAAAAGCCAAAGCGGCGCAGATCGCGGCGCTCAAGCAACAACTCTTGCAGGGCCTGAAGCTCGAAGTGGCCGCGGCGTATGCCGATCTCAAACGTGCCGAGGCGAATATCGACGCAGCCGATCGAGGGCTTGTCGCGGCAGAAGAAACGTTGCGAGTGCAGACCGAATTGCTTCGCGCTGGTCGGGCGACGAGCGTGACGATCGTCGATGCCGAGAGGGAAGTGACGCAGGCGCGCATGGGCCGTGTCAGCGCGCACGTGGGTGTGCTCGTGGCCAAGATCAAGCTCGAGCACGCGGTTGGGCGTGACGTTCCTGCATCCTGATCCTCATGATCGAGCTCGCGCTCATCTTCGGCCTCTGCCTGCTCGGCATTTCCTTCGCCGGATATCTGGCGCGCGGCGTACTCGCTTGCCCTGTCGGTGAAGGCGACATGCCGCGCGTTGCGCTGCGTATTCGTCAAGCTGCCGAGCTGTTCTCCAGGCGCATGCGAGGCACGATCTTCGCCATCTCCGCGGTGCTCGGCGGCGCGATCTTTTTGGCCTACGGTTTGGCTCGACAAACAGCCGAAGCCAAGCCTCTTCCGGCGCTCGAACTCGGCGTGTGGCTCACGATCTCGTTTGCGCTCGGTGTCGGATCCTCGGTGGTTGCGGCGCATGTGACCTCGTGGATCTCGACGCGTGCGAACGTTCGAGCGGCCAGTGGCGCGCGTAAGTCACTCGATCACGCGTTGCAAATCGCCATCCGCGGTGGAGCCGTTTCCGGGCTGTTTGCCGTATCGCTCGGGCTCTTGGGCCTTGCGGGCCTGTTCGCGAGCGTCTTTGCGTTCAAGGGTGGATTTTCGCCCGAGCCAGCGGCGGCACTTCAGCTCGTGCCACAGATCCCATTCGTCATTTCGGGCTACCCGCTGGGTGCAGCGTTCGCGGCGCTTCTTGCTGAGCTGGCGGGCGGCACGTTTGCCAAGAGTGCGGACGTTGGCGCGGATCTCGCTGGCAAGGAATGGGGTTTGCCCGAGGATGATGCGACAAACCCGGCCACGATTGCCGATCTTGCTGGCGATTGTGCGGGCGAATCGGCGGGCAAATCGGCGAACATTTTAGCGTCGACGGTTGCTGAGAACTTGGGTGCGATGCTTGTCGCAGCGGCTCTGTTTCGCTCCAACGAGGGCATCACGAGCGCGATGTCGATCATGCTCTTTCCGCTCGTGACCCGAGCGCTGGGAGTGATGGCAGCGATCTTCGGTGTCATGGTCGTGCGCACGGACGATCGCGAAGATCCGATGAACGCGATCTCGCGAGGTCTCTACGTGACGGCCCTGCTTTTTGCGGTGGGTACGGCAGGGACATCGAAGTGGCTGCTTGGGCGGCACTGGCTTCCCTTTTTCGGTGCTGCCGTGATTGGCATCGTGACCGCGCTCTTGCTGCTGTTTGTCCTGCAGTACTACACCGAGTATCGACACCGGCCGGTGCGTGAGATCGCCGAGGCTGCGCGTATCGGTCCATCGCTTGCTTTGCTGCGTGGTGTGTCGTTGGGCTTCGAGGCTGCGCTTGTTCCGATCTTCATCGTTGCCGTCGCTGTGGCGGCTGCACAGGTGCTTGGTGCACGCACGGGGCTGGTGGGTGGAGGAGCTTTTGGTGTTGCTGTCGCGATGACGGGAACGCTTGGCATGGCTGCGTATGTGCTTGCTGCGCATGGATTTGGTTCCATCGTCGACAGCGCGAGCGGCATCGTGGAGATGACGATTGCGCGCGAACGGCCTGATGTTCGAGGACGAACGGTGGTGCTCGATGCCGTGGGCAATACGGCCAAGGCGTTGACGAAGGCGCATGCGAGTGTCGCGGCGGTGTTGGCAACTGCGCTGCTCGTCTCTGCGTGGGTGGACGAGACAAACCGAAGGCTTGGAGCGGCGCGTCCTGCAGACGTCGGCGGTGCGATTTCGTGGGGACGGCCTGAGGTTTATTTGGGGGCCGTGGTGGGAGTGCTGCTCGTAACGTGGTTTACCGCGCGATGCATTGGTGGTGTGCTGCGAACGGCCCGGCACATGCTCGAAGAGGCGCGTCGTCAGCGCAATATCGGGCCGGCAAACACGCCACCTGACTCGAGCGCGTGTGTGGAGCTTGGCAGTCGTGCAGCGCTTGGGCAGGCGATTGTCCCGGCGCTCGTTGGTGCCGTTGTGCCGATACTCTTCGGACTGGGCTTGCGCTTTGTTGGAACGAAAGATAATCCTCTAGCCGTTGCTGATGCGGTCGCGGCGCTCATCATGGCTGCGACGATCGCCGGCGTCCTCAGCGCGCTCCTTCTCGGAAACGCTGGAGGCGCTTGGGACAATGCCAAAAAGTACATCGTGACGGGGGCCCACGGTGGTCGTTACCTCGTCGACGAAACTGGCGCGCGCATCGATAACCCGACGTACATCGCGGCTGTCATTGGTGACACGGTTGGTGATCCTCTCAAGGACGCTGCTGGGCCCGCGATTCACGTCCTCGTGAAAATGCTTTCTGTCATCACCATCGTTTTTCTGCCGTTCTTTCTGTGAAACCAGCATCGGACGTGGCGAGAGCGCTCGACGGCTCTGGCACGTCCGGGACAAACCCCATCCGCCATATCCAACGTGCCGCCGCCTATTACTGACGCACTTTCCACCCTGAGCGACCGTGGTCTTCGCCGCCTTCTCGGCGCGCGAACTTTCCTGCGGGGGCTCGAGTACTTTCGACGTCGCGTAGTCGAGGATGTCGAGGTTCGCGAAATGAGCGCTACCGGCGTCGTCCGTGCTAGCGACTCCGAACCTCATCCCGTGCGCGTCGAGCTATCGCCCGATGGCATCAGGTCCCAGTGTACGTGCCCGACGTTTTCCAAGGGAGGTCAGCACTGCAAGCACGTTGCCGCGCTGCTGATCACGCTTCGTGATCAGGCGCGAGGGACGCAGCCACGTCACACTCCTCCCGCGCACGCGCCGATGCATCATCATCAACCGGCGCACGCAGGGGGCGCGGATGCACTCAAACGTGTTCGTCGACGAGAGCGTCATGGCGTTCAGCAACCAGTGGCCAACAATCCGGGGCCTGCTGTGGCGATGATCCCTACTGGATCAAACGCGAATTCAAACTTCTCGGCGCCGCCAATCGAGCCCACTGCAAAGCAGACGGGCATTGGTGCATGGCTGCCTCCCGAAGGAATCGGCGGCGCTCGTCGTGTCGAGTTTCGACTGCACGTCAGACAAGGTGCGCTCACCGTCACCGTGCTCGATGCCGACGTGCGGCAACCGATTCTTCCTTCCGCTGCACTCGCATGGCAAGCGCTCGTTCCCACGCCCGATCGCGATGCGCTCCGCGTGCTCGCACGCCTCGAAAGTGGCAACCCGCGTCATCCATCCGTCGATGTGCGTGGTGAAGACGTCTCCGAGTTGCTCCCCCTCCTCGAAGGCCAGCGCGTGCTGCTCGAGCCCGCGCTCATGCAGCTTCGTTTTGGCGATGATGCTCTACGTCCGCGGTTTGATCTCGAAACCGTCGGAGGTGACACGATCATCGTCAAAACAAGCTTCGAACGGTCTGCCGACAGACGCCGCTTCTCGCTCCTTCAAGGTGGCTGGTTCGAGGGATGGCCGGGTTGGCACATCGATACGCAAGAAGGCATCGCGCGCAGAATCGACAAACGTGTTTCGCCTGCGGCCATGCGACGACTCCTTCGTTCTCCAACGATTGGAGAACCGATGCGCGATCTCGTGCGCATCATCATGCAGGGCCTCCCCAAGGTCGCGCTCGAAATCGGTGCCGAGCTTCCGGACTTGGCGCAGATCGTCGATGTCGTCGACTTGGCTCCGACGTTCCGCATGCGTGCGGGAGGATCGCTTGTCGAGGCACGTGTGCAGCTTTCGGCTGCTTATGGCGATGAAGAAGTGCAAGTTCGCGCCGATGGCATCACGCCTCCCGTGCTCGTTCAGCCGCCTGACGAAGGCATGAAGCGAGCGCGTTGCGTGCGTGTCGACATCGCGGCTCAACAAGACGCAGCGGCCAAGCTTTCGGCGCTCGGACTTCGTACCGATGACTCAGGCCAAGGCTTCCTTGCCACCGGCGATGCGGCCATTCGTTTCTGGAGTGAAGGGCTCGCCGAGCTTCCCGAGGACTGGGACTTGTTCGTCCCCGAGGACCTCGTCGACACCCAGGTTCGCAGCAAGCCCATCGGTGCTTTCGCGAAGGTCACGAGCGGCGTCGATTGGCTCGGTGTCAGGCTCTCGTTCGAGAGCGAAGGCGTTGCCGTCGACCGTGACGAACTGCGGCGATGCTTGGCCGAGGGCAAGCGCTACGTGCGTCTCGAGGACGGCTCGTTCGCCACGCTCGATGCCGACACGGTCCGCGCGATGCTCGACCGCGAGATCGAGCTCATCACGGCCTCTGGCAAGAGTGGCAAGCTTCCGCTTTCACATGCTGGGCGCATTCAAGAACTGCTCGGGCATGCCAGCAGCACGAACGTTTCGGCTGCTGCTCGCGAGCTGTTCCAGAAGCTGTCGAACATCGGCTCCATCGAGGCCACCAAGAAACCTCGGAACCTCAAGGCTACCTTGAGGCCGTACCAGGAAGACGGTTTGTCCTGGCTCAAGTTCATCCACGACATCGGCTCGGGCGGCGTGCTTGCCGACGACATGGGTCTTGGCAAAACCGTTCAAACGATCGCGCTGCTTTTGGCGATCAAACACGAAGAGAAGCACATCAAGACGCTCATCGTTGCGCCCACCAGCGTCGTGACGAACTGGGAGCGTGAGCTCGAGCGTTTCTCTCCATCGCTACGCGTTTCGCTTTGGCATGGAGCGGATCGCAAAGACCAAATCGAGGCAGTGCAAGAGGCCGAGGTGGTCATCACCAGCTACGCACTTTTGCGACGTGATGAAGAGTTCTTGTCGAAGTTGGATCTGACGTACGCGATCTTGGACGAAGCGCAGCACATCAAGAATCCGATGTCGGCGACGGCAGCGGCGGCGAAGCGTTTGAAGGCACGTCGGCGGCTGGCTTTGACGGGCACGCCCATCGAGAACCGGCTCAGTGAGATCTGGTCGATCTTCGACTTCGTTTCGCCTGGTTTGCTCGGGTCGCTCGACAAGTTCGAGTCGCGTTTGGCACGGCCGATCGAGGCGGGTGATTACAAGACCGCGCAGCGGCTACGCGCGATCATTCATCCATTCATCCTGCGTCGTACGAAGCAGGAGGTGGCGAAGGATCTGCCGGAGAAGATCGAGACCGATCAGATCTGCGATCTCTCGGGCGACCAGCGAGCGATGTACATGCAGGTTGCGCGTGAAGTGCGTGCGCAGGTGCTGGGTGAGGTCGAGCGACAGGGTTTGGCGAAGAGCCAGATTCATATTCTCGCAGGCATCACGAGGTTGCGTCAGGCAGCGTGCGATCCGCGTTTGCTTGGGCTTCCGCGCGAATTTACCGACGAAGACTCGGGCAAGCTCGTGGCGCTACGCGAACTCATCTCGGAGGCCGTCGAGGGTGGTCACAAGGTGCTCGTCTTCAGTCAGTTCGTGATGATGTTGAAGATCATCGAGAAGGCGCTGAAGGAAGACGGCGTCCCGTACGAATATCTCGATGGGTCGACGAAGGATCGTCAGGAGCGTGTCGAGCGCTTCCAGAATGATCCGACCGTTCCAGTGTTCCTCATCAGCCTCAAGGCAGGTGGAACTGGCTTGAACCTGACCGCGGCGGACACGGTCATTCACTTCGATCCGTGGTGGAATCCGGCGGTCGAGCAGCAAGCGACCGATCGAGCGCATCGCATTGGACAAACCAAGGTGGTGACGGCGTATCGGCTCGTGGCAGCGGGAACGATCGAAGAGAAGATCTTGCAGCTCAAGGCGAAGAAGCGGGACTTGGTGGCTTCGGTGCTGAGCGAAGATCAGGGTGGCGCGAAGAAGCTGACGAAGTCGGATCTCGAGGAGTTGTTCGCGGTCGACTGACGGCTGGTCCTTCTTTCCGATGCGCCAACGGGGAACGGCGCGTCGGAAAGAAGAAAGCCCATCAATTCTTGCTCATCACCATCAGGTGGTACTTGCCGAACTCGCTCTGTCCGAGCGTGAACAGCACTTCGATGAGCACCCTGTAGGGGATGGTTTTGTCGACGACGACGAGGGCCTCGGACGAGTTTGGATTGAGGCCTTTGGCGGTGCGCACGGCTTTGTCGATGTCGCGTGCGTGTTGAAGCGCGTTGCCGAGCGGCACGATGAACAGATCGTTCGGCCCGCCGCGTTTGTACTTCGCGTCGATGCCGGTTTGTCCTAGCTGTTCGCGACTCGGCAGTTTGACCACGGGAGTGGATTGTTCGCCGACCAAGATTTGCGTTTTCGATACGATGACCAGCACGCCTTCATCGGCAGGCTCGCCGGTCATCACGGAGACGGGCAGGCGCAAGTCGTCGGACTGAGGGATTGCGCCGGAGGAAGACGCGAGGCTTTTGAGCAAGAAGACGAGGATGATCGTCATCAGGTCGAGCATCGCGGTGATGTTGAGGAAGTCGATCTCGGGGTCTTTGGCGTTTCTTCTGATGGCTTTGCGCAGCGCCGCCTTGTAGCGGACCATGCTGGCTTGTTGCGACTTCGCGGGGGTTTGTCCGGTACTCATCGTCCTGCTCCCGCAACGCCGAAGTGCACATCCGAGAACAGCTCTTCTTCGCCGTCTTTACGGAGTGCATCCATGGTGTCGATGATGATCCCGTACTCGACGGAGGGGTTCGCGGTGATGGTCACCTGCGTTTCCTCTTTGAATTCGGGCGCGGCGTTTTTGAGCTTTTTGGCGCACGTAGTGATGGCGGCGAAATCGTGTCTCGGCTCGCCACCGACGTTGGTCATGGGGATGGTCATGCCCGCGCCGACGCCTTGACAACCAGGCGCGATGTTGCCGCTCGACGTCTTCAGCGAGATGCCCTTGTCGGCGATGAACACGGACAAGTTGAGGGCTTTGCTGGCGACGTCGCTGCGTCCTTTGCCGCCGATGGCGGGAGGCGTGGTGTCGATCGACGTGATGAACGTGACCGAGACGGAGGCGAGCACGAACATCATCACGTTCATGATGATGTCGAGAAAGGGGACGATATTGAGTTCGCCCGCTTCTTCGCCTGGCGACGGCTCGTGCGGCCGCGACAGTCGCCGGATGCGCGATCTTTGCGCGGGGCTTAACGGGGCATCGTTGTTCTCTGCCATGGCCCGTGCGCTCTAGACGTTCGGCTTGCTGATGGTGAGCAAGTTGAAGACACGCTCCGTGGTCGCTTCCAGGTCGTGCTGAATGTTCTTCGATCGACCGTGAAGCAGCAGATGCGCGATCATGCAGAGCACGGCGATGCCGAGACCGAAGGCGGTGTTGTACATGGCTTCGGCGATGCCGTTCGACAGCATTTGTTGCTTGACAGCCGCGGACAAACCAGGCGCCGAGATGGACGCGAAGGTCTTGATCAGACCCGAGACGGTCCCGATGAGGCCGATGAGCGTCGCGATGTTCGCCAGGGACCAGAGCGTTGCGATGCGTTTTTCCGCAGCGGGCTTCAGCTCGGAGAGCTTCTCGCTGAGGGACGCATCGATCTCGTCGGCACCTTTGTTTGCTTGCGTCAGGCCCGCTTTGACGAGCTGCAGGATCGGGTAGTCGCCCGCGTCGCACAGCTTGATGGCGCGATCGATGTTGCCGGCGACGACGAGCTTTTTGATCTGGACGAAGAACTCTTTGGAGTTGACGCGGTAGCGGTCGAGCTGGAAGTACGTGCGCTCAATGATGATGGTCAGCACGATGGCGGAGACGACCACGTTCATCACGAGGAACGTGGGGTTTTCCCTGATGGCCGCCCACATCCCTACTTCGCTTCCACCACCTTCAGCCGCCAACATGAACAGGTGACGCATCCTCGCGGTCCTTTCTTCCTGCTTACTTCCGATGTGCTCGAAGCGTCCTGACGAGAGTCTACCGAGCTTTTCGCGCGAATGAATGCGCGCGAGCGTCGCGACTATAGCGGTGGCTCGATCACCGAGGCAAGCAATGCGCAGTGAGAAGGACTTGCTAGCGCTTGGATCGCGGGGGGGGCCGCCGGCCGAGCAATCGGAGCGTGCTTGTTGCTTCCACAAAAAAACGCCTCCGAGCCCGTCGCAAAAAGTTTGTTGCTGCTGGATCCTTCCAGAAGCTTTGCAAAAGACGCACGCATTCGAGATCCAGACCAAATCTGCTTGACTAGGTAGGGTCAGAGTCGCGAAGATGCGCCCGCCCAGACGAATCGAACTTCACGCAAGCAACATGGATGCAGGCGTGAAGGCGGCGCGAGCGGGGTCGACGGAAAAAGTCACAACACGCTACTTGCGTGAAGGCGCGCCGCTCGGTTAGCGTCTCGATCGCTGGATGCCTTGGCCGATCGCCTTGCACACGATGTGGGGTGCGAGGCCGCGACGAACAGCGCGATCGCACGAAGAACGTCGCTGAACCTGCCGCATTCGAACCGAAAAGGTTTTCACATAGAGGGCGACACCTCGGCCCCAAATGGACGAGAGGCGCAAGCTGGAGGACGAATAAATGCACGCGATGTACGAGCACTTCAAAGAGGGTGGATGGGGCATGTGGCCCATCTTGTTTTGGTCGATCCTCACGATCGGCATCATCGTCGAGCGCGCGATCTACTTGTTTGGCTCCGCGATCAACAAGGACGTCTTCCTCGCCACGATGCAGAAGTGCATCCTCGCTGGGGACGTCGCGAAGGCCGTCAAGATGTGCTCGGCTGCGAACGCGCCGCTCGCCCGCATCGTGCAGGCTGGCCTTGTCAAGGTGAATCGCCCTGACGAAGAGGTTCAAGCGGCAATGGACGAGTCTGCGCTTCGCGAATTGCCGAAGCTCAGCGCGCGTACCGCGTACCTCGGCCTTCTCGCCAACCTGGCCATGCTCTCGGGTCTTCTCGGGACCGTCACGGGTCTCATCATGGCCTTCGGATCCGTCGGTGGTGAGTCCGTCGATCCCAGCCAAAAGGCGCGCGTTCTCGCGCAAGGCATCTCCGAAGCCATGAACTGCACGGCCTTCGGTCTCGCCGTCGCCATCTTGGGCCTCATCGGCTTCGCCGTTCTCAACGGCAAGACGCAACAGATCGAAGACGACATCAACGAGGCATCGGTCATGGTGCTCAACCTCGTCGTGTCCAACCGCCAGAAGGTCAACGTCAACGCGGGTCAAGCTGCTGCTTGACGACCTAGGGGGCAGTTCCTGCGCCGGAACTGCCCCTTCTTCGTTGGTTCGTTGGTTCGTTGGTTCGTTGGTTCGTTGAATGTTCGGTCTGAGTTCGTAAGACGTAGCAAGTTTTTTTCTGGGAACTTCCTACGTCTCACGGCGGTCGAAATAGGCGTCCTCGCCATGAGCGCGAGGTGATTGGCAGTATACGGGGACGCGTAAGCATCCCCGACCAACATGCTCGCGGCGTCGAGCGTTGTAGGAGGCTCAGCATGGGTGGCGTAGATGTCGGCGGCGGGGATGGGAAAAAGAAGGCAACCAACGCGGAAATCAACATGGTCCCCTTCATCGACCTGTTGATGTGCACGATCGCGTTCCTCTTGATTACCGCAGTTTGGGTCACCAACTCCCGCATGAACGCGGACGCTCAAGTCCCGGGACCTCCGAATCCCGACAAAGAGATCACGCCCCAAACGCCCGAAAAAGTGCTGAACTTGCACATCGGCGAAACCGATTTCGCTCTCATCTGGAAGCAAGGCGCAACGGTCGTCAGTGAAATTCGCGTCCCCAAGGACTCGGGCTCTGACGGCGCCGCCATTCGGTACACCGAGCTGGGGAATAAGATCGCAACCGAGTGGCAGACAAATGGCAGCCATCGCGATCCGAGCGACAAGAAGTTCGATCAGGCCATCATGCACAGCGACAACCGCACTCCTTTCAAGGAGATCATCGCCGTGCTCGACGCGCTCTACAAAACCAGGCGCCAAGTCAAACTCCCCGACGGTGACAAGGAATTCCCCGTCTTCAACATGACTTTCTCCGTTCGCTGAGGAGCATCTGCGATGAGTGGCGGAAAATCTCACGGGCCTTCCAAACACCACAACCCGCATGCACACGTCATCCATCAGCCCGGACGACGATTGATGCACGGGATCACGTTGAAGTTCGTTAATGACAAGGTAAACGGCCACGGCAGAAGGGGTGGCGGTGCCGCCCTCAACCTCGTCAGCTTCATCGACTTTTTGATGACCACCGTCATCTTCTTGCTCATGTCGTTCTCGGCCTCCGGTGAAATCGCCGTCGACAAGAACGTCAAACTACCCAAAGCCGAGAACGTCGAAGACATCATCGACGCGCCCATGGTCGCTGTGAACGGCAACCAGATCCTCGTCGACGGCGTCCTCGCAGGCTCCACGCGCTCCATCGAAGAACTCGGCCGCATGCAGAAAATCGACGAACTCTTCACGATCTTGAAGAACAAGCGCGAACTCTGGAAGACGATTTCAGGGCCCAACAAACCCTTCCCCGGCGTCTGCATCCTCCAGGTCGACCAGAACGTCCCCGCACTCGTTGTCAAGAGCGTCTTCCAGACCGCTGCGTTCGCTGGTTACCCGAACGTCAGCTTCATGGTCGGCAAGCTCCCCAAGGGAGGCTGAAAGCCTCATGCCGCCCAACGCGGATGAACGTCCGCGAGGCCTCCCGTCCCTCGCCCAATCCAAGCAGGACCGCGTCACCGGCAAGGTACGCTATCCCTCGACGAAGTTCTGGGCTTGGTCCGCTATCGTCCTCGCCGTCACCGGCATCGTCCACTGGAAACGAAGCCAGGCGGAAGTCGAATCCACTCGCAGCAACCTCCTCGCTCGCCAGCGCGCCGTCGTTGGCGAGTTAGGACCGCGTTGGTTTCCTCTCCGCGAAAAAATCGAACGCTGGTCGCTCGAACTCGCCAAAGACCCCGGCGGCGAAGTCGTCGAGAAAGACCTCCTCCAGTCGTGGAAGTTCCTGGACAAACCAGGCATCTACCTCCGACTCGACCTCGAACAAGCCTCATCATCCGACGCGTTACGCAAAGCCGCCAACGACTCGCTTCGCGATGGCTTCACGGCGTGCCTCTTCCGCGCCGACAACAAGAACCAGCTCTCCGGCAAAGAATGCAAACGCACGCGTGAATGCGCCGTCGGCGAGATCTGCAACGAACTCGATCGATGCGCTCTGCCCGCGCAACCCTACAACTTGCGCGTTGCGTATCGATCGTTGCGCATCCTGTCCGATGACTGGATCCGCGGCGTTCAAGACGCCGATGGAGAACTCAAGCTCCGCGCTCTCGTCGCGTTCTTCGACGACACATCGAAAGACGACCTTCCCGTCGCGATCGATATGCTCGCGAGGGGCCAGTACTTTGCCGTCGTCATCGATGAGCCCGTCGACAACTTGAACGTGCCGCAAGGCAGCTCCAAGAGCGAAGCCCTGCGAGCCGTTCCTCATCCGTCACGTGTCGGCATCTGGCGGCTGTCCGATGGCAAGCTCGTCGTTCGACTTAGGCGTACGGTCGATGCCGATCTCAAGATGAGTGGCGTCGTCATGGATGAAAAAGTCGTCGCCGCACAGAAGCGTCAGGCGCTCTCCTGCGCCCTCGCAACGTCCGTGCGAGAAGCCATGGGTGACACCGATGTCGCCATGGACAGATCTCAATAATCAGCTCGTCTCGACGCCACGTTGCGATCGTGTGTATCCGCCAAGTGCGACGTCACCAGATGTCGCCAGGTCAGCGTGATCGACACCATCGCGCCTTGCTCCATCACGTCGAGCTTGTCCGCTCCTGACATCGCTGCGGAGCTTGCTCGCAAAGCTCCGCGCACGCCGAGCACGGGGCCCGTTGCCGAAGCAAAAAGCGGGATACCGAAGCCAAGAGAGAACTCGAGGCCCGGTTCTTTGAGCGGGTTTGTCGGAGCTGTTGGAAAGGCCCAGTAGGCTCCTAGGCCGATGGCGAACGAATCGAGCAGCAGATCGCCTCGTGAGTGACCGAACTGCAGATTGAATGCCGTGCGCGCCAGGAAAAGCGGTTCGATGACGAAGCCCGCTGCGATCGATCGCGTCGTGACACGCGTGTCATCGAACGCATCCACGTAGTGCACGTACAAGCCTGCGGACGACAGCAACAAGGCCGAGGCATGTGCAGCTAGTGCAGGGCCTTCGCGATTGATCGCCACGCCTGCGCCGATGCGCAGATCGAGGTCGCCATCGTACCGGCCATATGCACCGTCTCCCTCGGCTGCGAACGCGAGGGCTGGTGCGACCAGACTCAGACTCAGACTCACCGCTCTGACGATGACGCCGAGCGTTTTTTGCCGTCGCGACTTCAATGGATCAACGCCTCCCGCATCGCGTCACGAAGCTCCGGAGCGAAGATGATTCGGCATCGCGTCAGTGTCTCGTTGCGCAGTCTGTCGAGCAAGAACGACACTTCCGAAGGTGGTCTTGGTTTGCCTCCAGGGAACACCACGTGCAGCGAATCGTCCTCTGAGTAGGGCATGTCCGAGGCGATATCGAGTCCCACGTAAAGGTCTGGATCGAGCCCTGCGCTCTTCGCGATCTCTTTTGCCGTTGCGAGCGCGCGCGCTCGCGTAGGTTCGTCCGGACAAGCGAATGCGTGGGATGACTCTTCGCGTCGCGCGTCGGGGGTAAGCTCGATCGTTTTGAACAACGCGCGTGCACGAAGGCGGCGACAGAGATCTGCCAGCACCGGATCCTTCGCGTTCTCCCAGGCGTGAATGGCCCCGAGCAGCACTTGGTCATCGAGCTCCAGGTATTGCTCGAGCGACAGTGCATCACCGCTCGCGATGACGGCGATCGCTTCGGGCAACACGGGAAGGTGAGTTCCATCGGTGACGACGGCCAAGGCACGTCGCAAGATCGCACCGATCATCCATTCGGCCGAACGCGTGGCTTTGTGGAAGTAGACCTGTTGGAACATGAAGTACCGCGCGAGCAAAAACGATTCGATCGCGACGATGCCTTTCTGTCCGTCGATGGCAAGTGACGGTGCCGAATGTCCTGGCGGTCCACCTGGCTCGCTGAAGCGAAGGCTACGCAGAAGCCACGGCAAGTCGTAGTCGCCGTAGCGCACGCCGGTCGCGTGAGCATCGCGCAGGAGGTAGTCACAACGATCGACGTCGAACGTGCCGCTGACCGCGCGCGCGAGATAAGGCAGCTCGTGTTTGCCCAGGATCAAGTCGGCGACGCGACGGGGCAAACCCGGATCATCCGCAGCGAGCGTGTGGTGCACTTCGGACGATGGATCCAGCAGGATGCGTACGGTCCATTCTTCGTGTTCGACCGCGCCGGGCATGGCGGTTTCGAACAAGTGCGACAAGGGTCCGTGTCCCACGTCGTGGAGCAGAGCCGCGGCCACTGCGTCACGAGCCCGCTCACTCGTCACGCGTTGCCAGAACGGCAGATCGCCATCGATTTGCCGTAGCCGCGCGAGTAGCAGCTTCATCACGTGCGCGGCCCCGATCGCGTGGGAAAACCTCGAATGCTCGGCGCCTGGATAAGCGAGCGAAGTCAGGCCGAGCTGACGGATTCTACGAAGACGTTGCAATTCGCGTGTGTTGAGTAGTCGCGGAACGATTGCATCCTCTTCGCTTTCGAACGCGACGAGACCATGGACGGCATCACGTAGAATCACATTTCCTCCGCAATCCATCGTAGACGGGTAATGCAGGTCCGGCATCTCCTGACTTCACTCCGACCCGAGGAGTTTTTCCGGAACGTACCCTGGGGAGTGCAAATACGCACACAGCCCGCGGCATCGATCGTTTGGGTTTGTTAAGACCGACCCTGCCAGGCAATCTTTCGCTCAGTCTGTCCAGGAAAAACGATGACCACTGTGATTTTCCGGGTGTCGCTCCTGGTTATGTCGTGTAGTGTCGGACGAGGGCCTGAGCGTCGTTCGACGTACTGTGCAAACCCTTGTGTCTCGTAGGTGATCCATGAGCTCCAACGGCGGACGACAGGATGAAAGCGGGTCTCGCTTGGTCGTTGGGGCGAATGCCGCGCTTGCCGCCGTTGCGGATGATCCCATCGACGCCGAAACAACTGGATCGCTTCGGCGTCTCGATCACATTTTGCGTGCGTTGCCCCCTTCGGAGCTGACCGCGCTCATTCGTCGTCTCGGTATCAAGATCGACCCGCAAAAGCGCATTGATCCTCCGTCCCAGGTCGCTCGGGCGCTCGTGGGCATTCCCGACGTGCGCGATCCGTCGCGTCTGCAGCCGGCAAGTCGTGAGCTTCTGCATCGCGTGGCCGAAGCGGGCGGAACGCTCGTCGTGTCGTCGCTACCGACGGGGCTCGAGCCGCTCGTGGCGCGTGGCGTGGTGTATGCCCGCAAGGTCGACGCGGGGATCGAGCTTGTTTTACCGATCGCGTTTCTCGTGCAGATCAAGTCGTGGGAAGGCGAAGACCCGCGAGCTTTGCGTGCCCTGCTTGCGCAAGCTTCGTTCGAGTCCGTCAGTGCAATCGCCGCGCATTACCTTGGCCGTCCCGCAACTCCGCCCATCGCCTTGTCTCTCGAAGTGGCTTGGCAGCATTTGTCCGACAACGAGCGCTTGAAGCTCGAAATGACGCGTCTAGCGCCAACAGAACGTCGCCTGCTCGAATCGATCGATGCCGTGGGTGGCGAAGTCGATACGCAAGAGCTGCTCGATCTCGAACGTGAGCCGATGCGTTTGCGTGGTGCTTCGGGTGTTACGGCGAGTCGTCGAGGTGCTGGATTTGCCCTCGAGCGTCGCGCTTTTTTGATTCCGATTCATCCCAATCGACACGTCATTCCAACTGAAATCGGGCACATCGTCGGAGCGGAGCGTCGCAAGTTGCGTGAAGCTCGGCGCGCGCAGATTCGTTCGTTCGTGCTCGAAGAAGATCACGCTCCCCGGCGTGCGCGGTTTGGATCCGATCCGGCGATGCTTGCGGTGGGCCTCGCGTTTGCTGTGCGTGAATCAAACGGTGAGAATCGGGCGAGTGGTGAAGTTCGAGCTGGCGTGGGTACGCCGCGTTCGTTGCTCGTTCGTTTGTCGCAACGTTTCGGTCGCGACGTGGAGGCCGTAGCGCTGTCGGCGGCTCTTTCGCGTGCCGTTGGTCTTTGGGAGTCTTCGGCCGCGTCGACGGTGACGCCTCCAGGATCCTTTGCGATTCGAGAGCTTACGCGCGTGCTGTTCAGCACGTGGCGTCGAGGTGGTGCGTGGGACGAGGCTCGGCCCGAGCGCGAAGTGTTGCGAGTGGCTTCGGAAGTGCGCGAATCCAGTCCCATCGGTGGCCTACGAGAAATGGTCATCGATGCATTGCAAGAGCTTGGTGAAGGTCGATGGGTGCCGTGGTCTTCGCTCCGCGGTTATCTCGCCGCGGACGATCGCATTGGTGGTGTCGAGCGTTTGGTGCGTCGTTGGGCCGAGCGAATGGTCATCGATGCGATTGACGTAAACGAGATCATTCGTCGCATTGCGCTCGAATCGTTGCCAGCGCTCGGCGTCTTGGATCTTGGTAGCGATGGAGATTCCGATGACGGCATTGCTTTGCGTTTGACGCCGCGAGGTCGTGCGCTTCTTTCCGGCGTCGATCCTGTGGTCGACACAGCGAGCAGCCAATTCATCGATTCACACATGTTGCAGATTCATCCCGCCACGCGAGTCGCGCATGTCTTGGCGCTCGTTCCGTTTGCCGAGGTCAGTCGTATAACGGACAAACTCGATCTCGTGATTGCTTCGGCCTCGGTCGCTCGCGCGTTGTCGACGGGTCTTGAAAGTGACGTATTACGCGCACGAATCGAAGCCGTCGCGATATTGCCGGACAGCATTTCGCAGATGCTTGAACAAGCGGGCGTTGTGCTGGGTCGGGCCACGTTCGTGCCTGTATCGGGATTTCTGTGGATTGAGGACCAGGAAGTTCGCGAGCTGCTTCGAACACGTCGTCCTGCCGCGGACATGTTCATCGATCCTTCGCCGCCCGCGGGATTGCTCATCGGACCCGATGTCGACATCGAGCGGCTCGTGCGTCGATGTCGAGCGCTTGGCGTGGAGATCGAAGCCGACGGCAGCTTGATTCGTGCTCGTTCGATAAGCCCCTTGCCCTCGGCAGCGCCGGACACGGGGCGACCTGTTTCCGCAACTCGACCTCGTTCGCGCACGCCTGCCTCTCGCTCGACGCGCTCCTGAAGCGTTCCTACTCGAGCGAAAAATCTGGCGAAACCTTGATCTACGTTCCGTGGCGTGACGCGCGCCCTTGATTTCGCGTCGTTTTCTGGCTCGGTGTGCATTTTTCCTGAGGCATACGAGCGTTTCTGACCGATACTCGGCCAACCCATGACCGAGGAACGACTCCCACGAGTTGTAATTGGGCTTGCGCTTGCGTTCGGCCTAGCCGTTTTGCTGGCGCAACCCAAAGTCAAGGATTTAGAGCGTCGATTGGGCGTTACGGTCCTTATTTCTGCTGGTTTGCCCTTTTTGGGCATGGGTGCGATTTTCTCGATGGACGCCGTGAGAATCCTCACGCCTGAAATCCTGAGCGATCTCAAGCCTGCGTTCGAGTTTGGTCTGGGTTGGGTTGGGTTTGTCGTGGGCTTACATTTCGATGTACGCAAGCTCGATTCATTTCCTGCGTCGCTTGGGCCGGTGATTGCGCTCGAATCGGTCGTACCGATGCTGACGACGGCGGGGTTATGCGGCATGGCGCTTGTTGGAATGGGCGTGCCGTGGGAGCACGCTGACTTTGCGCGTGACGCATTGGTATTGGCGGCGTGTGCGGCACCGAGCGCGCCGATTAGTTTTGAGGTATGGCAGCGGCGGGTGGGTGAAAAGGCCGCGCGAATGATCGACGAAGTGACGAGCGTCGATGAAGTCGTAGGATTGGCGGTTTTGGGTGTTGTAGCGATATATTTTCGACCGGTCGAAGCGGTGGCGGTGACGCGTTGGGTATTGCCTCCGAGCGCGTGGTTTTTGGTGACGCTCGGTCTTGGCGGCATATTGGGAATCGTTACGTACGTATTGCTTCGCGGGGCACGTAATGCGGCCGAAGAATTGGCGCTCTTGTTGGGAGCGGTTGCATTGTCGGCGGGGGTTGCTGGGTATTTGGCGCTCAGCGTGCCGGTCATTTGTGCCATTGCCGGGGCGCTTTTGGCCAACCTTCCCATGCGAGATCTCGATGATCTTCGTGCGAAGTTGTTGACGGTCGAGCGTCCCATTTATCTCATCTTTTTGTTGGTGGTCGGAGCGACCTGGCGCCCTGGAGAATGGCAGGGTTGGGTGCTTGCGCCGGCGTTTGTCTTGGCACGAGTTGCGGGCAAACGATTGGGAGCGATTTGGTCCAAGCGAGTGGGGCCGAAAGGATTGCCATCGGCGCGGTTGCTCGCGCTTGCATTGGCGCCGCAGAGTCCCATTTCGATCGTGGTCATCGTCAGTGCCACGACGCTTTACGAGGGGCACGGATCCGAGCGAGTTCGATGGGCGATCAATGCCGTCATCATTGGCGGCGTGCTTTCGGAAGTCGTCGTGCGTATTTTGGAATGGCGTTTGCGTAAAATGGCGGACCTCACGCCGCTTCCGGTGACGGTCGTTCCTGTCGAGACACGACAGGTGCTGAAAAACGAGTCTAAATCGAGTAACGAGGAGGTATCGCCATGATTCGAGCTGGTCTTGTCCTCGTGCTCGTGGCTGGCATTGCGTTTGCTGCGCGCTCGTTTTTACCGGCCGATTCCCCGATTACGGGCTCTGGTGCTACGCTTGCATTCGGTTTTTTGCTTTTGGCTGCAATGCAGACGGCGCACATTTTTCATGCGTTACGTTTGCCGCATCTAACGGGATTCATTCTTTGCGGCGCGATTTTCGGCCCTGAAGTCTTGCGGCTCATCACGCCCACGATGCTTCAAGATCTTTCGATCGTGAAGAAAGTCGCCGTGGGTCTCATTGCGCTCACGGCCGGATGCGAACTCAATTTCGCCAATCTTCGCAGCAAGATTCGCAGTATTGGCATTGTGAGCGCCTTTGGCCTGCTTTTCACGTTCATACTCTTGTTTGGCCTGTTCGCATTCGTGCTGGGACGCATTGAATTCACCGCGGTGATGACCACACCTCAACGTCTCACTGTGGCGCTCGTTTGCGCGACTGTGCTGTGTGCGCTGTCGCCAGCGGTCGTAATGGGTATCTTGTCCGAAACGCGAGCAGCCGGGCCGCTCAGCGAAATGTGTTTGTCGATCGTCGTGCTCGCCGATCTCGCGATCGTCATTGCATTTTCATTCACGGAATCCATTGCGCACGCCGTCTTTCCTACCGCGGGATCGAGTTCCATTTTTGGCGCTCTGGCGGTGCACATTTTCGGATCCATTGCTGCGGGTATTGGAGTCGGGCTGGTATCGGCGCTTTACATTCGTCGAGTGCACCAGCGCGTCGGTTTATTCGTCTTCACTGTGCTGTTCGTCGTCGCCGAAGGTGGACGATCGGTACATATCGACCCGCTGCTCGTGGGTTTGTCCGCGGGCTTGTTTCTCGAAAACATCAGCCCGGTCAGCGGTCACGAAGTCATTCATGAAACGCAAGTTGCCGCGATGCCTACGTATGCAGTCTTTTTCGCTGTCGTCGGCGCCGAAGTGCATTTGCATGCGTTTGTTACCGTAGCGCCTTATGCAGCAATTGCGGCGATTGTTCGCGCGGTCGGCATTTACGGGGGTGCGCGTCTTGGCGGGCATGTCGCCAAAGTCGACCCAGAAGTTGCGCGCCGAATACCTTTCGGCATGTTCCCACAAGCGGGCATTGCCATTGGCCTAGCCAATCTCGTCGCGTCTTCCTTCAAGCCTTGGGGACCTGATGCCGCGACGCTCATTTTGGGCACCATCGTCATCAACGAGATGATTGGTCCCGTTCTTTTCCGTATGGCGCTCAGCCGTGCCGGTGAGATTGGGCGCAAGCGCGATCCGAGTCTCGTCGACCAGCCGTCTCACGCTCCGGCGGCTGAAGCGGAATCCATTTGAATGCAATAGTCCCCAGCTATGATTGCCAGCGGGGATCGACAACGCCTTCTCGAAAGCCGTTACGAGGTCGGCTGGCCTGGATTATGCCCCGTACTCCCGCACCAACCCCGCCTTGATCAACCCCAGCCATTGTTCGCCCAGGAAGCTCGCAAAGTTCGCATCCTCGATCAATACACCCACCTCGATATTTCGCTCCTGCCCCCGCTGCGTGAAGTTCGCGCTCGATACGAATGCTTTCGCCCCGTCCACCACTACGCATTTCGCATGCAGACTGCAATACGGCGGCCCCGGCTCCAGCGCTCGCTTATCATAATAAATCGTGGGACACGGATGACCGAATGGCCAATTCGCCGCCAGAAAGCCGCCTAAACATTTCTCGAGGTGCGTTTTCTGGTCCGCATTCCTTGCAATCTGCGGTATGTCCACGAAAAACCGCACGCTCACATGATGCTCCACCATCGTCCCATACAACGGCGCCAATACATCCGTCGCGTGATCGAAACTGTATCCCGCCAAAAGTACGCTCTCCCGCGCTCCCTCGAATAACGACCGCAATACCACCACCGTGTCTCGCGCTTTTCCGCCCGAACCCTCCGGGCCCGTCCAGACCACCTCCGGCGCCGGTTTGCGATCCTCACGCTCAGCCAGCGCTACTTCGAGAATGGCCAAGCACGCCGCCGACTTGTGCCCCCCAAGCGCTTGTTCCACCGCGTCGATCTGATGCCGAATTCCAAATCCCACCAGCGACGCGCGATTTACCGGCGCGCGCAACACCCCCGACGATATCGCCCCGCGCAATTCCGCCAGCACCGTCGTGCTCACGTGCTTCAAGCTCGCCGTCATGGCCGCTCCGGGAAATATGCCAGCGCTGGGTCATTACCAATCGTCGGTACCACCAATGCTCGGTCCAGGAAGCGATTAAATCGCTCGCACGAGCATTCCGCAATGTACAAACACCCGTGACACGCCGCGCCCTCCGTTCGCCGATCGCTCGATTGCGAATTCGGATCGTGCGCCGCACATACCGGATCGTTCGAGCATAGGCGCCCCAAGTCCCACGCTTCACGCAAATGATGCCGAATGCGTCGCCCCTCTTCCACCAGCCCGCCCAATGTCCCTTCGCTCCCCGTCGTTCCCGTCGTCAGCATCACCGCCGCCATATCGGGTCCGTCGTCTTCAGCTTGGCCACAATAGATTCGTTCCCGAATCGAGCTTGCTGCATAGCCGCATTCCAAACTTACCGCCGTGAGCAATAGATGCGACAACGAATGCAGCAAGAAAAACCTGATGCCCGGGAAGAACCCCATCACATCTCGTTCGAATGCCTTCAGCAGTTGCTCCGCTCGCCGCTGAACCGGGTCGCTTTTCTCCCATTTCGCCAATCGCTCGGGGTCGAGCTCCACGAATATCCCTTCGCCCCGCACCTCCGCCGCCGGCAACCATTTTTCATTGCCCGTCGGCAGCGTCAAGGCCGATGGCTTTACTTTGCGATCCTTGAAATCGTATTCACCCTGCAAGTTCGCTTCGATCGAATCGAATCGGCTAAAACTCACCTGCACTCGCACTTCGCGCAATTCTGGCACGATTACCAATCCGCGTACACCTGGTGGCAAATCAATCTTCTTCGGAGGCACCCGGAACGCGGCGAACTCTTCGTTCGATTCCATCACGATTCCCAATTCATCGACCGGCGCTCTCGTGATTCGCTCGTATTCCGCACTCCGCAATGGACGCTCTGCCGTCGTCGTCGTCGCTGCATTCTCTGCCGCAATCGCGGCCAGCACTTCGTTCGGCGACGCTCCACGCACCGCATTCGCCACGTGCTCCATCAAGTCGACAATCATCGAAAGCTGCGCCGGGCTGGTTATTTTCTGCACCGCTTTCCATACGTCTTTGTCCTGCAATCGTTGCCGCAGCGGATCCGGCTTCGGCTCCGGCAAGCGTAATGCACTCACCACCTGCGCGAAATACGCGTGCGATGCCGTCCGCACCAGCAACTCCATTCGCAATTCACACGGCTCGTTTGCCGCTCGCCCACCCAGCCACGGCCTATCCCCCGTGCAGCCAAGCGGCAAGATCGTCGCTTTGCTCATCGGCGAAAACGATTCGCAATTCTTGCACGAGACGATGATCCGACCAATATCGCCAATTGCTTCTTCCCTCAGGTACAATTCCGGTCGGTCGCAGTCGCCCCCTTCGCGCTCCAAATGCGCAAACGATCTCCACGGGAAGTCCGACAAATGCCCCCGTTTGCACGCCGCGACGAATCGCACCGGCACCGCGCCCGACCATTTGTTCTTCGCGCATTGATGGCGATACCGCTCCTTATGTTCCTCGAATCCATCCAACGCTCGCGCCAGCCGTCGGCAGTTTTGGCACACGAACCATCGCGGAAACTCCAATGCGCGCACGCCGACGTTCGGATACGGATCGCGCGAATCCCCCGCGGGCGCCATTCGAAAATATCCTTCTTTCGCCAGATTCAAGTCCGGATCCAGCGCTTGCAAGCGCGGGATCAAGGATCGTCTCAGGCGCGCATCGTCCAACGCAACGAATTCGTTTTTCGGCCCGTATCCCCAATGCTCGAGGCCCCCAATCACCACGGCGCGATTGATCAAATCCACCATAGCGCCCGGACCAAACGTCGTCACCAATTGACTTTGGCGCAGTTGTCCATCCGCTTTTGCTGGCTTCTTGGGCTCTTTCTTCGTCGCGCTCATGGTGCGCCCCTTTCGTCGAGCTGCTTCAAGCGGAGCCATACGTGCACCGTCGACTCGACGTCGCGCATCGATGTCGGTGCTTGAAAAACTCGTGCATCATGATCGTGCGGCGGGTCGTCGCTTGCTGTGTAGAGCAAGTGCACCCCTTCCGTCTTGGCGCGATCATTTTTGCTATAGGTCCGCGCCGCTGCGCCTTGGCGCGCGTGCTCCGCGACGCGTTCCCACGCATCCAGGAAGTTTGTCCCGCGCGCTCGCACCAATTCGGCAATACGCGTCTCCGCTTGATCATCCGGATGCAATCGATGCCGGCGCGCTCTGGTCACCATCCATTGCAACAAATGATCCGCTGCCGACCGTTCGTCATGAATGTTCATCACGCCCGTCGGTGGCTCCATGGAGGGGATTCCATGCCGAATCATCGATAACAACGATCCCACCAAACCCCGGTCCAGCGCCTGGCCGCTAAATGGCGTCACGCTCGTCGCCTCGACCTCACGATAAAAACTCTCGTGATACGACACGAATCGTTCGTAATGCGACCTGTCCCGCGGGCGCATCACATTCAAACACGTCACCACCAGCCCCGGATACGCGCGTCCCACGCGGCTCGTCGCCTGAATGTATTCGCTCGTCGTTTTCGGCTGGCCCGTTACCACCATCAATCCCAACCGGTCGACGTCCAAACCCACGGAAATCATATTCGATGCCAGCACCACATCCAGCGGCTCCGGGTCGGTAGAGGTTCGTCGTGCAGCCAGCCGCGCCTTCGTTTCTTTGACTCGCTCCGTCGTTTCGCGCGACGTCAGCTCCGCAGGCATTTCGAGTTTCCGATCCACAGCCCACGGATGCGAGCCCTTGAAAAACAGCGGCACCTTTTCCTCGACGCCCCCCACGCGATTCTTGACCTCGTCCTCGACGAGGCGGCGCATGCCGCCCAATTCGCGCAAGCTATTGAAGTATCCCACCAGCGTCGTGTATGGATCGGCCGGTTGTTTCGGATCGCCATTTTTATCGAAATACTTCTGCGCCGCCGCCAAAAGCGCGGCATACGAACGCACCGATACCGCACGTAATGCGCGTCCCGGCGCTCCTACGCCCACGTAAAGACGCCCGGGTTTGTCTCGCTCCACCGTCGAGAAAAAATTGTCGCCTTCGGTGATGCCTCGGGGCGGAAACAATTGCATGTCTCGCCCGAAGAGCGCTCGAATTTGTTCTCGCGCGCGACGCACGGTCGCCGTCGAGCAAATCACTTTCGGCGGCCGAGATGCCCCATAAGCCGGACGCTCGCACAAATAATCCACCGCCGCTTCGTACAACCCGACCATCGTTCCCAAAGGTCCGCTGATCAAATGCAGCTCGTCTTGCACGATAAGCTCCGGAGGCAACAATCCCTCGGGCAATGCTTTCGTCTTCGCCGGTGGCGCATGCATGACGCCATAGGCGCGTTTGTCGTCGATATGGGTCGCTCGGCCAAATAGCATTCCCGCTTCGCCCAGCCACGGCATCATGGCGAACTTGTCCACCGTCGCGACAATGAAGCTGGGCACTTCCTGGTAAATCTGTTCGTCGACGAAAACGACCGGCAAGCCAAGGCCCGGTGCTTTCGCTTCCGTGTAATAACAACTGGCTTTGTCGCAATACACGGCCGCCCGCACGAAGTTTTTCTTCGTCGGTTTGCCCTCGATGTCCACCATCTTGATGTTTTGCAGCTTGATCGATTCTCCGCACCACGGACATGCCGTCAGCGGAAATGGCGAATTGCCTTGCCCCGACGTGTAATCGCTCAACGCTTCGTGGACTTCTTTCAGCCGATTCGCCGTCGCGCTCGCGCCGACCCACAAACCAACCGTAATGCGACTATTGCCCAGCTCTTTCGGAGTACGCTTGCGCAATTCTTCGAGCGCGCATACCAGCGTGGCGGCTCGTCCCAATTGGTCCAGCGTGAGCAGCCGCAACGTGTACCGCAATAGCACCGCAACGCCGCGTCCTTCGTGTGGCTGTCCTTGTCCGCGCAAACGCCGCAGCAAAATGACGAACGCGATCAATCCCAAATACGCTTCGGTCTTTCCACCACCCGTGGGGAAATAAATCAACTCCGCCAGCTTTCGATCCGTATGCTGAGCGTCCACCAGCGAAGGCAAATTCATCAGCACGAACGCAAGCTGAAACGGGCGCCATTCAGGCTCTTTGCCGTCCTTGTACCGAGGATCCTCGCGTATCTTGTCGGCTTGCAACGCGGATACGTGCATCGCTTGATTCGCCAATTGGAAAGCTCGCAGCGTCAGGCCCCCTTGGTTCAGTAACGCAATCCCTTCGGCCACTCGTTCTTTGGCCTTGGTCGCCTTGTTCATCAAATCATTACGCGTTTCTTCCAGCGTCTCGCGATCGAGCTGCGCGTAACGTTGTTCGTTGATCCACTGGCCATATTCTTCCACCAGCGGCGACAATGCATTCTCGATGCCTTTTGCATCGAGTTTCGCCAAGTCACCCATACCCAGCGTCGCGTCGCTGATGAGTCGATGCTCGACCCGTGGCACTTCGTACGTCGGAAGCTGTGTCGTGCGCAGATGCGTGACGTGTCCGTGAATGAGCTGCGGCTTCTCGACGCTCGTGTTATGCCCGACCGCCCATTCTCGATGGTCGCGGAAGGTCAATGCGAGCACGCGTTGATCCTCGTCGTGAGCGTCTTCTCCGCGTCGATTGGGCCGCGACAAGAACCCGCGCTCGTAGACCAATTCCAAACGCACTTGGAAAGCGAATTGTAAATCGCGATCTTTTTCGATCCGCCCGCGGTCGTTGACCAAAAAGATGCTGAGCACGCGCGTGCCGGCAGGTAATCCATCCATTTCGGTCGTGCGCAATTCGCCACGGAGAATCAATCCGCGCGATCCTGGCACGGCAATGCCGTCTTTGTGCGCGAGCTTGACCGGATCGAGCGGGACATTTACCGCAATGGGGCCATACGCAACGCGTTTCCAGCCGAACTTTTTCTTGTCGTCGCGATCGATGGCGACCGGGATTTTATCGTAATCGGCGTACCAGACATGAACGAGCAAAGAATCGTGTTCGCCTGGTGGAAGAAATACCGATAGACCCATCGAGGCGGGAAAGCGTACGGGCCTTTTCGGTTCGGGCTCGTCGTTTCCCGCGTCTTCGGCGGAGCTTTCGCTACCGGCGGCAAAGCCATCGTCGGTGGAATCGCGGTCGTCTTCGTCGGGCTCGCGAGCGCCTTGGGGGGCGAGAAACCCGGTCAAATACCAGCGGGAAGGCGCGAGCGGGAGGATCTCCTGGCCAGCTTGCGGATGAGAATCGGGCACGAAGGGACCAATGAGATCGGCTTCGAGTGCGGCGACGAGGTGTTTACGAACATCCGCTTCATTCATGCGTGGCTCCGACCGTAGGGTACACGACCGGACGGGCGGGATGTCAACGACGTTTTGTCAATTCAACATGGGAAACTGAGACGAGGGACCCGTGGTAGTGCTCCTGGAAGACGTCCGCGTGATGCGGGACCGCGACGGCTCGAGCTATGGCGATCGGATCGTATCACTCGTCGTCATCGTCAGATTCGAATAAAGCCAGTCGAGTCGTATCTAGGTTGACTCCCAAAAACTCAGCGTCACCGGGGGGTCTTGCCAGCTTTTTTAGCTTCCTGACGTAAGCCGTGAGCACTTTTGCGATCGTGAGAGGACGCTCATGAGCGTCGCCGATCCTTTCAAGGTCTAGATTTAACGACTCAGCTAACCACCTGAGCTGATCCGCCGCATCAGTCGGAATCTCTGGATTTTGGATAATATCTTGCTTAGCCCAGGCCTGAACAAGATTATATATGGGTAATGCGGCATCAAGGCCAACAACCGAAGCCATTATGTTCTCAGCGATTCGTGCCTCTACGTCTATCGAAAGAACACCAGGCGATCCGGCAGCAACTCCGATGGAACGATCACGCTCTTCAAGGGGTATCTTGGTGCGCAACTCCCTGAACGCCACCCCTACGGGAAACCCTCGCCGGTAATTGAATCGCAATATGCTATCTGGAATTTTGGCACCGTTGTTAGTATTCGAAGCCGTAAAGCGATTGAATGCTGCTGCATCTAGAAACGAGCGCTCGATCGCGCTTATCAGCTCGCCACTCCACTTTGGCCCGAGCAAGAAGCTTTGAACAGTTCGATTTGAGCGCGGACGAAATGATTCGTCATAATACGTGTCTTCCTCAGGCATATAATCTTGGGGCAAGTCGTCTAGATTTACCTGCATTACGCGTTTCTGCGTGATGCGCGCCCCCATTCTGGATCTGTCGAGCAGGAATCCAACACCATCGCTTCCGTGCTCCAACAATTCCCGCAGCGCAATGCGTCGGGCACTATAGAGTGCGATCGACCTAAGGTCAGATCTGACCAATAAGAAACGGTGTTCACCGCCGTCTTCAGTTTGAGTGCACCATTTCTCGACATATACAACACCGCCGTCGTCCGCGTGATATTCGGACAGTATCGGGCCTTCAAAATATTCGATATGCCGCACGAAGTGTATTTTGCGCGGCAGGGACTTGATCGTCTTCCCTAATATGGGCAACATAGTCATCTCACACAGGCCAATAGTTGAGGACTCGTTCGGTCCAGGTTACCGCATTATGCTCATGCAGATCAAAGTGCCCCGTTTTATCCGGGTCACATTGTGCACCATCGTCAGGTGTCAATTCGAGCAGACCAATATGGTCTCCATATCGGAGGGCGGCATTCGCGCTGCCCATGCGCTTCACAAGCCCTTGGTACCTCTTACGCGCTGCCTCCAGCGTGTGGGCGAACGATAGGGCGTAGCTGCCGCACGTTGGATCGTGTGGCGGGTTAGGCATATATGCCGGTGGATTAAAATTATTTGGGACGCGCGCAGGATTGTGCAGGTAGCGATACGCTTCCCGTGTACGGGGCTTGTACTTGCCATCCGGACAAGGCTTATCCGGGCAGCGCTCAAGATCGATGTGGTACTTGAACGGCATGTGCGTGGCCGATGCTAGCGGAAGTTGGGACCCTTGACCAGCTTGTTGCACGAAGTCGTTGTCACAACCAAATCCAAGGCATTCCCATGGTGCTGCGTCACGGACGCGGACCTTAGTTTTAGTTGAGGTCTAGTCGAATAGGCTCAAGTGGTGTTCCTTCGGCCGACAGGCGAACAAATCCAACGTCCGCGTGATGCAGGGAATGCTCGGTAGTGCTCCTGGAGGACGTCATCGTGATGAGGCGAGCGCGTCAACGCGATGATGGCAACCGCAGGACTCCACCGGCAAGCTGAACGCCAGCTTTGATCATTTGTTTGTATTCGGTGCTGGTGACGCTCAACGCCGTCTTGCCGCTCGCGACTACGTTTTCAGCCGATGGATCCAGTCCTGAAATATCCTGAGCCACAACGGATGGCTTGTCCGTCGATTCTTCGAAGTGCATTGCATACGTGCGCAGGCTTTTCGTGAGCGCTGCGTTCAGAACCGGATACGTTCTCTTATTGGCGGGAATGTCGAAAGCTTTGGCCAAGAGGCCCGGCTTGGCGCCCTGCTCCTGAAGGTTACGCAGCGCAAATACCACGTCGAGCACCAGGGGCGCGTGCGTCGAAATGATCACTCGATACCCACGCCAAAGCAGGTCGAGCACGAGCAGCATCACGACCGAGATGGCCCTTGGATGCAAGCCCATTTCCGGCTCTTCGATGACTACCCAATCAATCTCCGGGACCTTTCGGTATTTACGCGCGGGCAGGAGGTGATAGAGCCCCAAAAGCAGCGGGGTGAATTCGCGTTGCCCTGCTGTCCACGTCATAAATGGCAGTCGCGCCTCGCCAAACTGAAGCTCCAGCCGTTTTCGCAGTGTTTCTTTATTGAGCTGCACGCGGCCGCCATGAAACACCGCATTGTCAATGGCTGTCCGATACTCGTCCTTCAAGCGCCGGGGCACGGGGAAGAGTTCCGTCTCGCTTTTATCGCCGAAAAGCGAAAACAAGTTCTGGCTGAAGAGGCGAGCAATCGCTGGGGTATCCGCGTTTAATCTCGCAAATGGCGCAGGCCAGCCATCCGCAAGCAAAGTCGCGCGATGAGCGGGTATGTAAAACATCGATGCGGGACGCGATTCTACCTTCCGGCCCCGAGCAAGCTTTTCGGGTAGCAGCAGTTTCTTGCCCACCCGAACCTCGGTCTCCTTCCGCCAGGCATGGTGCATTCCCTGGCCAAAATAAACGTCGAGAACCTCTTCGCTGGTTCCCACGGTATGCCCAGCATCGTGCAGCGCGGACAAGACTTCCGGCGCGTCGAGGGCCAGCTTGAAAAGCTGCAGGAGCAGACTTTTGCCCGAGCCCTGCGGTCCGACGAGGACGGTCAAATCGCCAAATGAAACGGTCGCGTCGCGAATCTGCGCGAAGTTTTGGACCGAGAGCGTCTCGTAGGTATGTTCCGGGATCTTGGGTTGTTGCCCACGACGGCGCATGGTGCATTGGCCTCGTGGTCGGGATCCGCGCGAGCCTAGGTGGCAGCATCTTGCGTGTCAACGAAGATGTTTGCCCGAGCAGATCCTCGCGACCTCTAAAGCAACGCCCCCTGCTTCCCTCCGCCCTTTTTCGCCTTCGCTCCGAGGCCCAGCCGCGCTTCTTCCCGCGCCCTTTCCGCATTGAGCACATACAGCCGATCGATTACCTCGTCCTCGAAAGCTTGCACGGCTTCCCGCAAGCGCTTTTGGAGACGCTTCATGCGTTGGCCAAGCGGTATCCCGGCCCGGAAACGCATGCCGCGTATTCGTATTTCAATCCTCAACCCAAATCGGAGTGAATCGGCAACCTTGGTGTTTCTGTTCTTTCTTGGTCT
>CAZETM010000011.1:0-36685 GCA_964514885.1 uncultured Polyangium sp. | reverse complement strand
ATGACCAAGAGCCCGAGGATTCGGCGGCCGTCCTAGTCGAGTGTGCTGGCCCGACGTTTGCTCAGCAGTCGGGCATGAACAAGCGCACTCGATCCGCCCTTGGCATTTTCACATCACTCCTTCCCCTCGCCATACTCGCCCCCGGGTGCAGTGGCACTATCGACGACAAGAATTCAAATATCGCTGAAGCTCGCGGAACGCTGCAACAAGCCCAAAGCTGCACCGATCTCGCAACGCTGCTCAAGCAAGACGCCGCCGCGAAAATGAACGCGCAAATCGATGCAATCATTGCCAGCATCGAAGCCAATGGCGGCTATTACGGCGGGCTGGACCAAGGCGGCCCAGGCGGCGTAACGAGCGGAAACACCGGTAGCGGTGGCCCGATTCCTCCGTTCGATCCCGGCTCTGGCGGCGCTGGAGGTGGAACCGGCGGAAGTGGCAGCGAAAATGCCCCCGACCATTCCGACACGAATACGCAGGTCGCCGGCGTCGACGAAGCAGACATCGTCAAGACCGACGGCAATTACATTTACTTGCTCCACGGACAAACCCTGCAAACCCTCCAAGCATGGCCCGTCTCGAGCCTGGCCATCTCCAATGAAATCGCCATCGACGGCAATCCGATCGAAATGTTCGTCACCGACGAGCAGCTCGTGATCTATTCGCAAGTCGACGGGACCGACATCTACAATGCCGCCGGCGTCACGCCGCGCTCTTCATATTACGATTATTACGGTGGCCCGGCCTGGGACGGTTACTACAATCCCTATTTCGCGCCACTCACCAAAATCACCGTGCTCGGCTTGAATGCGGGTCAGCCCTCGGGCGTGCAAAAGGAAGTCTACTTCGAGGGCAGCTACGCCTCGTCACGTCGCATTGACGCGAATGTGCACACCATCTTGAGCGGTGGACATCACGGCCCAGCCCTCAGCTATTACCCCAACATCCAAGGCGAATATCCCGACTCGGTCCAAGAATGGACGCAGGCATTCGAGAATCTACGCTTCGAGAATACGCTCGCCATCTTCGGGTCGAACCTCAACGATTGGTTGCCCTATCGATTCGAGAAATCGGCCGGCAACGTGACCGTCGTTCCTCCGAGCTGTGAATCGTATTATGTTCCGACCCAAGGCTCGACCGCGTATGGTCTCGTATCCGTCGAGTCGTTTGACTTGACCAACCTTTCCGCGCCGCTTGCCGAAACGAACATCGTGGCCGGCGTCGATACCGTGTATGCGAGCAGCGAAGGTCTGTACCTCGCCGCACGAGGTTACAAGGACCCGAATCTGCAATTCATGCCGCCCGTGCAAGCGGTCGACACGGCAGAGACGTTCGTCCACAAATTCGACCTGGCCACGGATCCCTCGATGCCCGCATATGTAGCGACTGGCAATGTTCCGGGGCATGTGAAAAACCAATTCTCGATGGACGAAAAAGACGGCAAGTTGCGCATTACGACAACACGCCAGCTTGCGTCGCAAACGGACTGGACGACCTCGAATGGCCTGTACGTCCTTTCGCAACAGGGCTCGAACCTGGTGACCACCGGCAGCGTTACCAATCTTGCCGCGGGCGAAACGATTTATTCGACGCGTTTCGTCGGCTCGCGCGCCTATATGGTCACGTTCCGGCAAGTCGACCCGCTCTTCGTCATCGACTTGGCCAATCCGAGCAATCCCAAAGTTTTGGCCGAGCTCAAGATTCCGGGCTTCAGCGAATACATGCACCCGATGGACGACAACCATCTGCTCACGATTGGGCAAGATGCTACTCCCGATGGTCAGGTGCTCGGTCTGGCGCTGCAAATCTTCGACGTGACGGACCCGAAGAAGCCGACGTTGATGCACAAATACGCGTTCTCGGGCAGCGATTACGGGTATTCCGAAGCTCAATACAACCACAAAGCGTTCAACTACTACGCGCCGCTCAACCTGCTCGCATTCCCGTTCAGCGGTTACAATTCGCAAAATGGTACGATGCGTAGCTCGCTCGAACTCTTCGACGTGACGCTCGCCGGCGGAATCACCAAGCGCGCCTCAATCGACCATTCGACGTTCTTCAACGCCGACCCGAATGGGTATTGCGGCGGATATTATGGCGTCGACGTTCGTCGCGGCCTCTTCATCGACAATTACGTCTACGCCATTTCGCATGGTGGCGTGACCGCGAGCAGCGTGACCGAGCCGCTCGATCCGGTAGCGTCGGTGGCTCTGCCTGTGCCTGCGCAGCCGTACGGATATTGCGGCGGACTCTGAGATTCGCTCCACCAGGGGCTCCGCGCCCCTGGACCCGCGCCAGGGCCAGCCCTGGACCTTATGTTGTTTCGTCCGCTTCGCGGACGAAACAAATTAGGCTCTAGTTTAGCTACTCGCCCCGCCAATACGCATCAGAAACGTTGGCGCTGCCGAATACCGACCCAAATGGTACTCCTCGTCCCCGAACAGCGTATTCAACGCGTGCATGCGCTTGAAGTACAGCCCAATGTCGTGCTCGTCGGTGATTCCAATACCGCCGTGTAGCTGAATCGCCTGCTGCGTCACGAAACGCCCGCAAATCGCCAGCTCCACTTTTGCCGCACTGATTGCACTGCGCCGCTGCGCCGGATCTTCATGCGACACCATCAGATTCGCCAGAATCGACGTTCCACGCATCAGCTCGGTCCGCATGAACATATCCACAGCCCGATGCTGAAGCGCCTGGAATGTGCCGATCTTAACACCGAATTGCTCACGCGTTTTCAAGTAATCGACGGTCATTCCCAGCGCCGTACGCATTACGCCCAGCCCCTCGGCACACGCCGCCGCCGCGCCAATGTCCAGCACTTCGTCGACGACCGGACCTGCTTCACCCTCGGCACCAATTCGGTCCCGCTCCGAAACACGCACGCCATTCAACGAAATCCTGGCCGCCTTTTGTCCGTCCAAGGTCTTCACCGACGTAATCGATAGACCCGACGCCTCACGCGACAGCGCAAAAAGCGAAATGCCCGCCTCGTCACCAGCGTTTCCTCGACTACGCGCTGAAACGACAATCACGTCCGCCGCATGCCCATTGACGACGAACACTTTTTCGCCGCGAAGTACGTATTCGTCGCCGTCCCGCGTGGCCGTCGTCTCGACCCACGTGGCGTCGAATCGATTGCCCCGCTCGGCATGCGCAAAGGCCAGGCTCGTATCGCCCGATATCAGCGGCGCCAAAAACCGCTCGTGTTGTTCGGCATTGCCAGCCCGCGCGATGGCCATTCCCGCACATAGCGACGGCACGAACGGCTCGGAGACCAGCTTCGTCCCAATTTGCTCGAGCACAATGGCCACGTCGACGAACGATCCGCCAAATCCGCCCACGGATTCAGGAAATGGCAGGCCCAGCCATCCAAGCTCGGCCATCTTCCGCCACACGTCTTTGCTCCAGCCAAGCGAGTCCTCGCGGAGCGTGCGCAGACGCGTAATGGGCGATTCTTTTTTGACGAAAGACGCTGCCGTGCTTTCGATAAGCTTCTGTTCGGGGGTGAGATCGAAGTTCATGGCGAAAGACCCCTCAGCTCGGCAAACCGAGAATCCACTTGGCAATCACGTTTTTCTGAATCTCGTTGCTGCCGCCGTAAATGGTAGCAGCGCGCGAATAGTGGAACGCGTGCGATATCGATTGCTCGCCGTCGGGAATGATTCCCGCTTCGTTCCACCACGAAAGCGAATCGTGGCCCATGATTTCCATCGCCAGCTCGTAACACTGCTGGAAAATTTCCGAACCGCGAATCTTCAGAATGCTCGACTCCGGCCCCGGAGCATGCCCCATTTGTGCCATCGCGATCGCTCGGTAATTCGCCATGCGTAGTGCCCACAATTCGATTTCGACGCGTGCAATCCGCGCGCGGAATCCCGGATCGTCAATGAGCGCCACGCCCCGCTGCCGCGTTTCCGCCGCAATACGTTTCACGCGCCGAAGCGCGCGCGTCGACAACCCCACGGCCGCAATGTACGTACGCTCGTGCCCAAGCAGCGCTTTGGCCAGCGTCCAACCACCATGCAATGGCCCGACGAGATTCTCCGCGGGCACCATTACGTTCTCGAAAAACGTGTCGCTGAATGCCGGCGTGCCACCAATCGTGAGCGTCGGACGCACAGTTATCCCCGGCGTCTTCATATCGACCAGGAAAAAGCTAATCCCGGCCTGCTTTTTCGCAGTCGGATCGGTCCGCGCCAAAACGAAGATCCAATCCGCATATTGGGCATACGTCGTCCACGTCTTCTGCCCATTCAGGATGTAATGACCTTTGCCGTCATTCTCCGCGCGCAGCTTGAGCGACGCGAGGTCACTGCCCGCATTCGGCTCGGAATAGCCCTGACACCAGACGTCCTCGCCCGCTGTGATTTTCGGCAAGTATCGTTGCCTCTGTGCGTCCGTGCCAAACTGAATCAACAGCGGGCCGACCATCTGGACCCCAAACGGCGAAAGCGGAGGCGCCCCAGCCAATTCCAGTTCCTCCGTCAGGATGAATCTGCGGTTCACGTCGAGCCCCGCGCCACCGTATTCGGCAGGCCAATGCGGAGCTCCCCAGCCCTTACTATGCAAAATGCGATGCCACTGCATGATCTCGTCATGCTCGAAATGAGCATCGCAGTCGGCTTTTTCGCGAATATTCGGCGGCATCGCTTCGGCGATCCATGCGCGAACACTTTCCCGAAACTCAATCTCTTCGGCACTGAACGATAGATCCATCGGGCTCTCCAGAAGCCGTCCTACCGCGAAGTCACACCAAAGGGAAGATATTTTCGCACTACGGACAGGCCGGCGGAACGAATGCCTCGTCCACCAAATCCCCCGCAACGTTGCCCGCACCGCCGAAATCCTTGGTGTTATCCCAAGGATCCCAATTCCACAGCTCTTGCTCCACCCAACCATTCGCCGAATTGATGAATCCCTGCTCCGTGAGATTCGACACGAGCGGTGCGCCGGGCTCACCCACGTTCACCATCGGCACGTTCGCGCTCGTCGGCGCCAATGAGCACGTGTCTAAACAAGATAAAATCGGATTGCACTTATTTTTTTCGACGTATGTCGCGTGCTTGTCCTTGCTGGAATACACCACGGGGTAATTGCTACCATTTTTCATGGCGGTGCCACACGCATCGAGCCCGGCACAGGAACCGCACATTGTTTTCTTTTCGCACAACGTCGATTGATGACCAATCGCCACCAGCGTCAAAATGCCTTGTGGCGGTGGAATCGTCGGATCGATTGTCACGCCAAACGCTTCGTTGTCACCGACATGCGACGTGAGGCCACAATCGCGCTCGAACAAATGGTCGTACAAGATGTGAATCATTGCCGCATTGTTCGGATGAGGACGCACCCGATACACAATTCCGCCACGAGGACACTTGTCGTCAGGATCGAGCGACAAGAATGGCAAATACGCGACCGCTAGCTTATTTTCCCAAATATCGTCGAGCCCATCTTTGTCGGCATCGACCAGGGCTCCCCCACCTTCACCAGCACTTCCGCCCATTCCTCCATTGCCGCCCGCGCCCACTCCACCCATTCCGCCTTGACCGCTACCGCTGCCGGCTCCAGCCCCGCCCCCCGCGCCCGTGAGCACCGGTCCGCTGCTGGTATCGTCCACATTCGACGATGCCCCGGAACCACAACCAAGCGCGTAAAGCGAAAACCAAACCGAAACGCAAACCCCTAAGAAGTAGCGACCACGCATGGTGGCGATTGTACCCGAGCGAGCTGGGGAACAAAGACGAAAATGAATCGCTCAGCCTTCGTCTGTAACAGCATCGATCATGCCATCGAAGAATTCGACAGGACCCGTGTTGTCGATCAATCGATCCCATTCGCGCTCGTCGAACGGAAAAGGCATTCCGTAATTGGTCAAAAGCACGCCGAAGAGCTGCCGCTTGGGATCGACCCAGACGAAACAACCCGTACCGCCTGTTTTTCCGTACGAACCCGGCGACAAACGCATACCGCCACTCGAGAAACGAGGCGTCGTCAATTCCCATCCGTACGCTTTGGGCGCGGCGAGCAGGTTCACGAGCGGCGAGATGTCGACTTTTGCCGTTTCCACGAACGGAGTCTGATTCTTGACCATCTCCGCCGCGAGCGCTTCGGAAACGATACGCTTGCCGGCGTAAATTCCGCCATTCAAAACCATTTGACCAAATACCGCCAGATCCCTCGCCGTCGAAAAGACGCCGTCACAACCAGCCACACCGCCAATGGCGTGATCTTGGTCGTCCTGCACCACCCCGCGCAATATCTCCTTGCGGTGCTCCGTCGTGTTCGTCGCGGCAATACGCGATTGCAAAGCCGCTGGTGGATTGTACATCGTGTCCACCATGCCCAGCGGTTTCCACACATTGTCCCGGGCAAACTCGTCCAGCGTCTGACCCGCCGCCGCTTCAATCACCTTGCCCAACAAACGATACGTCAAATCGCTGTATTCGACCTTCGTGCCCGGCTCATATTCAAGCTTCAACTGGGCCATGCGGTTCAAGATGACCTTGGGGTCGGCGTCGAAAATATGGTGTTCCACCGGCAAACCCGCGGAATACGTGAGCATCTGCTTCACGGTCACCTTGTCTTTGCCCGCCCCCGTAAATCCCGGCAGGTGTTTCACGACCGGATCGTCGAGCTTCAGTTTGCCCCGATCGATCAACACCATCGCCGAGACCGACGTCGACACCACTTTCGTCACCGAAAGCAGATCGAACATCGTGTCCATCGTCACGGGCTCTTTGGTGCCACGAACCTTGGTGCCAAACGCATGCTCTCCGACGATCTTGCCGCCACGCACAATCATCGCCGTGCCGCCGGGTATCAGCCCGTCCGTGACTCGACGATCAAGACGCGCAAACACGTCCGCAATCCGGTCGGCGCTCATCCCGACACTCTCGGGCTTCGCAGCCACGAGCGGCCCCACATCGCCCTTGGGAATCGAGCCGGCCTTCTGTCCCGCACACTGATCACCCGACGCTTGCAACGACTGCGACGCGCAGGCCGGAGACAAAAACAAAGCTCCAAGACCCAAGAGGACTCGGCGGCGATCGATCGATGACGTGGCTTGAACCATGGTCTGTACGGTCAAACGAGGTTTGTCAGCAATTCCAACCGGCAACGATCAACACGGGCGGGCGCGGGAAGCCCCCAATTGCGTAACATTCGTACGCACTGCAACGATCACCGACCGGATGACGGCGGCAGTTTCACACGTCCGAACCGCCTTCGACAAGTCACTTCTGTAGGGTCGAGTCACTCCGCGCAAAGCTCACTTGCCCTGCACACGTTCAACCGGAATCCACGACGGCGCATCGCTCGCCGGAAACGACTCCTCCGATGCCTCGTCTACCGCCGAATCCGCGTCGTTTTGCGGCCCAGGCACTCGCTTGGTACCTTCCTCCGACACGATCGGCGGCCGGCCATGCTCGGGTTCGTCCGAGGGGACGCCCCCACTCGGCCGCTCGGCAGGCTCGCGCTCACGCGTCGACACCCCACCAACCGCATCAGCCAAACGCTCCAAATAGTCATCTGCACGCATCGCTTGCACCTCGCCTCGATGACACATGGCTCCCGCGCCCTCGACCGCAAGCGTCCCTCGCTGTTCACACACTGTGCAGGTGGTTCGTCTGGACAAGCTCCGCCGACAAACCCTCTCGACGACGCTCAAGCCGCCGTCGAAACGATCACTCGACAGTGACGGTTTTGGCTAAGTTCCTCGGCTGATCAACGTCGTTGCCTTTGATGTTGGCCACGAAGTACGCGATGAGCTGCAAAGGCAACACGGTCAGCAAAGGAAGCACTTCGTCCGGGGCCTTCGGGATCCAAATCACGTGCGCTGCAAGCTCGAGCATCGCTTCGTCACCCTTGGTCGCGATGGCGATGACTTGACCTTCACGCGCGCGAACTTCCTGCACGTTCGACAGCATCTTTTCGTATTGCGCATCCATCGGACACACCGCCACGACCGGCATCTGCTCATCGATGAGCGCGATGGGACCGTGTTTCATTTCTCCCGCCGCGTAGCCTTCCGCATGCGCGTACGAAATTTCTTTCAGCTTCAACGCACCTTCGAGCGCGATCGGGAAACCGAGCCCGCGACCCAAGAACAGCACGTCTTTCGCATGCGTGAGCTTCTTGGCGATCGCGTGCACGTAGTCAGCGTCTCCGAGAATCTCGCGTTGATGACTCGGAACCTCCCACAACGCCTGCAGCACCTTGCGCGCACGCTCATCAGGCAAGCTCGAACGACGACGACCCATGTACACCGCGAGCAAGAGCAGCGCGGCAAGCTGCGCCGTGAAGCACTTCGTCGAAGCCACGCCGATCTCCGGACCTGCATGCGTGTACAGCGCTCCATCGGACGCCCTCGGAATCGCACTGTCGAGCACGTTGGCCACGGCAAGCACTCGCGCTCCACCAGCCTTCGCAGCTTTGACCGCCGCAAGCGTGTCTGCCGTTTCGCCCGACTGACTCACCGCGACGACCAAATCGTCCGGAAAGAACAACGGTTCGCGATACCGAACCTCACTCGCTAGCTCAACGACGGACGGAATTTTCGCGAGCTGCTCCATCCAGTAACGACCAGCGATCGCTGCATGATGACTGGTGCCACACGCGACGAAGTAAACGCGACGAATCTTCTGCGCAACGTCCGGAGGCACGCCCATCTCTGCGGCATACACGTCGCCTGCAGCGAGATCGATTCGCCCGCGCAACGTCGCTTCCACGACATCAGGCTGCTCGTGGATTTCTTTGCGCATGAAGTGTTTGTATCCACCACGCTCGGCTTGCACCGGGCTCCAGTCGATACGCTTGGCCTTGCGCGTGACGGCTTCTCCGTTGACGGTCTCGCAACGAAACCCGCCAGCACGAAGCTCGGCGACGTCGCCATCATCGAGGAACACCATGTCGCGCGTGTGCGACAACAGCGCGGGGATGTCGCTTCCGCAAAGCATCTCGCCTTCGCCGATACCCACGACGAGCGGCGAACCATGACGAGCGACGACGATTGCTTCGGGTTCGTCTCGTGAAACCACCGCGATGGCGTACGCACCAACGACATGACGAAGCGCGCGTTGCACAGCTTCGAAGAGCGACGTCTTGCCCTTGCTCAGCTCGCGATGAATCAAGTGCGCGACGATCTCGGTGTCCGTGTCCGAGAGAAACTTCACGCCCTCGGCTTCGAGCTGCTGACGCACGGCAACGTGATTTTCGATGATGCCGTTGTGCACCACGGCGACGGGTCCTGCCGAATGCGGATGCGCGTTCTGCTCGCTCGGTCGCCCGTGAGTCGCCCAGCGCGTGTGCCCAATTCCCGTGGACCCTTGAAGGGGGCGTTTTTCGAGTGCCTCGGACAAACGCGCAAGTTTGCCCAGGGTACGAATAATCTCGATGGATCGCCCATCGTGAATGGCAATTCCTGCGGAGTCATAACCGCGGTACTCGAGTTTCCGAAGCCCATCGACGATGATGGGTGCAGCACTTCGCGTCCCGACATATCCCACGATACCGCACATCCGATGCCTCACTTCGCAGCGCGGCGTTTACGCCGCAGCGGTGGTGTACACCCGAGCGGCGCCATTGGCGAAAAAACTTCGAACTTTGGTTTTGTGGCGCAGCGCAGACGCGCTCAGGTGGCAGGGATGTTCCGCCCTGTACGCGTGGAAGTGAGGTAGCCTTTGCGGACTGGAGGTCCTTCATGAAATCGCTGATGTCACAGGAACCGATGCGGTCATCTCGCCGCATGTGGACAAACTCGGTATTCGCAACGGTTGCCGTCGGGCTTGCTGCCCTGGCCATGGGATGCACTGAACCGGCACCAAACCCGGCTACTGGAGGTAGCGGTGGTACGGGAGGAAGTAGCGCTGGAGGAAACGGCGGCGCTGGAGGAAACGGCGGCGCTGGAGGAGAGGCCGGCAGTGGTGGTGGCGGCGTGGAAATGCCCGGAGTGCCCGAATACGTGGTGAAATTCGATACGTTGATGGGCGAATTGGGGGAAGGTCTCGCTATTGACGGAAAAAAAGCATACGTCTCGTTCGGGTCGACGAAAATCATTACGGTCGATTTGGAAACGGGAGCGCGAGCCGATTTCGGATCGATTCCTGGTCCCATTGGAGTCGCGAATCCGCAAGGCATATCGCTCGACGGGCAGAAAAACGTTTACGTGGCGGTGCACAGCGCATCTCCGGCAGACTTCAAGCCGGGCATTTACAAGATTCCTCCGGCCGGTGGAAATGCGACACTGTTCGCCGAAAACATCGACATGAGCTATCCGCGGCATATTTATTGGGTGGATTCGACGCAAGCCATCATTTCGGTGCCGGCTGCGTCTCGATTGATGAGCATGACGAACACCGGAATGGTCGAACAGATTGCTGCCGGCCAGCTTTTCGGCGGCGACCAAGGCTCGATGTGCGCCTGGGGCGAAGGTATTCCTTACGGCGTCACGAGCGTCGCCGTCGACAGCGGCATCCTCTATGGCACCAATGCGGACCGAGGGACCATTTTCGATGATATGGGCATCATTGCCGGCCCCGATTGCGCAACGCTCGGCGGCGCGGAAAGCATCGTCATCGATCCGAGCGACAAAGGAGAGACGGGCTTCGAGCTCACATTCTTCGTCGCCGCTCGCCGAGCCAATAAAATCACGCGCGTTCGATACCTCGATACAGCCGAAATCACGGTCGTGTCGGACAGCGCGGACTTGCACGAGCCCAGCGCCATTGCCCTCGGTGTCCTTGGCACGGACCGCTATCTCTTCATCCTGAACTCGGCACGCACGACGTACAGCTCCGGCGGCGTCCCCGGTCTGCTCAAGATGCGCCTCGGCGCCGCGAAATAGACAGCTTCACCCTCCCGTAGCAATCTTGCTCCACAATTACGTGCTGCTTGCTTTCCGCCGCGTTTTTGCGTAGCCTTGCACTCCTTTCTGGAGGTTTTTCATGGCAACGCAAAACGCACGGCCCGTCCGCCGTAGCATTTCTATTCAATCGTGCATCGCGGCCAGCGCGGCTCTCACGCTCGCCAGTGCATGCACGCCCCCGGATGACTCGCCGACGACTGGTTCGGGCGGTGGTCAAGGCGGATCGGGCGGTGGTCAAGGTGGATCGGGCGGAAGCAATACCGGCGCACCTTATCCGCCGACTGCATTCGATCCAGCATACGATGCGTATTTCGACGCTCCGGTCGGCGACACGTTCGCGGACGAATATCGCGTCGTAGGGGAAATCGTCCCCGAAGCTTGGTCTTGGGGCAAAGTGCAATTGATCGAGGGATTGCAGCGTTTCCGGTCCGAAGGATACAACCTTCGTACGCAGAAGCTTCGCTGGCAAGATACGTTCAAGGATGCCGACTACGACTTGCGCACGTTTTTCGGCGCGCTCAATCAACAAATCGTGGATGGGTTCAACATCCATTACAAGAGCGGCTGTGCCGGGTCCGTCGGGAAATTGGATGCCGGGGCTTGCAACAAAGAGCAAGGTCCGACGCGTCCCGAAGCCAGGTTTTCGCTTTTGCATCACGGTCCGAAGACCGCGAGTTTGTCTTGCGATACCAAAAAGACGCCCGTCCTGCTGGTCCACGGCGCCATGCAAAATGGCAACGTATGGATTTCTCCAGGCGGAAACGACGGCAATGGCAATGCGTATCCGGGCGTCGTGCAAAAAACCGGAATGGTGCAACACCTCGAAGATCAGGGGCGTTGCACGTACGCGGTCACGTTTGGCACGTTCCATGGCGACAACTTCAATCACGCCATTCACATGGCCAATGCCGTGCGGCAGATCAAATCGCTCACGGGAATGCCCAGCGTCGACGTGATTGCCTGGAGCAAAGGCGTGCTGGCAGCGGATTTGTATTTGTCGAACGTCGCAGCTTGGACCGATTGGGGTCCCAAGCATTTCGAGCGCGTCGCGGCCGATACTGCGAAAAACGTTCCGCTCTTCAAAAAGGACGTCCGCACCTACGTTGCGCTTTCCGGCCCGCATCTCGGTATCGACCTGAACTTCCGCCATCCATTCCACAACCTGGTCATTTACTCCACGGCCGATTCCGCACCGATTGGTCAAGGACCCGTCACGTGGGGCTGGATGAGCGCCGTGCAATGCGTCACGTGGGGATACGTGTCGAGCCCCAATTCGATTTTCCCGAATCCGTTTGCGTATTCGGCATGCGAAAATCGTGGCGGGACTTGGCCGGATTTCTGGAAGCGCATCTACACGTCCAACATCACGAGCCTCGATGCCGACGGCAAAGCCATCAGCAACAATAGCCTCAAAGCGCTCAACGTGGCTGAAGGCGTCGATGGCAGCAAATTCGACTTCGACCAATACAACCATTCGCTTTGGGGCGCGGTCAACGAATCGGGCCGTCACGTATCGCCCTACATCGGGCAATTGCAAGCCGCTTACGACTTGCGTAGCTACCATCCGATCCCGAATCGCCAAGACGATCCCGTTTCGTACGATTGGTCGAAGCTCGATGCCGACGAATACAAATGGCGCGATTGGGTCAGCACGTACAAAGTCGGATACAATCCTGCGGGACTGCCGGGAACAGGCGGCTGGATCGACGACGACACTGGACACACGACATGTCGTTTGACGTCATACGATCCCGCGAACAATCCGTGCAAAGCCAAGCATCTTTATTACGACGCCGCGCACGCCGAAGGCACTTTCGGCGTCTATTCGACGTACACGCTCATGGACGGCATTGGCATTGATGCGGTCATGGAAATGGGCGGCAATTTCATCGAACGGCTCAAGAGCCACGGCCTGAGCACCGACCTCGATTACCTGTACGTCGTCCACGGAACGGGCACGGGCAAACCCGATGCGATTTTCGAGGTCGATGGAATGGAATGTCCGACGTGTGATCCGAAAGGTGACGGCGTCTTGTTTGGCGTGAGCATCGCAGCGCGCGACCAACTCACCCAAGGGTTTACCGCGGAACAGAAAGCTGCCAAGTCAAAACAAGAAGGCGTCCCCTACGGACACTTGGACGTCGGCGTCGAACCCGTCGTTTGGCAGAAGATCCAAGCAGTTCTCGACAGGTGATGCACACTCGTCACTTCCTGTGATAGTCTCCGCCGAACTTGGCGAGGGAAGTCCAGGAACGTCGATGGAGCTAATACCGGGCACCGTCATTGCCGGTCGTTACCGACTCGAACGACCCCTCGCATCTGGTGGTATGGGCGCCGTCTGGGTCGCCCACCACCTGACGCTCGATGCCGAAGTCGCCATCAAGTTCATGCACGACGAGAACTCGGTCGCGGCACGTGGTCGCTTCGAACGAGAAGCTCGATCCGCGGCGCTCATTCGTCATCCGAACGTCGTCACCGTGCAGGATTACGGCATCGAAGGGCAAACGCCGTACATCGCGATGGAACTTTTGCACGGCGAGAACCTCGACGACCGCATCTTGCACAAGAAGCGTTTGTCGCTCGCCGAGCTCGAGCCAATTGCCTCGCAGATCGCGCGTGGCCTACGCAAAGCGCACGAGACCGGCATCGTCCATCGCGATCTCAAGCCGCAAAACATCTTCCTGGCGACCACTGAAGACGGCAGCGAAGCCGCCAAGATCCTCGATTTCGGCATCGCCAAAGAAATCGACACGACGCTCGGGCAACACACGAAAACGACCGAGCTGATGGGCTCGCCGCATTACATGAGCCCCGAGCAGTTACGCAGCTCGAAAAAGAGCGATTTCCGCAGCGATTTATGGTCCTTCGGCGTGATCATCTACCGCGCGCTGACGGGCAGCGTGCCATTTCCTGGCGACACGCTCGCCGAAGTCATGGTCCAGGTTTTCAGCGGCAAGTGGACACCTCCCTCGAAGGTCGTTCCTGGCCTGCCTTCGACGATCGATGCGTTTTTTCAGCGTGCTTTCGCTCGAAAACCCGACGAGCGTTACCAGTCGATCCACGATCTGCACAACGCGTTCGTCTCCGTCGTCGCCGGCAAACCCTTACCAGCAGCACCAGCACCGACCGCAACGACCACACCGATTCCTTTCGCCTCGTCCTCGCCGTCGCTCCCGGGCGTGGTGATCCCTTCGGCGCAGAAAAGCCTTGCCCCGAGCCTGCAAGTCGGTGTCCCGTCGGTGGGTTTTTCCCCTCCAGAGCGTGACGTTTCGGCCTCTCGACCAAGCGCTCCGCCGACTTCCAACCCGGGTTTGTCTGCGCCTCCGGAACGAACGAGCGCACCAGGATCCATGCCGGGGTTTGGAGCACCGAACCCCACGCCCGCGTCAGTCTTCGCGCCGCCCGAACCACAGCCGGTGATCGTTTCGCTTCCGGTACCGGAGCTGGCTCCGGCATCGAGGGAGCACGAGCCTGCGGCTCCATCGCCTCCGCCGACAAACCTCGCGACAACCGTTCTGCCGGGCGCGCCCGTCGTCCCGATTCCCAAGGAAAACCGCCCGTCACGGAGCGTGATTTTCGCAGCGCTTGCTGGCGTTTTGGTGCTCGTTTCGGTGCTCTTCCTCGTGCTCCGAGGCCCCGCGGATCCCGAGGACAAACCATCGTCCGGCGAAGCTGTGTCTGCCACATCGACATCCGCCACGTCGTCGTCGACGCCTACGGACACGACTCCCATTGCGCTCGCTGCAGCGACGGGTAACGCGCTCACTCCCGACGAGATCGCGGCTGCGGTTCCTGATGAAACCCCGGTCGAGGTTGTTCATGACGAACCCCCGGCGCCCGTACCTTCCGCGACGACTCAGCCTCAGCGATCGAACTGGAAATCGATTCCGAAAGGGCGCACGAGGCTTTTGGTGCGGGCGAAAGGTGGCGTTTGCAAAATCACAATCGACGGAACATATTACGGATTGACGCCGCTCGACGTGATGGTGGATGCAGGTAAACTTCGCGTATTTTGTCGCATGGCGACGGGATCGACGCGATCGAAGGAGCTGCGTGCTCCCGAGAACAGAATCACGAAGATCGAGTTCGAAGTGAAGCAATGACTCCGTCCACGGCGTGCGATTTCATCCATGACGAAAGCCAGCTAGGACGATATAGGTACGGTCGAAGAATCGCGATCGAGTAAGGCCCAGTGCAGAACGACGACGACACGAAAGACCCGACGGACGATCTCGAAATCGAGGCGCATAACAGCCGCGAGGCGCGTGAAAATCGTGCGCGATCGTGGGTTCCAGCGATGGCTTCGGGACCGCTCGAGGGAGTTGGGGCGTGTTTGTCCGAGGTGGGAGTTGCGTTTATCGAGACGAACGCAGCGGGGCTCGTGACGCGCATGAACACGGCGGCCGAGCGTTTGTTGGGGGAAACCTTCGAGGAAAAGCGCGGCAAACCGCTGGAAGAAGTGTTTCGGATCCGTCTGGTGGCGATTTCGCCTTTTGGAATTCCGACGCAAACCAATGCGGTAGCGGATATTCCGACGACGCCGCTTGGTCACACAGCGCTTCTTGATCGGCGCGACGGGCAAGTCCTGGCGATTCGTCATTCGGTGGCTAAATCCGATCCGCCTGGCAACGGCAAGATGGTCGTGTTTCGCGATGCGAACGTGGAGCAACTGTTGTCGCTGCAAATCGCAAGGCAAGCGCGTTACGACACGCTCACGGGGCTGCTCAATCGCCAAGCGTTTTGCGATCGAATCGATCAAGCGCTCATTACGAGTCGTGAAAAGGGCACGCGTCATGCGCTCGTGTACTTCGATCTCGATCGATTTCGGTTGGTGAACACGACATGTGGTCACGATGCGGGCGATGATCTTTTGCAGTGGGTGGCGACTCGTCTGTACGAGATTGTCGGACAGAACGATGCGGCGGGCCGTATTGGCGGGGACGAGTTTGTCTTGATGTTACACGGGCGCGACTTGCTGGATGCCGAGCAGGTGGTGCGCAAGCTTCAGCGGACGCTGCACGAGTTTCGATTTGGGTGGCAAAACAAGACTTTCCCGGTCGAAGCGAGCATGGGTTTGGTGCCATTTGGCGACGAGTTCGTTCGTTCGCAGGATGTGCTCGGAGCGGCGGATCAAGCCTGCCGTATGGCCAAAGACAGCGGTCGCAGTCGATTGCAGATTTATCTAGCCGAAGATCAAGAAATGGCGCGCAGTCGTCGCGCGATGCAATGGGTCGCGAGCATTCAGACACACTTGGCGGAAGGGCGATTGCAGCTTTACGCGCAAGAGATTCATGCGTTGTTACCGGCGAAGAAACACGGCTTGCATTTCGAGATTCTGGTGCGTGTCGTCACGGACGAAGGCAAGCACGAATCACCGGTGGGCATCATTCAAGCGGCCGAAGACAGCCGCATGATGGACGAAATCGATCGTTACGTGGTGCAGAAAGCTCTGCAAACTCTAGGTGGGCTTTCGCGCGATCAGCTTCGCAATTTGCACACGTGCGCGATCAACCTTTCGGCTTTGTCGCTGTTGCGTGAGGGATTGCTGGATTTCATCGTCGAGCAGCTTGGCAAATACAAGGTTCCGGCGACGAAGATCTGCTTTGAAATCACCGAGACCGCGGCATTTGCGAATTTGAACGAGGTCTTGTGGATGATGCAGGAGCTCGGGGCGATGGGTTGTCGTTTCGCGATCGACGACTTTGGCAGCGGACATGCGTCGTACGGGTATCTCGAAAGTTTGCCCGTGGATTACGTGAAAATCGATGGCGTGTTCGTGCGGAGCATGCTCGAAAGCCCATTGCATCGCGCGATCGTCGAGAGCGTGCAACGTATTGGTGGAATGCTCAACATCGACACGGTGGCCGAATCGGTGGAAACGCAGCCAATGGCGGATATGCTGACGAACATGGGCATTCATTACGCACAAGGGTGGCTGTACGCGAGGCCGCGACCGATTATGGATGTATTGGCGGCGTTGAGCACATGGGGGCGTCAATGACGGAAGCAGCCGACGAACAACTCACAGTGTTGTGGGCGTCCGAATTGGAGCAGCGTTCACGCGATGCTGAAGAGGGGAAGGTTCGGACGGTCGAGTGGGAAGTGGCGCAAGATCAGATTTTGTCCGAACTGGCTGCCAAACGCGCAAGTTCTGAACGTGCCAAATTGCGGTGATAGGTTATTTGGAGTTCAACTGATCAACGCGACCTACGATCAGTAGCTCACCATTCTCTTGCTCCACGACGTCTTTCGAGAGAGTGATCGTAAAGCCGGCCGAATCCAATATTCGGTAGTTGGATTTCGGAGAAAATTTCCCCGCTCCCGGAAAAGTCGAAATCGGCAAGTTGAGAGTGATTTCGCGGCCAACGCTCTGTGCAATGTTTCGTTGCTTCTCAGGAGACACTTCGAGCATTACGTCATGATGCGAAACCGTGCCGGGACGCGATTTCAGATATCCTTCGACTGGTTGTTTTACCAAGTCTGCGATTTCCTGAAGGCTCTCTAAAAACTCAGGAGCCGTGACGTAGGCCTTGAGAATTTCGGTTAGTTCGTCTGGAGTAGCCGCTATCCGAGGTGTATTCAGCAAAATTTCCGCACTCGTGCTGCGGACCAACACCGTCAACATTGCAACCGCTCTGCCAGGACGAAATGCCGGCGCAAGTTGAAGAATAAAGCGCCCACCGGTCCCCTGAACGACACGCGCTTCGACGAACCCGTCCGTCAAGCCCTCTGCAACATCAGCAAGCACTTGCCTATAGGGGTTGTCTGGCGCGGTCTCGAGATTGGCTCTGGCCGTCCTTACTAGATCGCGAAATTGTTCTGCCCGAGCGCTGGCCATGGGAATGTCTCCTTCATTGATAATGGATGATCAGTCTAACCGGCATATGATCCGAAGCATATTTATCCCCACGTGGACGTCGAACCGACGTGTCGTCGCAAGGTGGCGCCAAAAATTCATTTCCCTCCATTTCGAACAGGACTTCCGCCTTCCACGGGGGCGAAGACTTGAGTGCATCACGAGCCAGATCACCGGTTAGCGCTATGTGATCATAATGTTTCCACCGCTCATGGTAGAAATAAGTTCCCAAGTTCGGCGAATGCGCGACATCAACAACTCGCCAAGGAACCTTCAACCGTCCAGTCTCTTTCTCCATTCTCGGTGTACTTCGATGACCTGGCGGCAATGCAAACAAGCAACAAGGACTGGTCATGTCCCGATCGCTCGTTGTGGTATTGAAGTCGCCCATAATGACGGATGGAGCCGAATTTCCCAATTTCCGCTCCATGTCGGACAGTTGTTCCTCAAGGTAATGACGAAATAGCGCCATCGCACCGCCACGGGTATATTGGTCATTCTCAATGTCAGAATGATTGTGCATACTGTGCCAATGCATTCCAACACAATTGAGTTCGTGCCCACTAGGCAATCGAAATCTCGCCAAAATTGCGCGCCCGCTATCGTGGCTACAAGAATCACGAACATCAAGAGCTTTGGAGTAAATCAAAATCTTCGTTCCATTCACCACCCACCGAAGTTCACTGTTCAAACTGTCGAGATTAGCAACCTGCTGGCAATCCGTGGTCCATTCTTGAAGTACCGCAATTACGTAATCGCCCTTTGCTTCCCGTGCCAAATATGTCGCGGCGAGCTTTGCCATCGCCGGCCGTTCCCGGATGTTCCACGTCAATAAATGCATCACTACTTCCCATTCTGCCCAGCCTTGACGACACGTAGCACAAAACGCGCACCGCGCAAGCTTACTCACTTCACCTTCTCGTGCACCCGCCACAAATACCAGCACGCAATCGATCGATACGGTCGCCATTTCTTCGCCACCTTGACCATTTTCTCGGGCGTGGGATCCTCGCGCATATTGTAAAGCTTGCGCATTCCTTTTTGGATCCCCAAGTCCTGCACGGGCAATACATCCGGCCGGCCTAGGCGAAACATCAAAAACATCTCCGCCGTCCAGCGACCAATCCCTTTCACCAGCCGCAATCGCTCGATGACCTCTTCGTCCTCCAAGTGCTCGAGGTCGGTCAATACCACGGTTCTATCGGCAATTTTCGTGCACAAATCCTTCACGTAACGCACTTTTTGCCCAGACAATCCCGCTTTGCGCAGCGTTTCTTCGGGCACCTCGACAAGCTTGACCGGCTCGAGGAGCTTTCCTTCGCCAAGCATTAAAACACGGCCGTAAATCGTGTCCGACGCTTTCACCGAAAGCTGCTGGCTTACGATGGATTCCACGAGCGCCTCGAAAAAGTCGAATGCATCGGTTTGTCCAACCGTATGCACACGAAGTTTACACGCTCCGACTTCACGAATGACTTCCGCGAGACGCTCGTCCGCGGCGGTCAACGTACGAATGGCTTCGGTGTGCGGATGAAACGGATCCATATCATCATTTCTTCTTGCGAAAACTCGCGCCCAAATCCCAACATTCCACGCCGCGAGCTATGGTCACATCAGGTACGATTCCCCCCGTGACCCGCAATTCACCCACGACTCCCAATTGCAAACCGTGCGTCAAATCCCGCACCGGCACATTCTGAGCTAGCTTTGGAGGCTTTTGGCCCAGCTCTTTGGCACGCACCGGATCATCCGCAGTAGCAAGCGACCACAACGCTCCCACGGAGCCAGACGCCACGGCCCGGACGGTTTCGAGCGACATACCCACCGAGCCTTTTCCCCGACGCTTCACGATTTCTGCACGCGCTAATGGCACGACGGTGATTTCACGCCCCGGCCGCGACATGATCGGCCCCAGTGTCTTGGCAACTTCCAGCATATAGGCTGACGCTTCGTCCACCCATAGCTCCATCGGCGGCCCGCCCCAGGCGGCATTGCCTCGAGCTGGTGGTAATGGCCCGAGACCCAAATGCGACAATCGCTCGGGGGCAATGCCGTTCAATAATTTTTGAGCCATCCCGGGCGCACCAAAACTACCAATGCGCGGATCGATCCACAGGACAATCCATGCCGCTCGTCCCACATCGAAACGCACCGCGCCTTTACGATCGTCATGCAATCCCATCCCGAGCCACCCGAGATCGGCCCGTTCGGCTTCGAATTGCCGCAATGACGTGGCCATATCATCGGCGCGGAAAACGTCGATTCGCTCGAGAAACGAAGGACCTCGCGCTGCCAACGGATTGCGTGTCAAAAGGAGCTGTTTGTCCGTACAATCTGCCCGAAATGCTCCTGTGCCATCGGGAGCTGCCGGATCGAATTGACGGGGCAAAATCGCCGTGAGCGGTGACGTCAAAGCTCGCGCCAACTTGTGCGGGTCTGTCGCGCCAAACACCACGACAAGCGGATCGTTCTTTACGGTGATTGGCTTCGGAACTTCGGCCAACACCGCCGCTGCACCTCGCGCGCGAGCCCTTTCAATGGACCACACCACGTCACGGGCATCGAGCGGCTTTTTACGCGCTGTGCGTAGTCCGTCGCGAAGTCGAACCACGGTCCCTTGCGCTTCTTTCAACGGAAGCACTTCCGCGAGCGCCGGTGCGGGATTTCCCGCGGCATCCAATGCAAATAGCGAATCGCACATCGCTCCTGCAAAAAGCGCCGCTGCCGGATCACGCACGTCGTGTGGATCCATCGTGCGCGTGGGCCAAGGCAAATGTAATGACAGGCGCCCGCCATGAGGCGTTCGACCCGACGCAAAACCATCTCGGGCCACCGCCGAAGTCGCTAATGCGATGGCGCTCGTTAACCACGTTCGCCGCGACAAACGATTGTCGGGACATACCCACCGCTCGTTCATCGTACGACCCAAATTTCATCCGCTGTAGCCACGACAAACGGCGCTCGTCCGGGGCCATCGGGCGGACAAACCGCGATGGCTCGCACCCCGGCTGCCGCGGGAACACGCAGCACTTCTTTCGGCCGTGAACTTTCTCCCGATGCCGAACGCGACCACGAACGTACGATCGCCGCATCGTTCGACCCCGAAGAAACATCCAAACTGCTCAAGATCTCAGGCTCGCCGTCTTGATCCAAGTCCCCCACGGCAAGCTGCGCTCCGGCCCCGTCGATCGTCGCCAGATGCCCAGCATCGTCACGAACTTCGACCACGCCGCGATCGTTTCGCGCTGCAACCACCGCATACGGCTCGCCTTTTGACGACATGAGCGACGCGGACGCCAGCGCATCGTACGAGCCCGAAAGGTTTATCGCGACCAACGCATCGCCTGCCGCGCACGGCACCAATGGCCCTGCAAGCCATGGCTGATTCACGCGCACACACGCGCTCGCTTCGCCACTTCCCAAAGGCAAACCAGATAGTGTCGTAACGACACCAAGCTGGCCATCGAGACGCAAGCTCTTGGATCGGTCGGACAAACCCACGTCCAGGAAAAACTCAGGCTCCCCCGAGACACTCGCGCGTTCGACCACGGCGACCAAACCGATCGGCTCACGCAGCGGAACCGGCGCAAGCGGCGCAAGGTCGGTCCAGTTTCGCGAGCGCAACGGCACGACTTTGCCATCACGAAGACGCACGGTGGTGACTCGGCGACGACTGACACTGATGATTTCGGTCACTCCGTCCGCGTCGAGATCGCCACATCCGAGAGCGATGATGTCCCCTTCGAAGCTTTGACCTCGAACGACATTCACCTGCGCCATCGCCACGGGCGCGAGATACGTGCGCACTTCGGCATCGACGGGTGCTTCGGCAAAAGCATGCGCGATGGGGCCTGGCTCAGGATCACGAATGCGAGACCACACGGTGCGCGGCACGGGAAACACGTCTGCGGTGACGCGCAATTTGCCGTCGGCAATCTCGACTTTCAGCATCACGAGCCCATCGACCGCGCGCGCTTCGACACGCGCTTCCACAAGCGTGAGCTGCTTGGAAAACGCACGACTGTCGCCACCTCGACGTCCCGCTAACTGAGTCGCAATCAAAGTGACGAGCTCGGAGCCACGCGTCACGGCAGCATCGGAAACGAGAGGTGCTGCGACGATGAGCGCTCGTGCTGGAGCATGGCTCAGGTCTGCAGCGAGTCTATCCGCAATACGCGCAACCGATGCTCGCGCCTTTGGAGGGGCGGGCTTTTTCTCGGTCGGGTTTGTCTCGGCCGACTTCGTTGGAGCAGAAACGACTGCGGGTTGTGCGAGCAGGTTCGTCGAGACGAACATTACGAGCGCAAACGAACTATGCCGCAGCGCCGAACGCTTGAGCAAGATTTTCCGCTCTACGTGACCCGGCAGGTCGAACACGTTTTGCAGAATAAGCGACTGCGCGGCGCCTGGCCACTCGCACGAAACGGCTGGTTTTTCGTGGCCATCAAGCGAAGGAAACCACGGTGCGCGGTCGTTCGGTCTCGGGAGCCGTATCTTCTTCCTCGGGCAAACCCGAGAGCCGCCGCGACGTTGGCCGAATCCCTTCTGCAAGGTCGGCGTGTCCCGCGATCGTGTACAAGCCGCACACCGTTTCGGTCGTGGCCTTGTACACGGCTGACCATTCATAGAGCGCGCTTTCGCGCGACGATGACGACATCATCGCTTCGCGTTGCTCACGGTTCACATCCGCAAGCGCGCGACGCACATCGTAAACCGCAGATGCGAGGTCTTCGGCAACGGCAAGCGGTGCGATGGCTAGGCTCTTGATCTTCGGCGCTTCGACGAGTGATCGCTCGCGCAAGAGTCGCTCGACCCCGGTCGCAATCGACAAGAGCCCGTCGGCATCCTCGGGGATTCGTGAAGGAATGGCGTACGCCGCGGCGACGTTTGTCCCGTACGTACTGACGAGCGTTGCGCGTAGCGACACGAGAAACGCCTTCAACATCTCGGTGCGTTGTTCGAGCAGCGCACGAGGCGCGACGTCATCGGCAAGCTCGCGGATATGCGCGGCATCGGCAGCGGTCATCGCTTCGGTCGTGCGAGCGAGCAGATCGCGAAGCGCGTGAACGAACTGCGAGACGGAAAGATTGCTCGGTGCGCCTTTCGGAAACAGAGCACGTTCTAGGCCCTCGGCGACTTCCGGTGCGTGCCCGTAAATCGACTCGAGCACCGTGCGGCTAATGGCTACGCGATCCGCAACGACTTTGGATGGCTGCGACATACGTGCTCCTCGGGGAACTGGATACGCCACTCGTCAGGCGCAGAGAAGAGTGATTGACTCGGACCATGCAGGACCCTTGCATTCGAGACGGCGAATCGAAACAATGCGCGCCGATGATGTCCTTTAGCTCCGACCCTGCTGTTGCAGAACAGCAGATGCACGCAATCATCTACTACCTCACGGCCTTCGGCTACATCGATGGTGACTTCGACAATGCCGAGCGAGGCTTCGTGCGAGATTACATCGCCAAGCTCGTTCACGGTCGCGCAGTGAGCACGATCGGCGAAGACCTCACGGGCCACGAGGACATCGTTGCTCGATGGACCGAGCATTTCCACGAGGTGATGGACGGGATCGACCACGAGATCCAGGACTACTTCACGGAAAGCGTCGCCGAATCCGAGGACACCAAGCAGTTTGTCTTGGCGAAACTGAAGCTACGCACGTTCGAACTCTTCAAGCGTTTCGACGATGAAAATCGTGTCGCTCTGCTCGCTACTTCCGAAGAGTTGATTGCTGCGGACGGCGTCGTGCATCCGGAGGAGCAGAAGTTCCGTGATGACATCGTGGCGCTACTCGATGCGCCCCTCGAGCTGGACGAGCTTGATGTCGAGCCGGTCGAGCGTGGTGACGTGGTGATCGACAAGGCGCGTCAAGTTGTGGCTCGTCTGCCGGATCATCCGTTCTTCAAGATGTTCGAGCACGACTATGCGAGTGATGCGGCGACGTTCGCGCAACAATCTGGTGCGGACTTGGCGCTCATCGAAAAGTTCATGGCGACGCTCGAGGAGCAGCGTAAAGTTGGTCGGGGCAAACTCGGTGGGGCATCGGATTTCAGCAAATTCCCGCCGGGAACGATTTTCCTCGATGGTCACGTGTACGTGTACAAACCGATGGCGGACGAAAAGGTCGAGCTATTGGTGCTTGGCGATCTGCACGGTTGTTACACGTGTTTGAAAGCGGCGCTTTTGCAGGCGGACTTCTTTGCGAAGGTCGAGGCATATCGGGCGGACCCGAAAAACAATCCACGAATGGTGGCGGTGTTTTTGGGTGATTACATCGACCGCGGCAAATATAGCTACAATGGCATTTTGCGCACGGTGATGCAGCTATTCGTGACGGTGCCGGGGCACGTATTCGTTTTGCGCGGCAATCACGAATACTACATTGAGCACAAGGGGAAGGTGCTTGCGCCGGTTCGTCCGGCTGAGGCAATGATGTCGCTGGAGAGCATTGCGCCGACGGAGATGTTCCAGGCGTACATGCGGCTATTCGAGTCATTGCCGAACATGCTGGTATTCGACCAAATTCTGTTCGTACACGCGGGGATTCCGCGTGATGCGACGATGGACGAGAAATACAAGGATCTGTCGTCGCTCAATAATGCGGACATCCGTTTCCAGATGTTGTGGAGCGATCCGAGCGATACGGATGCGGTTCCGGATGCATTGCAGAAGGCGAATGCGCGATTCCCGTTTGGTCGTCATCAATTCCGCGGGTTCATGCAGCGAGTTGGATGCACGACGATGATTCGCGGTCACGAGCGAGTCATTGAAGGATTCCGGACGATATACGACGAGCCGGATGCGAAGTTGCTCAGCTTGTTCTCGGCGGGCGGGAAGAACAACCAGGATTTGCCGGCGAAGAGCAATTACCGCGAAGTGACGCCCATGGCGCTGACGATAAGCTACGAAGATGGCGTGTCGCAGATCTCGCCGTTCGTGATCGAATACGAGCGGTACAACGATCCGCAATTCAATTCGTTCTTCAAGAATCGCCTAGCGCCGACGATTACGGTGTAGACAGCGACTCGACGGTCGCGCACAGCGACGAATTCACTCCAACTCGAGATTCTTCATCGGTCCTTGAAGGCCGCGCGATCGAAGTGTCTTCTGCAGATTCCTGTACTGCGGCGTGCCCTGCGGAATCTTGATCCGCCCGTCCTTAGCCACCCAACAATACTTCGGTTTCAACTGGCGCAGCTTGTGCTGTCGCTCTTCCAGCAAGAAGTCGCGCAGCCAGTTGAACTTCCTCTCCACCTCCGTAATATGGGAAGCCTTCACGGCTGCGTGCACTTCCACATAATAGGCAACAGCCTCCCCGCTCGAGTCGTAGCCAATGACGTAATCCCAACGAGGCGCTTGGGAATGTGCATGGGTTGACTCGCAATCATCGTCAATGGCTACGCTACCGAGAACCTTGTCGGTATTCTTGGGCTTGATTTCCCCCTTGCCCTCTTGCTTCTTGATCGCATCGAGCGCCGTTCGATATCGGAGCGTGGCGCTTGAATCCACGGCGTCACGGAAAGTTTCCTGCGGCGCGGGTCGTTTCGGTTTCACACGACTCATGGTGACAATGCCTCACCAATGATACGCGCAATGCGCCCGGAAAAACCGCTCAAGCCACCCCAACCCGAGATGTGCTCATTTTCATCGCCAGGATCGAGCGTGGAAATGTCTTCGGTCACGACGCCGCCTTCGGTGCGGTGAAAATAATAAGTACGGTATTGTTTAATGCGAGGCGGCTCGACATGAAATCCGCGCTTTCGGTCGCCGTTGAAGATTTGCTCGAGCGCGGCGATGGCTATTTGGTCGTCAACCGATGAAAGCTCGCGTAGCGCCCAGACGAGGTCGAGAATGACGGGGGAATGAGTCGAGATGATGACCCGATACCCGCGTCCCAAGAGTTCGAGGACCAGTAGACCGAACGTAATGATCGCCTGTGGATGAAGACCCATTTCCGGTTCTTCGATGATTACGGTCTCAATCGAATCCCGCCGAACAGTGGACTTGGTCAATTTCGCGCCGCTTTTCGTGCCGCTCGCGTGTGCAACGGGCACACCTCGCGAGCCACGCCCCGCGCCTCCTCGCGGGCCACCTCCCGCGCCTCCTCGCGGGCCACCTCCCTGCGGCATCAGCCAATAAAGCGCCAACAGCAAAGGAGTGAACTCACGCTGTCCCGCCGACCAAGCGCTATACGGCAGCGCCGAGGTTTTCCCCTGCGGCTTGAGCATTACGCGTTTACGCATGCCCTCCGTTTGCAATTCGAGCTTCGAGCCCACGTAAATGGCATCATCTACGACTTCCCGCAGTTGAGCATACAAGTGGCCGTCATTAGGAAAGACCGTCGCCCCAGGCTTGAAGGCCTTTTCCATGGACAGACGCAGCGATTCGCTGAACTTACGCATCGAATATGGGTCGCCAGCGGAATACCCCATAAATGGCTTCGGCCACCCATCTTGGAGCACGAGAACCCGCTGCGCAGGAATCAAGAAAACTTTTTCGGAGCCAACACGCGATCGCGGTTTGGCAATGCCGCGCAAATCTATTCGCTTCCCATCGCGCGTAACCGACGCACCTTCAAAAATATCCTCGAGCCCTCCCCCAAAGTAGAGCGAGCTAAATCCCTGCGATAATTCAGTACCTTGCGTCCAATCAAAACCGTATTGCTTAAAATCACGCTGAATGGACCCCGCGTCCTCGATCACCTTCACGAGCTGCGCGAAAATGCTCTTTCCGCTTGCTTGAGGACCAACCAAAACGGTGAGATCGCCAAATTCGATCTCGGCACGTCGTATCGGACCAGCAGATTCAACAACGAGTCGTTTCATGGGCACGTTGCGCGTAGGGAACCACGAGGCCCGCAGCCGGTCAAGTTTCGCGATCCGTACCCGTCCGTAAAACTCCCACCCCCCACAACCGGAGTCCCGCCGGCACCACTACCAGCGCCACCACCAGCCCCGCCACACTGCCAATCGCTCCCACCAAACCCAAATCACGCAATCCATCGAATCGGCATAACCCAAGCGCCGCAAACCCCGCCGCCGTCGTCAATGCCGTCGCAGCCACCGGCGGACCCTCCAAACGCAGCGTCTCGCGAAGCACATCCCCCGTCGTTTCACGTGCTCGGTGCAGCAAAAACATTCCCTCGTCCACCGTAATGCCCAACAACACCGGCAATACGAGCACGTCGTATGCATGCAAAGGAATGTTGAACAGCCGCACCAATACCAGCACCGTCGCGATTTCCGCGCCCACCACGAATGCCGCAATCACCACGTCTCGCGCGCGACGTAGCGACATTGCCAACGCCGTTATCACCAACACGCCGGCGACGATTCCAATCTTCGGCAAGTCCTGATTCAGGCTTTTGCGCAATGCCCCTTCGAGACGCGAATACCCCGTCAGCATTGCTGCCGAATCCACCCTCGAGATCGCTTGTTCGACACGCTCCGTCGCCCCAGGCACTTCTCGCGGACGCACGTATACGGCCACGAGCTTCTCGCCCGCATCTTCCCCGAGATAACGCGACATCAGGATGGCCGCTGCACCTTGCCGTACGTCTTCAATCGATACAATCTCGCGCGACGGCGTCCGCATTGCTTCGAGCACCCCGGAAAAACGCGCCGGGGCAAACCCTTTTTCGATGAGAGCCTTTTCGAGGTCATCGGCACGAGCAGGCAAATCAATCGAGTCCCGCACCGCAAATCGCGCTTCTTGCGTCGCTTTCGCCGGAGCGACAGCCGTAAGCGCATCGACCGCTTCGACATCCTCTTTCATCGAGGATAACGTTTCGGCAATACGATCCGCTCGTGCACGCGCATGCTCGAGGTCCCGGTCGGCGACGAGTACCACCCATTGACCTCGTTTGCCCCCGAATGCATCGAATACCGCCTGCTGCACCTTTAATGGCTCGAGCGCTTTGGGGCGTACCGCGACAATCGATTCGGACAAACCAGGAGCCGCCCCAAAAAGAACCGCAACAATCGGGACAGCCGCAATGACGGACATCACCGCTGCACGACGACGAGTTCCCGTGAGCCACGCAAAACCTTCGGTCCAGCGCGCGGGCGCTTCCGGAGGAGGGGGATTTCTTTCGAGCCACGCACCGATTTCAGGCGTGACGAGCACAATCGCGAGCGCCGTGAGCAATTCGCCCGCAGCGCACAATATCCCGAGCTGCTGCATCGCGGTAATACTGGACAAACCCAAGGCGCCAAATGCAGCCGCCGCCGTCCCTGCGGCAAGCATTACGCTTTTCGCAGTTTTTGCACGCGCTTGCCGAGCGGCTTCGCGTGGAGCAAGACCCGCACGCCTCGCTTCGAGCAATGCCGCATAAACGTGCACGCCCGTATCGACTCCCACGCCCACGACGACCGACATGAATGCAATGGCTATCCCAGACAAACCACTGGAAAACGTCGTCGCCACGGCCGCCGTCCATATCGTGCCGAGCGCCAATGGCGGCATCACGGCCACGAGCGCGCGCACGCGCCGAAAGATGAGCGCAAAAACAATTGACGCGAGCACCATTGCGAGCGTGCTGGAAATGGTCAAATCGCGCGTCAACATCGCTTCCGTTGCCGCCGCGATGGCATGACCCCCCGTGAGACCGAACTTCATTTCCGGATGCGCCGCACGCTTCGGACCAAGCACCGCTTCGGCGTCCCGGACAAACTGTCGCGCATCTTCACCTCGAAGCGCTTGCCCTTTCGGCTCGGCGAGCACCAAATGCGCTGTGCCATCGTCACTCGCAAACGCGCCATCGGCTTGCGTACGCACGCCCGAACCGATGTCTGCACCTTCGTAAACGACTTGCGCCAAACGAAGGGGATCTCGACCGATCAACTCGACGGCTGCACCACCACCTGGCGCGAGCAACATCGCGCGACTGTCCGCGAGCCGCGCACGCATACCCTCAGGCGTGAGCGCTTCGCGCAAACGCTCCATCCCGCGCGGATCGGCGTGGCGAAACGCAAGCATCGGATCGAGAGCATGCGAGGCTTCGACGCGCGCCGCAGCTCGCGCAACACTCGAACGCTGAACGAGTTCGTTGGCGATTTCGTTTGAAACCGTAGCATTCGTCTCGCGATCGGGTCCTTGGACGAGCACGACGGCGAGATCGCCGCCGCCAAACCCTTGCACATATCTGCGCAGCGCTGCCGCTTCGCCTCGATCTGGCAGCAACGACGACACGTTCGGATCGATGCGCAAACGCAGCGAAACGACCACACCCGCGAAGACGGTAAGGAGCACGAGCGCGAGCGTGACGAGACGTCGCGACTTCAATCCGGCCCGGTTGGGCTCGCTCAGCCCAGCGGCAGGCACCATGGCGCCACTCGATACGCCGACCGAGGGCCCTGCGCAAGTCGTACGACCACGCAGCAACGATCCAGCGGACAAGGAATTCAACAAATGTGGGAACGAACGAGGCGTGTCGATGTCGATGACGCGCCCATGAGAACTTTCCTCAGCTCCGCCATAACGCTCGCGACCCTGTCCACGTTGACGCTGGATCCAACGGCTGCCTCGGCTGATTCATTTCAGGGGACGCGTTCGGACAAACTCGTCGAGAAGTCGCACCGAATCGAGATTCAAATTGGGCACGGACATGCCGATTTGCGCGTACGGCGCACAGTGCACAATGGCGGACCACGTCACGATCAGGCGATGTTTCACATTGACATGCCAAGTGGCGCAGTGGCTGTCGGATTACGTACGCTCGGTATGCTCGACGGAAAACCGCATTGGTTTGCCGGAGAACTGCTCGAAGCGGAAGCGGCGGCAGCAAAATACCGCGAACTGACAGGGATTGGCGGATATTATCCGAAAGACCCGGCGCTCTTGTCGTGGCGGTCGCAATCTCACTTGGCATTGCAAGTATTCCCCTGCGCGCCGGGAGAAGACAAGACGATCGAATATACGTTACGCATTCCGACTGAATATCGCGACGGCCGCCATCATCTCGAGCTACCCGTCATGGGCACGGAGACGCTGTTTGCTGAAGCAACCGTGACACCGATGCAAGCAGGTGAAACCGTATTCGTTGAAAACAAAGCCGTCCAAGCTCCTGCCTGGGTCCATTTGAAGAACTCTGTTGATCTGTCCGTGGCGCCGGCGAGTACTGGCCCGCTCGAGGGCTCCGTGGCATCGGTGCCCATCAATCCGCAGAAAAACCTAGTGCAATACCATATCGAAGCGGCTCCGCGATTGGGCACGGTGCCCGCGGGTGCGTTTGTAGTGGTGCTGCTGGATATGTCCAGGTCCTTGACGGAATACGAAACCACAGCCGAGCTGGCGATGGCCAGGGCGTATGTATCGCATTTTCCCGAGGGTCACGTGGCAATCGTGCCGTTCGATCGCAAAGCGAATGTGGTTTCTGGAGGGTTTGTCTCGGTAGGACAAGCCCGCACGGTATTAAAAACGATGCCCGTCCTGCAAAAGAATGGCAGTCACGTGGACGAGGCATTGGCGAAAGCGGACGGCTTGCTTGCTGCAGCGCCAGCAAATTCGGCTAAACGAATCGTGCTGCTCACGGACGCTCGTACGCGCGAGGCGCTCACGCCGGAAATGCTGAAGAGCCGATTGCAAAAGAGCGGAGCGCTCTTGCACGTCGGAATCGTTTCGGGCACCCATCAATCGTGGGTCGCGCGGGATGACGAGCACGCGTGGAATACGGTGACGCGACCGACGGGGGGATTGGTGTGGGAAGCGTCGGTCGATATGAACGATGAGAACAACAAACGAGACGATGTCGTATTCGAGGAATGGGCGAGGCCCAAGCGCATTCATCACTTTGCCGTGCGTCCTCAAGGCATGGACAAACCCAATCCAGCGTTTAGCGATACGCTCGGCGAAGGGCAAGGGATCGAGGATTTGGGTTTACCGGCCAAACCTGTCGAGTCAGTGGAAGTGACGGGCGAATTGTGGGCTACGTCGGTGCGAAAGATATTCAAGCGTGACGAAGCGCATGGGCAACGTTGGGCGGGGATGTTTTTCGGAACAAGCATGTATGGAGACATCACGGAAGCGGAAATGATGCCGCTCGCGATGCTCGGCAAAGTGGTTTCCCCCGTAACGAGCTATCTGGCGATTGAGCCCGGCGTGCGTCCGTCGACCGAAGGGCTCGAGGAGGGTGAATCGTCGGGAATGGGTTTCGGCTCGGGATCGGGTGGACTCGCGGGAGGGGTTCGCACGGGGATGAGTACGATTTCGATCGACAAGGAAAAGTTTTTGCGAGACGCCCTGGAAAAGGGTTTGGCGCAGTGTGGAGGCAAAGGGCGCAAAGCCAAGGCCTCGCTCGAAACGACGCTCGCGGAAATTGTTTCGGTGCAAGCGACGATCGAGGGGGAAGCGGCGGGGAGCAAGCTTGCGAGCTGTTTCGAGGAATCGGCGTGGGAGATTTATTTGCCGGGTGACTTTCGAGCGCTTCGTGAAGTGTTTACGATTGCGCTTTGATTCACATCAAATCCGCACCCGCATAATCCCGCCAGAATTCGGGGTACGCGCGAGCGATGCGCGAGGGCGCGTGATCGCATAATGCACGAGCCGCCAGCACGAAGGCATCTTGAGCGAGCGAATGCGACGAGCGGGTTCTGCTCGGCCCGCGCCCATGGCGAACAGGAGCAGCCGGCGGCACTGGGCTTTTCCCTCGCGGTGCCTCGCGATTGAGCACCGCCGAAACATTACCAATGCCGGCAGCCGCACGAGCAGCAACCGCTGGCGAATAAGCCCGCCCCGCATCGAACCTTTCGGCCATGAGTTGCAGAATCGAAGTATGGTCGAGCGTTCCGTGAAAAACCGTTCCAGGCTCGACATGCGGCGAGACGACAATGGAGGGGACGCGCGCGCCTGTCGTTTCGAATGGCGCATACTGAGCGCCTGAAGGCGCGTCACATCGAATACGCTCGGGCGCAACGTGATCGTAAAACCCTCCGTGCGAGGCATACGTCACGATGAACAACGTGCGCGCAAAACGTTCTGGATTCGAAGTGAGAGCTTCGTAGATGGACAGGAGAAACTTTTCGCCCCCCGCCATGGCAGAAGGTGGCCGATTGTCATTGGGCTGTTTGTCACTTCGCACCGGCGCGTCGAAATACGATGGCTCGACCAAAATCAATTGCGGAAATGATTCGTCGGGCTCGTGCAAAACGTCCTCGGCAAAACGAGATGCATCGCGGAATTTGTCGCCAGCAACTTCACCCAGCATCCACGGGCAAAGCGTAAAGAAGGACAAACCGTCGTGATACACACGATAACGCAGTCCTCGAGCTTTCATCCATTCGAGTACGGTGTGATGCTGCGGCAGAAGAAGCGACGTCGTATCGGCAACCATGGACGTTCCGCTCATGGCCATGAGCCGGTTGGGAATGGAGCCTGTCGGCAAGGGAGCAAACCAGCGGTCGCAAATAGCGTAATTGCGGGCTAGAAAATTGGTGACCGGCGCGTCACTGCCACGCAAAAACGCCATCGGCAGGGGACGCTGCGACCTCTGTGCATCACCCGACTGGTAATATGCTCGGACAAACCCGTCCATGGCGTACATGTTCGTCGGATTCGTTCGTCCAAGTGAAACCTTCACCGCTTCGCGATCATCGGACAAACCCTCGGGAAGAACACCATCCCGCAATTCGAAGGGCTGGTGAATGCGACCTTGGCAACTATTTCCATAATGCGTATCGAGCAGCCGCCCGTCCACGGGCAAACCCGAAAGCCCATTGAGACGGCCTGCATAAGGCGCCCCATCGAGGCTCAGATGGCCGAGAACGTGATCGAACGATCGGCTCTCCATCATCAACACGACAACCGTATCGATCCCCCGCAGCACATCCGATGTCATGGTTCCCACCTTTTTCTCCCCTGCGCCATCAGCATATTTACGCCAAGGCCAAGGAGCCCCAATTGCAAAGGTCGTACCGCCTGACGCACTTTGTGAATGACCCCAATGCAGATTCATCGATGAGACAAATGTGATACTGGTTGGTGCTCAAAACTCTAAACGATTTATAAAGAGTACGATTGCGTTCGTCTTGTGGGTGTGCAGAAGACAACCACGGGCGAATTTGCACACCGAATTGCGATCGAAAGGCCCAATATGGATGACGAACGCGTCAATAAATGCCTTGCAGAGCACAGCAGCGCGTGCACGGATTCGTTTGTGAGAAATTTTTGACACTCAGTGTGACAAATTGGACAACACCCGACCGCAAAGTGTAACCGCACGAGTCACACTCGATGCGTCAGGTAAAACCGTGACTGAACTTGCATCATGCATACCGCTCGCAACGTAAAGATCGCTTTCGTCGCTTCGCGCTGGTACAACCACCCGTCATCGGTTTAGGATGACCGGCAATCCAACGGAAGTCGCTATGGTATCGAACGAATTCACGAAACAGAAGCAGTCACCACCCACGCTCCGAGAGTGGCTTTCTGAAGAGCCATTTGCTCTGACGCTATCCGCAGGCTTTTTTGGTTTCTTCGCCCATGCAGGTGTCATGACGGTGTTGGAAGACGCAGGGTTATTGCCGTCGCGTGTATCGGGGGCGAGCGCGGGAGCATTGGTGGGCGGACTATGGGCATCCGGAACGAGTGCGACGACGATTCGGGACGAGCTGCTTCGCGTGCGTCGAGAAGACTTTTGGGATGTGCGTCCAGGCCCAGGGCTTTTGGCGGGACGCCTGTTCCGCTCGCGGCTGGAATCCATATTGGCGTCACGTGTATTCGAGGATTGCCGGGTACCGGCGAGTTTGTCCGTATACGACGTATTGTCGCGATCGACTCGGGTGGTCGACACGGGACCCTTGGCGCCGGCGATTGTCGCTTCGTGTGCGGTGCCAGGACTATTTCATCCGGTTTGGCTGGGAGGACGTCCGCTGCTCGATGGCGGCATTCTGGACCGCCATGGTTTGGCGGGGATGCCCGCAAACACGCGGGTTTTCTATCACCATCTGGCGTCGCGATCGCCGTGGCGACGTCGAAATAGCTCGGCGCTCGAAGTACCCGATCGTGACGGAATGACGGCGCTCGTCATCGATACTTTGCCGCGCTTGGGACCATTTCGACTGGAACTGGGAATGCGCGCATTCGATATCGGAGCGCGGTCGGCCAAAGAAGCTTTGAACAAGCCGGCCTCGGCGAACGTGGTAAGGGTTCCGGGAGGCCAGGAATAATTACGGCCCGCCAGACCACGTGACATACGCGACTGGAATGGCGATACCGAGCAAGACGAAAATGCCGCCGCGGCCAATCAATCCCTTTTTACCGGGCAGCATAAACATGCCGGAGAAGGCCAAGAGCAACAAAGCCGCCGCATATCCGTCGGCTACATAGGTCCAGGCTTTTTTGCCTCGATTCAAATGTAGCCAATTGGCAAGACGCAGGAAAAACCGCGGTCGCTGTCCCTCGTCGAGCACTTTGCCCGTCTCCGTATTGACATGCAATGTGCGCTGCTTGAAGCTGATCTCGAGTTCTGTGGGTGCTGGCCGATAGACGTCATTTGGTTTGTCTCGGATACCCAATCGCTCGAGAACTCGGCCCGCCACGGCCTGATCGTCGCCTTCGAGAGGCCCACCTAGCTCGTGCGTTTTCTGGTAATTCGAGAAGCTGGGATCGCCGTCCGTAAAGTCCGTGATGTGATTGACGGCGATTCCCGAGATGGCATAAATCAGAGTCAAGCCAATCGCCAGATTGCCCGCATCGCGATGAATGGCGCGCAAAGCCGCGCGCCAGGGAATTCGCCGCCGACCTCCTTCTTCAGCCATAACGCTCCTCACGCCACGGATCGGCGTGATTGTGATACCCTCGCGTCTCCCAATACCCGGGCTGGTCCGAGCGGACAAACCTAATGCCCGTAATCCACTTGGCGCTCTTCCAGAAATAAAGGTCGGGCACGATTGCACGCGCGGGCGGGCCGTGGGGACGCGTAAAGGCCTGGCCTTCGTGTTTGTGCGCAATGATCACGTCCGGCGCGAGCGCCTCGGCGAGACGCACATTGGCGGTGTACCCATGCGCGGCTTCAAAAATGACGTGTCTGGCCGTCGATCGGACATTCGCCTTTTTGGCGAGCTCGGCGACTTTGACGCCCGTGAACTTGGCGCCCAAAACACTCCAGCCCGTCACGCAGTGGACATCGCACGCTTGATCGACTTGCGGCAGCGCAAGCAGGCCGGCGAAATCGACTTCAAAAGGGTTTTCGACATCGCCGTGGACGCGAAGTCGAAATGCCGACGGGCTGGTGTCGCCAGGATCGCCACCCATGGGCTTGAGCGCATCGAGAATGCGCTGGCCGGGAGGCAATCGAGGTCGCCCGTCGGGGCGGAGTTGTTTGGCCCGAGGATCATCGGGGGCAGCGAGCACATAGGTGCCTCCACCAAGGGCAGACAGGACGGTGCCGGCAGCGGCAATACGCAAGAAAGAACGGCGTTCAATAGCTTTTTCGAGCTCGGGATAGTTCACGGGTGAGCCTCCTCGAATGAGCAAGACAGGAAGGGGATCGTAACGCGTACGCTCGAGCTTGGGAATAGTTTCTATTCGTCCTGCGGTTGACATTCTGCTCACTCGGAGAATGTTCGCAACAGAGCCAACAGCCAAGGAGGGATGTGTGGCCGAACAGAAAGACCAGCCCGGCAAGGGCCAGATGACAGTCGAAGAGGCGGGTCGCAAGGGTGGGCATATTGGCGGAGAGCGCACGCGCGACAAATATGGTCCCGAATTTTATTCGGAGATTGGCCATAAAGGTGGTCAGCGGGTGCGCGAGCTGATCGAGGAGGGCAAGCAGGCTGAAGAGGGAACGGGATCGAAAAAGGAGTGACGGTAGAACAAACTGTACACCAGGCAGCGGGTGAATGACTTGTCTGCCTGGTGTTTTTGTTTATTCGGTTTGCGGGTCACTGTCGGGCGATTCTTCGTCCGCGAGCCCGTCAATTTCGGCCCACAAGCTATCGAGATCCAGCCGTAACCCTTGGCATCCCGGCACGTTCTCGAGCTTGCCAGCCTCGGCCCCAAGCGCCACGACGTATCGGCCTTCAGCATTGAGTTCGTAAATTTCCAATGTTCTCAACGTGGGATCGAGAAGCCAATAATAGCGCACACCGAATGCAGCGTACTCCCGCAACTTCTCAATGCGATCCCGACGTATGTCTCGGGGCGTCGGCATGATGACCTCAATCAGCACATCCGCCGGCTTTTTCAAAATACCCCGTGCAGGAGGTCGCTTGCTTCCTGGCAGAATCATTGATACGTCAGCTTTGCGACCCAATCCTGGGCGAAGCAGATACTTCAAGCCTGAGCCTGCGACAAACCCTTTTCGAGGAGCTGCCCACTCATGAAGCCGCAGCCTTAAATAGACAACAGCCGTTTCATGAGTCCAATCCGCCTCCTCGTCCTCCACCAGGATACCGTCTACGAGCTCACCGTCATCGTCCTTGGGCAACTCCGCCCACTCTTCGTCCGTCATCCGCGGAGGATTGCCCGCGCCCATCGGTTCGACTGCAACCATGACCCAACCCTAGCACGGTTTGCCGCGGGAGTGAACACGCAAATCACGTCTCGCTCATCTACCGAGCGAAAGCTGCCCTCCTCCATACTCGACCAGATACTTTGCCATATCGATTTTCTTGAGCGTATTCGTCGAACTCATGTACCGCACGGTCCCATAACACTTGCGCGCCGGGCCCCACGGGCGATCATAACGACTAAACGTCCAGAATATTCCCGAATACGAATTCGGATCCCGGCCATCGAGCGCGTATTTGTCGTTCAATTCAATGAGCACCTCGAGCGCCTCACGAGGCGTTTGCGTCCATTCGATCACGCGTTTGCCCCACACCATTCGCAAATAATTGTGAATACGCCCGTCGCGCACAAGCTCGCGCTGCGCCGCATTCCACACGGGATCCCCAGTCCGCGCCTCCTCGAGCTGCGCACGCGTGTAAAGCGCCGGACGCGGGTCCGCCGAATGCTCC
>CAZETM010000010.1:13927-38006 GCA_964514885.1 uncultured Polyangium sp. | reverse complement strand
CCTATCGAACCGCACTCGAGCGCTGGCGTCGCGGGGCGCGAGACGTGCTATTTCCAATTGGCACTTGGTGGATGCGGGTATTTCACGGAGCGAACGTAGTTGATGGGGGTGGCTTGCTCCCGCAATCGTTGAATGATGACCATCAGATAATCGGTCCGACAGGGAAAAGTGGAATTCAACAACTTTATCAAGTTGCGTCGTAACAAACCCGAAGTAATCGCAGCGTAATTCTGTCGACCGGCATCCGGTTTTGTACTGACGCGCGGCGTCACAACCGACGCGTCATGCGCTTGCGTTTCAGAAGACGATGTAGCTGGGAGTCCGGTGGCGGTGACGGTGACGGTGCGGGCATGGTCGACGTCCAGCTCACATGGAAGTAATCGTCACACTCCACTCGCGCCGCCGACGGCACCGCGCTATTTGTCGAACACTTCATGAAACCATCGCACGACGCGACGCCGCCAAACAAGAAGCCGTCCATCCAATCGACGCGGTGGCTCATGTGGACACTCGCGATTGGCCTCGCATCCAACTCGGCCCTCGCGCAAACACCCAGCCGCACGCCTAAGCAACGCATCCCCAAACCGGGTCTCTTGCCAGCCACCCCGGGCAACCAATCGAAGGACGCTGCCAAGCCGGCAACCCCGATCGGCCAAGCTTTAACCGCAGGCGCGCCAGCCGTAACTGCACCAACACGATGGACAGCGGCGCAGCCGGATCCAATGGTTGACCTCGCGCTTGCACGAGCCAAAGCGGGCGGTCCCGATGCCCTTGCCGCCCTGCTTGTCGCCACAGCACTCGACGAGCGTGCGTCGTTTGGCAAAGTGCGCACCGGTTTGCGAGCAATCGGTGGAACAACGTCACCCGTTGCGGATGATGCGCGTTGGTTAGCCGCGTTGCTCTCACCTAACGGCGCTGGCCCAACCTGGGTAACTGCAAGCGCGATCGCATATGACGTCGCACCTGATTCGACAGGTCTCGTGCGGTCATTCGCCATCCTGGGTCCATTCCCTGACAAGGGGGACGGAGTACGAGAAAAAGAAGGACCCGAAGCGCCCAACCATTCCTTTGTTGATGCGAATGCCACGTATTCGTGGGGCGTCTACGACGTGTCCTGGCGGCGAAGCCTCCCGGCATCGTCTTCGCCCCGGGGCGTACCGCTAGATCTTTACGTTCATCCGCGTACTGAAAGCTGCACGTATGTTGCCGCCAAAGTCGTCTTGCCAGTTGCAAACAAAAGCCCCACGCCTGTCCTTGTACACGTCGCATCCACGGGCAAGGTCCGTTTCATGTGGGACGGCGCCGATATCGCCATCAGCGAGGACGTTCATCCACGGCTCGTCGTTGATCGACTGGCAGCGCGCCTCGAAGTAACACCCGGCCCCCACCTCGTCGCGCTCAAAGTGTGCTCCGGTTCTCTTCAGGACGAGGGCCGCGTACGCGTGCGGTTCACGACTGTCGATCGCAAACCAACCCCGGTTATGTCGTCGTCCAATTTCGCTGGCCTAACGCTAACTCGACCACCCGTGGACAAGGGCAAGCCCACCGTCAAAAATGCGTTCAAACTTCCAAAAGGAGCAGCCCTGGTTGCCACCTTACTCGAACAGGGCCTCGACGTTGGGTCGTCTCCAAAACCCGATGCTGCCTTACGCGCAGCCATCCTCCGCATTCTTGGAGGCGCGGATGATACGCGTTCCCCTCGCGCCCCTGGGTTACTTGAAGCCGCTGTCCGCGACAAGAACACATCTCCCGACATCCTCGCACTAGCGGGTTGGATATCCCCTTTCGGTGCTGAGCGCACGGAACGCCTCAACCTCGCTTTCGAGCGCGCCAAGTCCACCCAGGATGACGCAGCTCTTGCCTTTGCCCAACGCAGGCTTTTCGAATCCTCCCTTGCTGCTCGCCTTCCCGACTGGGCCTTGGCCCGCGTTCGTGAGGCTCCTCTCTCCTCGGCCACTGACCTCGAGGCTCGCCTTCTCAAGCTTGCGGCCCGTTCGCGCATGGGTGCATCTGGCGCACGCCGTTCCGACCGCGAGCAGCTCCAGGCCATGACGGCCGAGCAACGCGGCAGGGCTCCTGTCGCGGTATGGGCCGAGCTGTTTGACGCTTCGTACGGTGATGCACAAGCGCACCTCGCCGCCGCAAAGCGTCTCGCCGACTTTCGTCCTGATTCCCGTTCGAGCCAGTATGTTGCGGCGCACCGCATCCTGGGTGGAGCGGACCTCGAAAAAGCCGCTGCAGACGTCATTGCGCACCAACGCTCTGCGGACGAACTCGTCGCCATTGGCAACATGCTCCTCGAAGCCAGCCGTCACGCCTGGGCGCGCGAAGTGTTTTTCCTGGCGTCACACCTCTCGCCCAACAAAGCATCCGCATTTCAAGGCCTTGCGGCGGCTCGTAAAGCCGTGCTTGCCGACGAATTGCGCCAAAACAAACCGCCGTCCGAGTCGCCCAATCTCATCAAGGATGCCCTTTTGCGCGCCCAGGCTCTCGAGCCCACGGATGCCGCGCGAAAAGCCGAAATCGCGCTGCGCACGCGTCTCAATCCCGATCAGGCGACTATGCCCGACGAGCGCGCGATTGTCAAGCCAAACATCTTTTTGGCACGCGCCAAAGCCATTCCGGCGAATAAAAGCGAAGTATTCGACCGCCAGCTTCATTGGTTACGCGCCGTCACGTATCACCAGGATCGCCGCGTCTCACAGCTCATGCATTATGCCCGCGAGATCGTCATCGAGCCTCGCACGGAAGCCGAGCTTACCGAACCGGACGTCCCTGTCGAAGGAGATCGCACGGAATTGCTTTTTGCCCGAGTCCACCGCAAAGACGGCTCCATTGGTTTGCCCGAGGAGCAGGCCGGTGGTGGCCGAGGTGTTTACATTCGTTGGCCCAAATTGCAGACGGGAGACGTCGTCGAAGTCGCCGTGCGCTCATGGACGGCCGGCCCTGTTGGCCGCCGAGGTGATGCCCCGTATTACTTCATCGACATCGCCGGCTCCACCGACACTCGCCCCATCATGTACAACGAAGTCATTGTCGATTCACCCCAAGCATCGCCGCTCGCCGTTGATGTTCTCAATGGCAAACCCGACCGTTCCGACACGAAAAACGAAGGCGATCGCATCATCAATACGTTCATTTGGGACAAACCCGTCAACGTACCGGACGAACCACTCGCACCCTCGCTCATGGAATCGGTCCCTCTCGTCGTTGGCTCTACCTTTGCTGGATGGGGCCATTTCAGATCGTGGTACAAGAGCGCCATTGATGGTTTTTCCAAGCCGGATGAGCGCATCAAAGAGCTTGCTGCGGAATTGACGAAGGGCAAAAAAACTCGAGACGAAAAGATCCGCGCCGTATTCGATTATGTGGCAGATTCCATCCGCTACGTAAACTACGTCTCCGGCGAGTCTTGGCTTCCCAACCGGCCTCAAATCTCGCTCGCGCGAAAACAAGGCGATTGCGATGACAAGGCCATGCTTTTGATCACTCTGCTCGAAGCTATCGGCATTCAGGCCACCGAAGTGCTGATTCAGACCCGATATGCTGGACAATCATCGCTTCTGCGCAGCGAAAAAGTCGCCATTCCTCTGTTCGATCACGGCATTGCTTATATCCCCCCCAAAGACTGCGCTCCCGCCATGTGGCTCGACGCCACCAGCCCCCAAAGCCGCATCGGCCCGCTGCCGGCCATGGATTCCCGCACGCTCGCGTTCTTCATTGACGACGGCGCAGCGAAAATGATCGAAACACCCCCAGGCTCGCCGGATGACCATGGTATCGAAGCCGATTGGAAGCTCGTCTTAGACGCCTCTGGACAGGGCAAACTCACGGCCACCGAGCAGCACGTTGGCGATGCGGCATTCGAATTGCGCAACAACCTTGTCGAGGCTGACGCTCGGCATCAATGGGTCGAGCAATATCTTACGGGCAAATGGGTATCCGGTGTCGAAGTAGAACACGAAATCGGATTCGACGGCAATCTCGCACTCGGAGCAGCACGTCTGCGGTACCAAGCCACCAGCAATTCCATTGCTCGTCGCGAAGGCACCGAGCTTATCGTGCCTCTGAGCGATACTGCGACACTCGCCTCTCAGCTTGCCCCATTGCCCGTTCGTACTCTGCCCGTCTCTTTGCCGCCATATCTTGCCCCGCGGCGCGACATTCGCAACTTGACCATCGTCCCCCCGGCTGGCTTCGTATTTGCCGAATTACCTCCGGGCGGCGAAGAAAACGGCGGCGAGTTTGGCCGGGCCAAAATCGAAATAGCTCCCGGGCAGTCCGGGTCGGTCGTCGTCAAACGGACGCTCGTTTTCGATCTATCGACAATCCCTGTCGACAAATATCAAAAATGGCGCTCGTGGCTGCAGCGCGTAGATGCCATCATGCACCGTGCCGTGCGTCTCATGCCCGGAAAAACCGATACAGCAGAAACAAATCCCCCAAAGTCCTCCGGACCCTAAACCCATCCACGACGAGGAAACCCATGATTCAGTTGAACCCTAGTTGGACGCGTTTATTACACAAATACCAGGACGACCATCGCGATCCGAGAAACCAGGCGTGTCATAAAGTCGGCATTCCACTCATTGCGCTCAGCTTCCCCGTTGGCGCCACCGTCATTGGCTTGCCCTTGGCGGCCACGATGTTCACTGTCGGCTGGGGCTTTCAATTCGTCGGGCACGCGTTCGAAGGCAAAAAGCCCTCGTTCGTCGACGACAAACGAAGCCTCGCCATTGGCCTCCTGTGGTGCCTCGAAAAATACGGCGTCCGCGTGTATGAAGAATCCCCGGCTGCTTGATTGCAACGCATTTCGTTTCCTCCTAGCGATTCGCACACCAATGAGGCAGCATGGCACATCGAATGCCCGTTCGTAGGATCTTCTCCCGCTTCGGTTATGCTGCATTGACGCTGGCCGCATTGGCGTGCACGCCGCCACCCGTCACGCCACGACCGCCCCAAAGCGCCAAGCTCGCGGAATCGTTCGTCGATGCATTCGACGACGAAACGACCGATCCTCTTGCCGCTTCCAAATACCTGAAAGCAATCGATCGTGCGATTGTCAATGCACAGGATCCCGAATCGCTCGCGACGGCCGTCGCCGCGCTCGATGCCCTCGTTTCTCGCGATGTCGCTCCCATGGGCATTCCCGGTCATCAAGGCATTGCATATCGATCCCGTGAAGCATTCCCCCTCGTCGTCGATCGTCTTCGCGCCGCATTCATGGCCGCCGGAGATCGGATCGAAACGGACGCCGGCCATTTGCCCTTGATACGCGGCCTGCTCGCCATTACGCTGCACGAGCTTGCCCTCCATGTCGGCCAGGATCAAGCTGCCATGGTTTGGGGCGAACGCCGCGGCTGCGCCCGCGAAGCCGCTCTCGTCGCCCCCCTCGATTGGGCCGCATTGCGAGGTTTGTCGGAACCATCCCCCATTGCCGCCTCCGGTGCATTTGCCGCCAAATACCCAGGCCCCAAGCCTTTTTGGGCCACCGTCGAGCCTTACCTCCTTCGTGCCAACACTTGCACCCTCGACGTTGGCTCCACCATTTCTTTGCCCGGCGTGCGCGCGGTCGTCGTCGATATCGACAACCCTCGCGCTCAACGCTTGCACCTCGCCCTGTCCTCTTCCTCCGCTGCCGTCGTCGATCTTGCCGGCGTACGCGTCATCGAGCGTGGATTCGAATCCGGTGACAATTACCTCACGCGATTGGCAACGGCCATGGTCCCCAAAGGTCGCGCCCGCGTCGTCGTACGCGTCGGATACATGAACGATGGCGAAGGTATCGAATTAAATGTTTGGGGCGACGACGGTTTGCCCGTACCATTGCGCGCCCCCAGCTCCGGCGACATCGCAACCGTTTCTGCCATTTCAAATGCAACGCCCGTCGATATTGCCTCCGCACGAAATGGCGAAATATCATTATCGCTCACCGTTGCCGCTCTTCTTGGGCTTGGCGAAGCTCGCCGCGCCGAACACTTGCTCGAAACGCGCAGTATGACCGAGCCACTCACGCCGCGTCTATCTCTGCTTGCCGCGCGCGCAACTGCGCAAGCCGACGATCTTCCGGAAAACAAACAAATCGAACGGCTCCGAGCTTTCACTGACCGTGCTTTGACGAGTTATTCCTCGTCCTGGGAAGCGCTCATCACCCGCGCAGCGCTCACGGAACGACGCCGCGCAGCCGAAGGTTTGGCCGATGCGCTCATCGAATTGGGCGTATCCCCGCCGGACAATAAAGACAAACCCTCCCCGGAAAAACCCGTTACCGACAATCCATTGTCGAATCCAATGCTTCTCTCGTATGTCGCAGCAGCCGCAAGACGCGCGCAAATGTTCGACATTGCCGAAGACGCGTATCGAAAATTGGAAGATGCCGTTCCGGGCTCGCCACTGCTTTCACGAGTCGACACGTATTTGCACGGACGAGTCGGCCCGGATGCCGTCAAAGCAGCGTGCGAAGGCGGAGCGAATCGCGCTGAGCTTGCGTGTTTGCATGCGCACGAGCAACGCGGCGACGCCAAAGCCGCCCTCGAAGAGCTTGGCCGAGTGCGACGTTTGCGCAATTCGCCCGATGCGTACCGAGACGCCGAAGTTGGATTGCATATTCTCGCGGGGGATCTAGAATCGGCCATTGCGGCGTATGACAAGGTGCCACCTGCCGAGCGTCGAATGCTCGAAGCGCTCGGGTTTGCCGCGGGAAAGAATCGTCCCGATATCGTGCGCCCACGCATTGCCCGTGATCAACTCATGGCGCGTGATGCACCTTATGCCATTCCCATCTTGCGCCGAATCCTCGCCCTCGAACCCGATCCCGCAGTCGCGCTCGAAATCGAAGGCAAACGGCTCGTCGAACAGGATCGTGCTGCCAATGTAATGCCAGGCGCGGGAACTGCCATTCTGAAACACGTCGAGAATTATGCCGTGGAATCGAATGGCGTCATTCGCTTTCTCACCTACGACTTACGCCGAGTATCCGGTACGACGGACGTTGCCGAAGGCGCCGTATCGTATGGTCCCTCATTCGAAGCGAATAGCACGCAGCGAGTCTTGCGTCGTCGTATCCATAAGCGTGATGGGCGCATTGTCGAGCCCGATCGTATGGCCGCGGCCCAGAGTCATAGCGACCTGTCGCAACTCGAAAAAGGCGACTACGTCGAACAAATTCTCGAAGGGTTTGTCATTCCAGACGTCGGTGGACAAATCGTTGCCGATGGCCCAGACCTCATGCCTCCGCGCACGGGTGTGCAACAAGCTGAGATCGAATTGCGCAGGCCCGCGTCGCTTTCGCTTGGTCTTTGGGCGCATCCCATTTTGGGCAAACCCACCGAACGCGTCGAAGGAGCCGAAAAAGTCAGCGTCTGGCGCATCGACAATCACGAGCCACGCCGAATCGAAGACGGAGTCCCCCGCCTCGAACAATCCGTCACGATTAGCTTTGGAACGCAAACCTGGGAAAACCTATCCCGCCTGGTCGATGATCACCATCGCTCACTCGAGGACAAAGACCCTTACGTGACGCGTTTTGCGCGTGAAGCCGCGGGCGACCTTGCAGCAAAGCCATCCCGAGCGCTCGTAGCACGAATCGTCGACGCCGTGGGCAAACGCATTAAAGTGCCTGGCGCTAGCGAATTGTCGGATGTGGCAGCAGCCTATTCGTCAGGTCCGCAACGCGACACCGCTCGCACCGCGCTCGAGCTTGGACAAGGCAGCCGCACGCTCGTCGTTTGGCGCGCTTTGCGCGAACTCGGTATCGATGCACAAATTGCCATCGCAGAAACCGAGCCCTTTAGCGGATCCCCAAATTTCCCGCCGCATGTTGGACGATTCCGATATCCGCTGGTCGTCGCTCGGTTGCCTGACGGAGAATTGTGGATTGACGCCGATGTCGACGGTCCGCCATTGCCTCCCGGACGAGTCAGCCCCGAATTGCGAGGTCGCAAAGCATTGCTTTCTGATGGTCGCCTGGTCGATGTAAAAAGCGACGCTTCGGAAACCGGCGATCGTATTGATTTGCGGCTGGTTCTCGATTCCTCCGGTGTTGCTCGTGGCAATCTCACCATCGAGCTACGCGGTCGCCTAGCTCAAGCCCTCGCCGACGCCCTCGATACACGCGTCGGCTCCGACAGACGCGATATGCTGCGCGATGTCGTCCTCACGTGGGTCCCTTGGGCCGATGTCGAAGAAGTCTCGCTCAAGTCCACCGAAGGCTCGTGGGAAATATCCGTGCAGGCGAAAATCGCAGTGCATGCATTTTCCCAGCCGGAAACGAAAGACGGCAAAACGTGGCTCTTACCTGGCTTCGAGCCCGTGCACTTTGCGCGAGGTTATTCCACGACGCTCGCCACAATCTATGCGTCCCGCGCAGGTCGGGAAAGTGCGCTATCGATCGAGCGGCCCATTCAATATCGGATGCGCCGACGCATTGAATTGCCCAAAGGAGCTGTCATCATGCGCCCTGCCGCTCCACTCCAGCTATCGAATGCAAATCTTCAAGCATCACGCTCGGGCACCTATGAAAGCGCTGCCATCGAAGAGGAATTCGTGCTCGATTTACCAACCGGTACGATCTCCGCTAGTGATTACGATGGTTTCGTCGAGCGCGTCCGTACCGTTGATGATGCATTCTTGGCCGGAACGCGCGTGAGGGTATCGCCTTGAGCGAACGACAATCATTGATGCAAGGCATTCTTACGGACGAGCCCCTCGCGGTAAAAACCACCTTTGCCGTGGGTGGCAAAGCTGCGTATTATTTGCAAGCTCGAGACGAGGCTTCCGTGCGCGAAGCCATTGTTTGGGCCAAAGCCCAATCCCTCGACCTTACCGTCCTCGGGGGCGGCTCCAACGTCCTCGTATCCGATCGCGGCGTGAGCGGATTGGTTCTGCGTGTCGATATTCGTGGCATTCGTCATGAAATCAACGGCGACCGAGTCAACGTATTCGTCGGCGCCGGCGAGCCTTGGGATGAGTTCGTCGGAAAAACCGTGGCCGAAAATTGGGCGGGATTCGAATGCCTTTCGGGCATTCCTGGCGACGTAGGAGCCGCCCCCATTCAAAACATCGGCGCATATGGCCAAGAGGTGGGCGACGTCATCGTGGCCGTTCGCGCCATCGATCGCCAAAATGGAGAATTGGTCGAACTCAGTAAAAGTGACTGTGGTTTCGGCTATCGCGACAGCGTCTTCAAAGGTGCGCGAAGCGGTCGATACATCGTCACTGGAGTAACGTTTTCCCTTTTGCCTGCGGGAGCGCCCGCTGTGCGTTATGGCGAACTGCAGCGATATCTGAAAGAACAGGGCCGAGACTCATCGCCGACGTTGCCCGAAGTTCGCCGCGCCGTGCTCGAACTCCGGCGACGCAAATCGATGCTGCTCGATCCCGCGGACGAAAACGTGCGCAGCGCAGGCTCGTTTTTCTTGAATCCAATACTCGACGATTCCACCTGGACTATTGTTCGGTCGCGTATCGAATCGGCCAATGTACTTTCGCCGGGAGAAACCATTCCGCAGTTCGATGCTGGCCCGGGGCGCGTGAAATTGGCAGCCGCGTGGCTCATCGAACGAGCGGGTTTTTCCAAAGGAACCGCCGATGGTCCGGTGGGGCTTTCGACGAAACACACCTTGGCGATCGTCAATCGCGGGGAAGCAACCGCTGCGGATATTTTGCACTTTGCGCGCAGAATTCGTAATGGCGTCGGTGATCGATTTGGTGTCCGACTCGTTCCCGAGCCCGTCATGATGGGGTTTTCGCGCGACGAGATTGCGGATTTCATTCATTGACCGCATTCGAACAAGTCATCTTTGCTTCGACGCTCGGTCGTTGTAGAATGGACCTCACATGCCCCAAATTCATTACGCACCGGATCAACTTATCGCGAACGCCGAAGGACCGCAAACGCTGCTGAATGCCGCGCTGGCAGCGGGAATTCCGCACACCCACGTCTGCGGTGGGCATGGGCGATGCTCCACGTGTCGAGTGATCGTCATCGAGGGGCTCGAGAACGTCAATCCGCCGAATGAAGTCGAACGTACGCTCGCCGAGCGACTTGGCTTGCCACGCGAAGTAAGGATTGCTTGTCAAGCGACCGTGCGCGGGCCTGTGCGAGTCCGACGACTCGTGCTCGACGATGACGACTTGGCCATCGTGAGTCGAATGGCAAAAGACAAGACGAATATAGCGTCTGTGGGCGAAGAAATCCGCGTGGCCATTCTCTTTTCGGACATCCGCGGGTTCACGCCATTTACGGAATCACTCCTACCCTACGACGTAATTCATGTATTGAATCGCTACTTCGAAGCAATGGGGGCCGCCATTACCGCCGAGGGCGGATTCATCAACAATTACATGGGCGACGGGTTCATGGCGCTTTTCGGTGTCGACGGCAAGCCCGATGCATCAATGCGCTCCGTACGAGCCGCACTCGCAATGCTCGATATTATGACAACCAAGGTAGCCCCGTACCTCACGACCACCTACGGCCGAGCATTCGACGTTGGAATTGGTATTCATTATGGAGAAGCCGTCGTCGGCCCCATTGGCTCGGCCGATCGAAAAACCGTCACGGCCATTGGGGATGCCGTCAATTTCGCTAGCCGCATCGAATCGGCAAACAAAGAAGTGGGCACGCGTCTGCTCGTGTCCGATGCGGTATTTCACGAGGTTTCCGCGAGCGTGAGCGTGGGAAAAAGGGCTCAAGTGCAGGTGAAAGGCAAAACCGGCGAGCACCTACTTCACGAAATCACTGGGCTTCGTGATTGAGCCATCCGGCTGTTTCGCAAATCGACCTTCTTGTCGGCCGTGCACGGGACCGTCGCTCGGCCAGGGCCAGCCCCCGAATCGCGTCGATTGATAGTCGCGGAAAGCCTGCTGAATCTGCTCGCGGCTGTTCATCACGAACGGACCATGTTGCACGACGGGCTGCCCAATGGGTTTTCCTTGAAGAAGCAGAATCTCGCATTCGTCATCGCCACTCAAAAGCTGCAAATCCATATCGCTTCGCACCCGCACCGCAGCGTGCTTCTGCAACTTGCGGCCCTCAATCGACAACGCCGAACCTTTGAAGAAATAAAGCGTCCGCACAGTCTGTCTATGCTCCGCCCGAGGTAATGTCCACGAAGCCCCGGCCGACATCCGAATACTCCAGATTGCGACGTCCGAATCGGGTCGCGATGCCCACGAATGCGGCGGTGGTGGTAGCGCCTTTCGGCCATTCCATTGCCCCGTTATCACGGTAACCTCGGTGGATTTGCCCGTTTCATCGACCACCGAAAGGCACGGAATGTCGCCGCTCCACAACATCGTGAAATGCGGCGGCACCAGCTTGTCCTCGGCGGGAAGGTTGAGCCAAATTTGAAATAGCTCGAGCGGATTGGGTTTGTCCCGTTCGAGCAGCGGGAACATTTCGGAATGCACAATGCCCCCGCCCGCCGTGAGCCATTGCACGTCACCTACGCCAAACCTAGCTGCAGCCCCTAGCGAATCCGAATGATCGCAATATCCGCGACGCACGATCGTGACGGTCTCGAAACCACGATGCGGATGCTGCGGAAACCCCGGCACCACGTCGCCATGATACATTCGCCAGCCGTCTTTGCCCGCAAAGTCCTGCCCGATATTTCTGCCCGACAAGGATCCTGCCGGTCCCATCCGTTCATTCCCTGCGGGATATGCGTCATCGTGATGCACGCAAAACAAGAACGGATCGGTCGTTTCCCAGGGAAAACCAAGCGGGCGGATGTCGAGCACGGCGTCGGTCATGCTCCCGAGCATAGCGCTTTTTAACGTGCAAGCCACCGAGCGAACGTCTTCGCTTCGTTCGTGGTGATCCATTTCGGCTGATAATGCTCGATGGCGTCGTAAGTTTCAGGGACGGCTGAAAACATCCACAGGCCCACCGACCAACCTCTGCTCAGATAGCCTTGGTACACCGAATCGCGAATCCATTGCGCATGTACGGTCACCATGTCCACGGGTAGATCGGCGCCGTAGTCATCGAGCGGATTGGAGCCCCAATCGAGCGGCGGCAAGACGCCTTGAATGACCCCGTATCCCACCGAAACCTGATCATCATTGGTCCAAGCTGCTTGTTTTAATGTATTCGATGTCGCGCGCAGAAGGTCGGGCGAGAACGAAATGAATCGAACGCGCAATGGCACACTGCCCGTTCGCGCGCCATCGGCAATCACTCCGAGCACATCACGCGCGCAGGCCGCATGAAGATCGAGCTGTGCCGGCGAGTGGACTTCCGCTTTGGTTTTTCCGACCGTTCCTTTTAATTCCAGGAAAACCCAATACGGCCCGCCGCTGCGCGTGGCTTTCGCCCGAGGCGCCCTGAGCCAATCTCCAACGATGGCCGCTGCATCGATCGCGGCGGCGGGATTTACTTGGTCGAGGTCGTGCGCGAATACGCATTGATTGTCCGCGCCGCGAAGAAATAGATCGAGCTCCATTCCGTCGATGATGGGCTGTCCCGATTCATCAGTCGTTTCCAATGATTCTCGCAATGCCTCTGGTGAATCATCTCGCTCGGGATTCGGAGGCTCCACGCAATTGGAATTGTGACAAATGAGCGCGGGCTGCTCTTCCGAGCCGCAACTCACGACTAGAAAAACCAGCGTGATACTCGTCAGTAAGACTTGGGTACGCATGGTCAATCCTTCGTCCCCATTTCAATGCGCAAGAAGAGCGCGAAGTTGACAAAGTCCACGAAACGCCGACCCTGCGAAAAACCGATGGTTTCGACAGGCCCGCCGCCACCGTGTTTCACCAGCATCATTGCGAGCTCCAAACCTGCCTGCCCACGCATACGCCCCTCCCAAAACCTTGGAGTATCCAATGCTCCGGCCAGAAGCAGATTGTGCTGCACCTGAGTGCCATCAATGAGCCCGATCGTATTGAAGCGTCAGCCCATTACAGGCGAAAATCCATTCTTCCCCCGCCACATGGCCAGCAAATCCGTACTCGATTGCTGATCCAAAAAGTACATCGGATCCAATACAAGCGCAAAATCGAGCTGCTTGTATCGCACGCCGCCATCGATACGAACCGGATGCGTTCCCAAATCCGTACGTAAATTGATTCCACCGTGAAAACCCCACGGGGACGGCGGTGGAGCCTTCGACGATTGCACCGGCGTCACCTGCGGCGCTGGCTCCGGCGCTGGCGTCGGCGTTGCCTCCGACTTTGCTGAAGCATTCGCAGGAGGTGCAGGCTCGTCCGCGTACGCCGGAAAAACCGCAACCAAAGTAGAAAACAGCGCGGCCCAAAAAAGCTTCGTGGTCATGGTGGTCGTCTTGTCATTCAAGATGTATCCAAAGCAGCGGCCACAAGCAAGTTTTTGCGTTGGTTCCCATCGATTTGGAGCTGCTGCAATCGCTCGCCGCTGCGAATGTCACGCCCGCTGCAACGCAAGAGACCGCGCTCGAACATTCTCCGACACGTTATCAAGATAACGCATCCGCATTGCTTCATGCGGGATGCCTCCCGCGCGCTCGTCAATACGGCGCCGAGTCTCGTCGAGCGACAAACGCGCCGCCGTCATATCGCCGCCTCGCGCATGTGCCTCGGCAATGGCCAGGCGGGCATCGATTTCGACGTATCCGCCCCCCAGCGATTCCAGCAAGTGGCTCATTTCGCTAGAAACTTCACTCGCCTCGGCCGTTTGTCCAAGGAATAGAAGCCCGCGCACGAGCAGCGTATTGATCCAGATCCAGCGTAATGGAAGGCGTCCACAGAGCGCACGAGCCGCACGGGCTTCCTTGACTGCGTCGTCAAAAAGCTTCCGTTGAAGAAGGCCTTGCGCGCGAATTCCATGTGACCAACCTCGATATCCCGCGCTCAAATCGGGTTTTGCCAGTACCATGGTCGCGATCGAATCCGCCTCGTCCCATTTCGACGGCTCGCTGGCTGTGACCAGCAATGCTGCCAAATGCAATGCCGATTGAAGCTCGGCAAATGGCACGCGAATTCGACGGGCAAGCTCGACCGCAGTGCGCAACGCCCGTTCGCCCTCGTCTATTTCGCCAATCTCGCCGAGCGCTTGTCCGAATCTATTGAGCGCCGTAATGTGATTGCGCGTGTCACCAATGCTTTCGAATGCCTGCACGGCTCGGCGGGTCAGCTCCAACTGCCGATAGGGTGCCCGTTCGAATGCACGCAAATGGTCGCTTTGCCCAACCGCCAAAGATCCGGCCAGGCCGACGTGAAGCGCCGGCATAGACCCCTCCAAACGCTCGACGCGTTCGAGCAATTTGCGGCTGAGCTCCTGCCGCCCATACGACGTGAGCAATGATGCGGCAAGAGGCCCCCAAAGCAGGTAATCGCACCTCACCTCGGCATCCGGTTCAAATTCGACAAACCGATTGGCCATCCGTGTGAAATTATCCTCCTCGCCCACGACGAGCGACGCCCAGGTGCCGTGAAATAGCAGCAAACATTCCCAGCGGCTTCCGGACGCAACGAGGCGCAATGCGGACACGCTCATTTCGTGCGCGAGGGGCAGTTCCGAACGCCAACAATGCGCCATCACCTGAAGTGTTTGTAAATTGCCAAGGGTTTCACCGGTAACGCCACAAGCTAGGCCTCGTTTGGCGCATAAAAGCGCGCCAGGAAGGTCATCCCTGTCGAAGGATTGGCCGCCCGCACGCAGATAGTGAATAGCTGCGTTTTCCAAGTCCTTGCCGCGTTGAAAATGCTCGGCCAAAATCAGCGCATCAGGCTCGCCAGCGCGTTTGAGCCAATGAGCCGCAAGCCGGTGGCCGAGGTCTCGGTCGTGATCAGCGAGCATTGCATACGCCCCTTCACGAATGATCGCATGACGAAACGCGTATTCGCCTTGCCCGGCATAACGTGAATGCATCCGACGCGTGACGAGCTCCCGCGTGCAAAGGTCCGACAACAAAGCGGCAATGGGCTCGCCTGCACCCACAAGCTCCGAAACGCCGCTTTCCCAAAACACATCGCCAAAAATGCTCGCCGCTCGAAGCAATCTCCGCGCCTCGGGACCAAGCGCAGAAAGGCGCGCTTCCACCATTCCGAGCACCGTGTCGGGTAATTCGCCACCTCGTTTGTCCGCGACTGCGCGAATGAGCTCTTCCAGGAAAAACGCATTTCCCTCGGACCGTTCCACGATTTCACTGATGCGCTCGGATTCGATGGTGCCCCCAAGAACGCTCAATACCAGGTCGGCTGCAGCGCGCCGCGGAAGCGGCTTCAATCGAATCTCCTGAACGTTTCTGCCGTCCAAAAAGCGCGGGAATACATCATGTACTTCAGGCCGCGCGAAAGCTAAAACAACAATGGGCAGGTCGGTCAGATCCCGCAGCAAGGTCGCTAAAACCTTGAGCGATGAAGCATCCCCCCAATGCAGATCCTCAAGGACGATGACGACGGGCCTCATGGCCGCAACGGCTGCCGTGATGGCACAATATGCCCCCGCTATCTGATCCGCCATGAGCTGCGGGCTTTGCCGCGCAGCACGCAACCGCGGGCTATCATCATCAGGAAATGGTGCGCCCGCCAGCTCCCCGAGAAATTCTGTAATCGTCCGCCGCTCCGCATCGTCTCGAATCAACGCCGAAAGCAATTCGATTTTACGCCTCTGCAATTCGATCGGCTCGCCCGCGGAAATCTGCAAAATGTCGCGAATCGCGCCCGACAGCAATGAATACGCAGAGCCAGATCCAAATGCATCAGGCCTGGCAATCATGCAGGCTGCATTGGCATAACGATCCACGATGATTTTTACCAACTCTTGCCGCAGACGGGACTTGCCCATCCCCGGCGGAGCCGTCACGAGCACCGCCGAAGGACGCCGCTCCTCCATGCTCTCGTCCACTAAATCCAGAATGTTTCGCGTCTCGCGCTCGCGACCTACGAATGGACTCGGCTTACCCAACAACGTGCGATTTTCGTGTCCCGCTTGACGCTCACTGCACAGCCAAATTCGCCCATTCTGCTCGCTCAGCTCGAACCGCGCATCGAGCAATGCATGCGTTTTTTCGTCAATCCAAACCGGCGCACCCTCCTGCCTTTCGCGAAGTGCCTCGTCCAGCAGCGCCGCCGCTCGCTCCAAAGCCTCGCCCACAGGCAATCGACTGGTGGATTCCCCTCGACCCGTCACCAATACGACCGCAGACTTGGGCGCCGCAAGCTTCACCCACAATGCGCATCGAGCCCCGTTGGCGGCTTGATCCACAATGCTGCCTTCGCCCAGGAGCACCGCCACGATTGCACCGCTCGATAATTCAACAATGCGCGCGCCAAGAGGCAATGCCACGCGCCGCACCGCTGCAATCAAGTCGTCGCGACCGACGTCGTTCACCGGCGGAGATACCGCGACAATCGAAACCAGCCGCCGCTCGGTCCCCGTCAGCACCACCCGCGAAGCCTCGACACCGAGCGCAATCGTCCGCGCGCTCGGATCCATACGCTCGAGCAAACCCAGCACCGCTGAACCATTTTCCGGCCGCAATGCAGGGTCTTTCGACAACATGCGCATGCATAATGCAGCCAGCGGCTCAGGCACGTCCGGTCGCAAATCCGTCAATCGTGGCGGCTCCTCGAGCAATAGCTTCGCGAGCAAAGCCATCGGGTGTGCCGCATGAAATGGCGATTTGCCGGACAAACATTCGAACAATACGCAACCTAAAGCAAACACGTCACTGCGCGCATTGGCATCTTTGTCCCCCCGCGCCTGCTCGGGCGACATGTACCCGGGTGTTCCGAGAATCGACCCCGTATGCGTGAGCCCGCCAGTCGTACCGCCACTTCGAGCAATACCAAAATCAACGATCTTGACGCGATCGATAGACTTTCCAACCAAAAACAAATTGCTGGGCTTGATGTCCCGATGAACGATGCGCCGCTCGTGCGCCGCCCCGAGCGCACTGGCCACGTGACGGCATAACGCATAACATTGCTCGAAATCGAGTGGTCCCTGCTCGAGCAGCGTGAGCAGACTGTCCCCCTCGAGGTATTCCATTGCGAGATACGGCTCGCCGGTCGACGCAATCCCGTGCGATACGTGCCGGACCACGTGCGGGTGCTCGAATGTCGACAGGATTTGCGCTTCCTTGATGAAACGCAGCGCGCCATCACCCTCGGGATCATGCAAAACCTTCAGCGCAACGCGGTCCCCCGTCGAGCGGTCCACGGCCCGCCATACCGTTCCCATGCCCCCCGAGCCAATTCGCCTCTCCAGCTCGAACCGACCGTCGAAAATTTCCCCCGCTCGCATTATCGGCCACGCTACTATGGCAACAACCAATTTTCAAGGCGTTTGCAATCGCCCATCAAACTCGACCTAGGACGGACCAGCTCGAGCATTTTTGGTATAGAAAAATAGAATCATTTCCGTCCGTTCAATTGATTTCGAACCCTTGATCCACAATCGAGCATTCAAGTTCCACATCGTCACCATGCATTCGCGGGCGACTTCCGAGATTGAGTTCGACAAATCGACTTCTATGACGCCTCGTCCCCGAAGACGACCCGCGCTCTGCGCGCTACGCTCGGCCCCGTGGCCGCTTCCGACGAAAACGTTTCCGCCGAAGACTCCGAACTCCAAGAAGGTGACGGCGAAACGCGTACGTTCCGCAATTTGAGACCCCCCAAGCCTCTCGACGAAGAACAACTCGACGAGCTGGCAGGGCTCATCGCTTCGTTTCCCGAGCCTGTCGCCGCGCTTGCGGTCGGCATCGAAGTCGCTCGTGCCGATGGTGACGCCACGGGCGTGCGTAAACGCCTATTCGAGCTCGGTATTGGCATCGTCCGTTATGGCCTCTCCGTCGCCCTCGCCGCTCTTGCCGCCAAACTCGGTTCGTCATCGGCCCCAAAACCCCTTGCCGAAGCGCTCGGACGAGCCGCTCGCATTTCCGATGGCACTTGGTGCGACCTGACTCGCACCGCCGCCAGCGCGCTCAAACCGTATGACCTCCCCATTGCGCAAAGCCTCGGTTTTGCCTCGGGAAAACCACTCACCGAACTCGTTTCAGCACGTAACGATTTCATTCATCGCGGCGGGCCGGGCGACAACGCCCTCGACAAACTCATGGCGCTGCTCGCATCGACCGAAGCGCTGCTCGCTTTGCCTTTGCGTCACGTCGTTTCGCTCGATCCTCCCACGTTCGAGATGCGCATGGGCACGCCCGTTCGAGCCGGCGTTTGGCGTAAAACCAAGGCTCCCATGCCCGACGGCGTGGAAGCCGGCATGGCGTACATCGTGCGTGATGACAGCTCGTGGATGCCCGTCTCCCCGTATCTACCGCTCGTCGACAAACGCATCGTGTTCGCCGATGGTCCTCATGCACCGGGCAAACCTTGGCGTTGTGTCGATCCCGAATCAGGCGAGCATCGCGAGTATCAGCCGATCGATCAGGCCATTCGCAAGCTCGTGGGCGAAGACAAAAATGCGCCGCAAAAGCTGTCGGATACGCCGCGGATCGTGGGTCGAGATGCCGCCGTCGGTGTGCTCACGCGAGCTGCAGAAGAAGCCGCGAAGGGCAGCGTGCGCGTCGTGCTTTTGACGGGATCGTTTGGGGTCGGACGAACTCGTTTGGCTCGTGCGATGACCGAAGCATCGGCTGCGTTCGGGTTTGGCCGGGTCATCGACGTGACGTGTTCAGCCGAAAGGCGCACGCCGCTCAGAGCGCTACGTTCAGCCATCGAAGGCGCGAAGGGTTTGGGCAAGCTGCGCGATGCGATCGAACGAGCCGTGTCGGTCGAAGCCGCGATGACTCGTGCAGCGATCGATGCGTCGATCGAAGCCATCGAAGAAGCGCTCATCGACGCGAGCTTGGAAGATGCCACGGTGCTTTGTGTCGACGACGCGCAGTGGGCCGATGAGCACACGCTCGGTGTGCTGCGGATGTTGGCTGATCGCGCGATCCGCAAAGCGCGCGGCAAGCTGCTCGTGATCGTGACGGTACGCGACGAACCCAGCCCGAGTGCAGCGCTGCGTCGCTTCGTGGGTCGCGTAGAACAAGGCATCGGAGCGGGCGCATCGCATGTCGTGCTGGAAGCTTTGAGCCCCAAGGATGCCTCGCAACTCGTGCAAAACGTGGCTCCGATGGCGCGCGAGATCGAAAAAGTCGTCGTCGATGGCGCCGGTGGCGTGCCGTTTTTCCTGGTACAACCGCTGCTCGTTTGGAACGAAACGGGCGTGCTCGTGTGGAAGAGCGGCGTGTGGCAACCGCGCGACGAATCGATCCTTCGTTCGGCCGTTCCAGGCGTGCGAGACCTCTTGCGAGCGCGGCTCGATTCGTTCTTCGACCCAGGTTCGGATGGCGAGCGCGCTGCGCATCACGTGCTTGCATGCGTCGCGCTTTTTGGTGGAGGACTACCTGTCGAGCAGCTCGTGGCGGCGGTCGAAGCGGCCGGGACAAACGAGCGTGCGGCTGAGCAAGCGCTCGAGCTGCTCGTGGAATCAGGGCTCATCGTCGTGCGGGGCGATCGTCACGAACATGGTTTCGCGCAGGAGATCGTCCGCCAAGCGACGCTCGAGGATCTGAAACAAAAACCCTGGTTTCGCCGGGTGCATCGAAGTTTGCTCGAAGCCGTTGGGCACAGTGAGCTCGCGACCGAAAGCGCGCCGTTTCTTGCTACGGGATACGAGTCGCTCGGCGATCGCGACGAGGCAGCGCGGTGGCTCGCGAGCGCAGCGTCGAGCGCGCTTGCGGGCGGAGCGTTCGAGCAAGCGATCGAGTTTGCCGAACGGCTGTCGAAGATCGCGAAGACGGCTGCGGAGCGTGCGCGTGCAGAGCTGTCGGTCGTGGATGCGCTCGTGCGTGCCGGTCGTGCAGGTGAAGCCCGCGAGCGCCTGGAAAGGATTCAACTCGAAGGTGTCTCCGACGTGCGCGTGCAGCTCGAAGCGCGCGTGATGACCTTGTCGATCGCGGCGACGCTCAGGCATGTGCCGACGGACCACGATCCGAATCTCGTGGCTGATGCCGATGCACATGGAGAGATCGGATTTCGCATCGAGACGAGGCTTGCCGTCGCGCGTCTCGTACGTGGTCAACGCGGCTTGACCCTGGCCGAGGAAGCTATTGCACTCGCGCTGGATGCACCGCTCGACCTTCGTTATCGCGCACTAGCGACACGTCTCGAGCTGATCAGTGAAGTTGACCCGAGCGACGTGGCGCGGTTCTCGCGAGCTGCGGAGACCGCACGTGCAGCGGCACGCGAGCTGAAGAGTGCATGGGCCGAACTCGACGCGGACAACTACCTCGCGATGGGCCAGTCCTATACGGGGGATTTTCTTGGGGCCATCAGCGTGTTCGGCAGCATCGCTGAACGTGCGAAGACGTTGAAGTTCGGCAAGTTGCACCGCGAAGTGCTGGTGAACGTCGCGACGTGTCACTTGCGACTCGGTGATGGAGCCAAAGCTGCGGCCGCTGCAAAGATCGCTGCGGACACGGCGAGAGCGGCAGGTGATCTCGACACGCTCACCGGAGCGCAGTCGGTCTGTTCGGATGCGCTGCTTCGCGTCGGAGATCTACAAGCTGCGAAGGCCTCTGCCGATGAAGCGATCGACATCTCGCTCGCCGGCGGACACGACTATCACGCCGCGGTTTCCCTGTTGCGCCGCGCAGAGATTCGATCGCGATCTGAAGACGCGGCGGCACTCGACGATGCCACGCTAGCCCGAGCTCGAGCGGAGCACGCGGGCGACATGGACCTCGTGGCCCGCGCCGAGATCTGGACGCTTCTTCATGCGGTGCGCAACGGAATGCCGGATGCCGTTGCTCGCCTGACGGACGCGCTCACGAACCTAGAGAACGCCCGCCCAACCCTTCGAGCTCCAACGAAACGCCTGATCGACACGGCACGCCAAACGCTCGCTACCGCATCGAACGGCTGATTACTCGATCATCATCCCGCCACGCGTCGTCGGCTCTTTGGGCTTGGGATTGCTCCGCTCGATCATCATCCCGCCGCGCGTCTTCGGACCACTTTGCCGCTCGATCATCATGCCGCCACGCGACGCCATCCCCTTCGCCGCAAACTTCTTCGCCGCGTCGGCATAGTCCGCCAGCGTCGTGTGCTGAAACGAGAAGCTGTACACGATGAGGTTATCGCCAGGCTCGGTCACCGCAGCAACCGATGCGCCTTCGGCAAACCCACCGCTCACGTCCAGCTCGAGACCTCGCGTGCGTGTGCATCCGCCGCTCGTCGGCGCCACATCCAGCTCCAGACCGCGACACTTGCGGTTCGTCGATCCAGCAGGTGGCAGCGCCTCGAAACCAGCCAGTAGTTTGTCTTGGCCAATCGCCTTCGTTTGTCCTTGTCGAACCCGAGCAAGCGCTTGATCGAGCGACGCCAGCGGAGTCCTCGACGCGGCAAAATAAACGTACTCCAAACCGATGTCTTTGTCGTTCACCCGGAACTTCAGATCACCGTTCGGAATCCGCGTTTTCGTTTCACCCGCCAGCGGGTTTGTCGTACCAATCTGTTCGTCCGGGAACAGCACCGTCACTTCACCACGCACGTTCTTTTGGAAGATGTACACGTACGCTTTGGGCATCGCTTCGACCCAGAACCACGTTCGTGCTTCCGTCGGGAGCGGTGTGCCCGGACGAACCGTGATGCGTTGTCCACCTGCATCCGGCGGCAGATCTGCTTCCATGCCGAGCCGCAGCGCGACTTCCTCGACACGCTGTTCGTCAGGCACGGTGTGTTGATAGAGCGAGCTAATCGCCATCGAGCGATCCTCCTCCGACGCCGCCGTCTTCACCTTGTCGATGAGAACCGGAACCTGTTCGAGCGTGGTGCGAATCTCTTTCGACGCGTCCTTGTATTCGCCCTTGTCGAGCGCACACGCGTTGTAGTCGCGGCACAAACGAGTCTGTACGGTGATGAAACGTTCCGTCGCTTCATTGATGCGCCGCAGCGCAGTCTCTTCGAACTTCGCTGACCCTGACGCGAGGTTCAGAATTCCAAACCCGCCGTCGGCCTTGTAACCCTGGTAGGAAACCTCGCTCGAGCAGTCGACGCTGGGACGTTTTTCACCGCTACAGTCGACATTTCCAGCGGTCTTGACGACACACGAAGCGCTGGCGAGGACAATGACGGCAACGGCGGCGGCACCGCTACCGAGTTGAAAAAAGCTTCGGCGATGAAGCATAAAACTGCTCTGTGGGGCTGAGAGGAAACTGAGGTCGAACCCGCGACGAGCGGGCTCGATGTGTCAGTTGATGGTAACGGATTTCGAGACGCTGACGGGCGAGCCGTCGAAGGCAGGCACTCTTGCGCTACGGAAAGCGGATGCGATGCAACTGCCGACTGGCGTTCCTTGGAAGGGAGCGCCTTGCACGACGGATTGCGTAACGTTGCCGCTCGGTGCGAAGGTGACTTTGACCTTGGCCGTACCCGTAGGTCCATCGGGCTTCTTACAGCCCTTGGCCGCGCCCGCGGCAGAACCGAGCGCCGACATGGCGGCGCTTTTGCTGAACTCGGCTCCACCACCGCTGGGAGGCGCTTCAGCCGCGGCCGTAGCCGTCGGAGGAGGCGCAACGGGTGTTGCCGTCGTGGCACCAGGAGCGGCCGTGCCACCAGCCTTGGCCGTGCCACCGCCAGCGGGAGCAGTGCCGCCGCCAGTCGGCGTCTTCGCGGTCGAACCTGGGTCGCCTCCGGCAGGCGCTGCGGTGTTTGTCGCGGCCGGCGTGTTTGCCGCGACAGCCTCGGTGGGCTTCGGAGCCGCTGTTGGCGCAGCCGTTTGCGTGGCTGTTACGGCGGCCGAATTTGCCGTCGATCCATCGGCCGCTGCGCCTTCGCCGGCACTCGGACCCGACAAGAAAAACGCAGCGGCGCCACCGGCAACCAACACGCCGACGAGGATGCCCACGATGAGCCCCACCGGAGTCTTCTTCTTCTGCTGCTCCGGCATCGCGTAGGGATTGGCGATCGCGGGAGGCGGCATGCTGCCACCCATGGCCATGTGCTGCGGCGCTTGCTGCATCATCTGCTGCTGTGGAGGCGGCTCGACGAACGGCTGCATGACGGGCGGAGGAGCGAGCATTGCGCTGCCCATCCCGCCACCGCCACCGATGCTCATGATGTCGTCGAGGTCGCTGCGTCCGCCCTTTTTCTTCGGCCCAACGTCGTCGGAAGCTGCAGCTTTTTCGGTCGCCGTGAGGGCCGACAGCGAGAAGAGCACCGAGTTTTCGTTGCGCTCACCGACAGCTTTGTCGGCCGAGGGCTTGAACGGAGCTGCTGCCGCACCCGCATCGAACGGACTGGCAGCGCCACCGCCGAACAAATCTTGTCCACCACCGCCGCCGCGTGCAGCCTTTCGAGCCGCTACCGGCGCTGCCGCCGCAGCGACAGGCGCGGTCACTGCAGCCAAGTGCGCGGCAGCAGCGTCAGGGTTCATCGCGACCGTCGAGTTCATGTCGTCATCGTCGGTCGGAGGCGCTGGTGCGGCTGGTGCTGGCGCAGCAGCGGGAGCCGCCCGCAGCTCGGGCACTTGCGAAAGCGGCAGCCAATCGGCCATGCCGTCTTTCCACACGTACGTGTCGCCGGTGATCGTTCCCGCGGCAAACGCCGCCACGATCTGCGCGCTCGACATCGTGCGTTGGTCATCGTCGGCGACGTTTACCGTCCAGTCACCGCCACCGCCACCTCCACCACCGGCCGCAACTTCGGCCGCAGTGTCTCCCGAAAAGACGCGAGTTGCTCCGTCTTCTTCTTCGGATTCCTGGCCCTGACCGTGGCCGTGTGCATCCGCCGGTGGCTGCTCGTTGGCATTCACCACGATCGCAGCGCCGCACTTCTTACACTTGATCTTGACGGTCTTGCCGACGACTTTCTCGTCGGCAATCGTGTACTTAGCCTGGCAAGACTGACACGTAATCTTCATTGGGACTGTCGCCCTTCGCGATTCCGCGCATGATGATGGCCCGCTCGAACATCCACGAGCCCGATATCCACAGCCCGGTCGACTACGGCTCTCCGTGCGCCGATCGCGAGCATAGCGGCTTCATGACGATTCGATCAAGCTAACCTGCAATTGAACCGTGCCGTGGGTCCGCCCCTCACGCACAGTAGGCACTTATCGCGTTTTTTATCGCGTTTTTTTGCG
>CAZETM010000010.1:0-13827 GCA_964514885.1 uncultured Polyangium sp. | reverse complement strand
GGCCGAAGACAAAGATCGGGACGAGGACTCCGACGGATGTCCACGTTGATCTATCGTTGAGGTCATGACCTATGCGCATCGAACCTTCGCTCTCGTCGCTCTGTTTGTCTCGTCCACACTCTTGGTCGGATGCATCGACGAAAACGAAGCCGTCATCTTCGTCGAGCCTTCGGTGTCTTCGCCATCGGCAAACATCACCGGCAGCGTTCTCGGCTCCACGATCGAAGGCTCGTTTCAGCTTCGTTTGGTGCTTGGCCCGCGTGCGAGCGGCCCCAGCACGGTCACGCTCGAGTCGGTCGTGATCAAGGACGCGAGCGAGCAAGCGGCCATCGGCCCTGTGCTTGCAGTCGTTTCGTCAAAGCCGTTTCCGCTCACGGTCGAGCCCGACAGCGACGTCACGATCGATGCGACGTTCGACATTGGGTCGGGCACGGTGGACATGGCGACCACCACGAAACTCTGTGATTCGGCCGGAATTCGTATTTCTGGTGCCCTTGGCGACACGCTCGCGGGGGCAGCCACGCCATTCGTATCGGATACGTTCAAGCCCACGGGTTGTCCGTAGGTAACTTCGGGACAAAGGTGCCATCGGCGCGCTACATTCGCGCCCGCGAGGAACGCGACGATGGCACACGACGAATCCGACGACCGGCGTTTTTCTAGCGGTGGCGAAGGCCTGGGGCTCGATGACGAAGGCTTGAGCGCACTGCGCACGGCAGTTGCTGCGTGGCGTTTGGGCCCCGTCGCGGACGCTGAAAAGCGCATTCCGCCGCGCGAAAAGAAGTTCACGACCTGGAGCGGAATCGAAGTCCCCGACATCGCCACGCCCGCGGACAAACGCGTCCATTACAAAGGCGAGCTTGGACTTCCTGGCGAGTATCCATTTACGCGCGGTGTCCAGCCGACGATGTACCGCGGCAAACTCTGGACGATGCGTATGTTCGCCGGTTTCGGCACGCCCGAACAAACCAACGAACGCTTCAAGTATTTGCTCGCCGAAGGACAAACGGGTTTGTCCACGGCTTTCGACTTCCCCACGCTCATGGGGTACGACTCGGATTCGCCCAGGTCGCTCGGTGAAGTCGGCATGTGTGGCGTCGCGGTCGATACGTTGCGGGACATGGAGGTTTTGTTCGACGGCATTCCGCTCGACAAAGTCACCACGTCGATGACCATCAATGGCCCGGCCATCGTGCTGTTGGCGTTTTACATTGCCTTGGCGGACAAACGAGGCATTTCACGCAAATCGATTGGTGGCACGGTCCAAAACGATTGCTTGAAGGAATTCATTGCGCAGCACGCGTGGCTCGTTCCACCGCGTCCAGCCATGCGGATCGTGACGGACATGATCGAATACTGTTCGCGCGAAGTTCCGCGTTGGAATACGGTTTCGGTCAGTGGTTATCACATTCGTGAAGCTGGTGCGACGGCGGCTCAGGAATTGGCCTTTACGATTGCCGACGGCTTGGCATATGTCGAAAGCTGCATTTCTCGGGGGCTGGAAGTCGACGAATTTGCTCCTCGTCTCAGCTTTTTCTTCGACGTGCACAATGACTTTTTCGAGGAGATAGCAAAATTCCGAGCGGCGCGGCGTATGTGGGCTCGGTTTTTGCGCGAGCGATATGGTGCACGCAAGGCTGAAAGCTTGAAGTTGCGCACGCATGCGCAAACAGCCGGCGTATCGCTCACGGCGCAGCAGCCGTACAACAACATCGTCCGCGTATCGCTGCAAGCGCTCGCGGCGGTTTTGGGCGGTACTCAATCGCTGCACACGAATTCGCTGGACGAAACGTATGCGCTCCCGACCGAGGACGCGGTGACGATTGCTTTGCGCACGCAGCAAATCATTGCGCACGAAAGCGGAGTCGCCAATACGATCGATCCATTGGGTGGCAGTTATTTCATCGAATGGATGACGGACAAGATGGAGGCGGAGGCGCTCGATTACATTCGTCGCATTGATGAAATGGGCGGTATGGTCGTGGCGGTCGAAAAGGGATATCCGCAGCGCGAGATTGCGGCGAGCGCGTATCGATTCCAGCGCGAGATGGAAGACGACGAACGTATCGTGGTGGGCGTGAACAAATTCGTGGCTTCGAGCGAGAAGAACATTCCGACGCTGAAGATCGACGAAGTGGTGCAGCGAGCGCAAACGGCGAACTTGGCGAAGGTGAAAGCCGAACGCAATCAAGAAGCCGTTCGTGACGCATTGGCGGCAGTCCGGGAAGCGGCGCGTGGAACGAACAACCTGATGCCGCCGATCATTGCCGCAGCGTCCACGTACTGCACGGAGCAAGAGATTTGCGACGTATTGCGTGAGGTGATGGGCACGCATTCGGATCCAGCGGAGTTTTGACGGCGGGTCATCCCAGCAGAAAGACGGCGGCGTTTGGGGCGCCTTTCAAAAGCCACTCGCAGCATTGTGCATGGCGCGGGTTTGCCCAATGAAGGCGTCGTAATTCTGCGATCGTCACGGTCTGCCTCCCCAAATGCCCGCGCATCTTATCGTCAAGCGAAAGAATTCGGTTGTCGGTGGCAAGCGCAGCCTCCACGAGATGAAGATCCCTCCCAAGTTGCTTCGCAACGCCGCGATCTCGTAGTTCGGGAAGGAGATCTAACAGGGGCTCGCACCGCGGAACGTCCTTGAGCATCCTTGCACGTTTCCGCGAAACCATATCGGAGAGCCATTTTCTCGCGAAACGTCCACGATGCCCCTCCGCGAGCAGGCTCTCCGACAACACCACGCACATTCCCGCAGCATCAATCGCCCTAAGCGCATCAATACACGGAATGACTGCCGGCCCCGCCTCTGGACCACGCCCTGCGCCACCATAAACCGACGCATCGACCACGATGGCAAATGCCTTTTGTTTACGACTCATTCCGCGCCCTGCGCCATTGCCGCGCGAAGGTATCGTTCTTCGATGGCCATCTCCACGTCGGCCAGATCTTCGGGCCAATCGCCAAATGCACCGTGCTCATCGAGGTCCGCGGAATCAACGCGCGTCGCGCCGTCTTTTCCACGCGAAAACCAATGCAGTTTTACCAAAGGCGCGAGCGTCGGATCGGAAGCCACCGCAGTTTGAATGCCTCGCAATAAGCGCTGGCTATGCGTTTCCGCAACGATGAGCACTCCACGGCGCGCAGCATCTAGCAGAATTTCCGAAAGCGCGACTTCCGCACTGGGATGTAAATGAATCTCCGGCTGCTCGACATAAACGATCTGACCAGGCTCGGCCGCAAGCAGCGCCACGAGCAATGGCAAGACTTGTGAAACACCAATGCCCACGTCGGCGATGTTCACCAGATCCTTCGTTGTCGTTTTGCCGGCGATTCTCGACACCCGAAGCTCGACCCGCGTGGCATCGAGTCGTTGCGCAACGGCGTTGGAAGTCAGTTCGAGGCGCGCAAGCCATTCACCCAAACGACGAATGCGCAAATCTGACTTGTCTTGCCAATGAGCGATGATGCTCGCCGTATAGGAATGAAATGGCCCTGGAAAGCGATCGCCGATGGGCATCGATAAATAAGCGCGTTCGGGATTACCGCGCAAACCCGGAAGATGAATGAGGTTCAGAATGTGCGCTAGTGCGTCCTCAGCCAATGGCTCGGGCAATAAAATGCGCCGGTAGCTGTACGTCTTGACGTCATATCCATGCATGGCAAGAAAACAGCGCTCGCTGTAGACTGCACCCCGATGGCTCCCATAAGTCTGATCGGAGTCGGGAACATATTTGACGCTCGGATGGCTAGAGCTACTCCCGCACTCCAAACGATCGATCGACGCCCCGCGCGACCACTCGCTAGTCCGATAAAAAACCGTAAACGATTGCGTCTCAATCCGAAATCCAGCTTGAAAACTCTGCGTTGCTTTTTTCGGTCGAGGCCCGCTCCAATAAAGCTGCTCCATCTCCGTGAACTTCACGTTCGGCCCGTAAAGCAACAATGGCCCCGGATCGACTGGCGCTTCGAGCGTCTGCTTCATCAGCAGAAATGGCTGCATGAAACTCGACTTGCCCGAGCTATTCCGACCACAGAGGAGCGTGAGCGGCCGCAATTCCAGCTCGGTACGATCGCGAATGGACTTGAATCCACCGACGACCAGATGCGTGATCGTCGGCTTTTTCCGATCCTTCGTGTTTTTTTTCACGCGCGGCATGTCGACCTCGGCCCCCTGCCCCCTGGGCAACCTACTCGATCATCGCGGTGCGTGGCAAGTTTCGCTCGGCAGCAGCACTTTCGTGGTTGCATGCGCGCCGCTCGTGCATCCCGTCCCGTTTCGATCTATCCTCAGCGCTACTTTCCACCAATTCGGCCCCTGCTTTGCTTTTCCCCCGCCATCCCGAGTACGCTACGTTTTTTGCCATCATGAGGACGAGCCATGACGTTCACGCCACGACGCGCGCCTGCTGAACAGAAAACCGAGCTCGAACGCGTGACGCGGCACGCCGCTTTGCTTCAGGTCAAGCTCGCCAGCGTCGCCAAACTCTTGCGGGAGCGTGGTCAGTGGCTTTCGGGTGAAGTTGCCGATGACCTCGATGGGCTTGCGCTGGCGATTGGTGGCTTCCGGAAAGCTGCCGAGCACGACAAAGAGCAGCCGTCGACGATGTCACGCGAAGCGCAAATGGCGCTCTTCAACGTGAGCAAGGCCGTCGGCTCGTCGCTCGATCTGCAAACGGTGCTCGACAACATCATGGATGCGGTCATCGAGTTGACGAAGGCCGAACGTGGATACCTCGTGATGATCGACGAGCACGGGCACCAGCAGGTCAAAGCTGCGCGCAATCTCGATCGAGACACGATTCACAGCATGGAATTTGCGTATTCGAGCACCGTCGTGGCGGAAGTACTCAAGAATGACCGCAGTGTGCTCACGAGCAATGCGCAGACGGACGAGCGATTTTCGGCCCAGCGCAGTGTGGCGATGTTTCGGCTCACCAGCATCATGGCAGCGCCACTGCGTATTCGCGACAAAATCGCCGGTGTGCTGTATGTAGACAATCGCATTTTTGCTGGAGCTTTCTCCCAAGCCAAACTCGAGATGCTCGAAGCATTCGCCAGCCAAGCAGCGATTGCCATTCACAATGCGCGTTTATTCGGGCAAACCGATGAAGCCTTGAAACAGCGCGTAGCCGAGCTGGAAGGAGTGCATCGCGAGCTGCAATTGTCGCGGGAGCGAGCGGAGAAAGGTTTTTCGGCCATCGAGCGCGAAATGCAAATGGGTCGCGTGCTTCAATCCGAATTTTTGCCGCGCAATCTGCCCTCGGTGCCGGGTTGGCAGATAGCGTCGCGGTTTTTGCCGGCGCGGCATCTTTCGGGCGACTTTTATGATGTGTATTCGCTGCCCTCGGGCGAATTTGCATTTGCCATCGCCGATGTTTGCGACAAAGGCGTCGGAGCTGCGCTATTCATGTCGCTCGTGCGTGGCTTGCTACGTTATCACGCGTCCCGAGCAAAAACGGCCGACGAACTCTTGCAATGCTTGGCGCCGACGAATGATTATCTGGCGAAAAACCACGGCCAGTCGGGCATGTTCACCACGCTCTTTTTCGGGGTCATCAATCCGGAAAGCGGCAAACTTCAATACATCAATTGCGGCCAAGATTCGCCCGTCGTGATGGCTCCGACGGGCACCGAAATTCGTCTGGATTGCACCGGCCCGGCCCTCGGAGCCATTGCCGATCTCGATTTTGAAATCGGAAACATCGTCCTGCTTCCCGGCGACACGCTCATTACGTTCACCGACGGCGTCGTCGATGCGCTCGATATGAAAGAGCGACAATTCGGGGAGGATGAGTTCTTGGCCATTCTCCGCAAAGGCTCGTCGTCCGTGACGGCTTTGCTCGGAGAAGTCGAGACGGCGGTGAAGAGACACATTGGCCCGGCGTCGCAATACGATGACATTACGTTGTTTGCGATTCGCCGAAACCCTGCACATCGCCCGGACAGCACGCAGCAGTTCAATCGAACGTTATCGCACGCGGCCTTCGCGGACTTGAAGAAAACCTATATTTCTGGGAAATGAGCGCTCTTTTTCCCTCCAGCGTGGCGCTTTTGGCCACGGTCGTGCTCGCCGCTTGTACGGGTCGGACGATATCGCATCCGCCGCCTGAACGCGCAGCCAAACCCAAGGCCCCTTCCGTGGCGAAGATCGCGAAGACCGAGCCTGTGACGACGACGACCCCTGTCTCCAAGCCCGCGCCTAATGCAACGCAAGACGAGCTGCCGAAACGTTTCGACGGTATGATTCTGGTGCCCGCCGGGCCTTTTACGATGGGCGCAGATAGTGGTGGCGAGCCTGATGAATGGCCAGCTCATACCGTGAATCTGCCCGCGTTTTATCTGGACGAAAACGAAGTCACCAACCAAGAATGGACGTCATGCGTCGAGGCGAAGATTTGCCCACTGCCTGATCCAGCGAATGCGGACCGTAATGGAATCGGCCCTGACAAACGATTTCGTGGACCGAAACAACCCGTGAGTAGCGTTTCATGGGACAGTGCCCAGGCCTATTGCTTGTGGAAAGGCAAGCGGCTTCCTACGGAAGCGGAATTCGAGAAAGCGTCGCGCGGTCCCGATGGCCGCACATATCCTTGGGGCAATTTCCCTCCCGCACCGCATCGTGCCGTTTTTGGCCGAGACGTGACGGCCGACGTCGGAACGTTTCCGGAGGGCGATGGACCTTATGGTCATCATGACCTTGCAGGCAATGTCTGGGAATGGGTCGAAGATGCGTATGACCCATTTGCATATCGTCGGCCTAATGCTGCATTGGGTGGGCCTGCAACGTGTGCCGAGGCCGAAGAGGCGTACGCCGAACTGCGCAACCGCAATACAAAAGGTTTTACCGGGTCGAACCCCATTCCGACGGAATGCGAACGCGTGCTCCGAGGTGGTGGGTTCAATTATCATGCGTTTGGACTACGCTCGACGAATCGAGTGCATCATCCGCCTCGTTATCGAATGGTCATGAGTGGAGTTCGTTGTGCTCGGAATGCCCTACGTCAAACACTTGACGCCTCAGTGCCCGGCGATCATGGGCGTGAGCCCTAGGAAGAATTGCATTAGCTCATCGCCTACCAAACGCGAGCGCTCGTACATGTTCGCATAACTTCTATTTTCTTATGGTTTCTTGACAACGCGTTTGCATTAGGGAACGAATGGTGTACTTTTTGTCCCGATCCTCGACCCACGAGGATGCCTTTATCGCGAGCCGTACATGATGACCGATGGTCGTGACGAACTCGAACGCAAGCGTGGTGAGCTCGAGAGCAAGCTCGGAAAGCTCTTAGCGGATGGGGATCGTGACGCGACGGCGACGTTGGCGATCGGATCGTACGGGCCCGAAATATATTCGTTTCTCGTCGCGATTCACGGCAACGAGGCCGATGCTGACGAGGTATTTGCGATCTTTGCGGAGGCCTTTTGGAAGGCGCTGACGACGTTCGAGCGCAACTCGACATTTCGGACGTTCGCATATGCGATCGCGCGTCGGCTTTCTTTCCGGTTTCGCCGAGATGCGGCACGAAAAAGGAAGCGTTTCCACGCCATGGAAAGCTCGATCATGTCGCGCTTGGTGCACAAGGACCGCTCGAGGACTGGGCGAGTGGAACTCACTGAGACACGGTCCCGCTTGTTAGCGCTTCGCGCATCGCTTCCACCCGAGGATCAGGAACTGCTCATGTTGCGTCTGGATCGAAGGCTGCAGTGGGAGGAGCTGGCGCAGGTGCTTCATGCGGAGGACGAGGTGCCTTTGGCTCTGGAGAAGCTCAAAAAAGAAACGGTGCGACTGCGCAAGCGTTTTCAATTGATCAAGGAGCGGCTGCGGGAGATGGCTCGGCGGGATGGATTGCTTGGGGATGACGATTGAAATGCCGACCCGCGCCATTTCGGAAACAGAAACGAAAATCGCCATGACCGACGATGACGATGATCTCGATGACGAGCAATTCGATGACGAGAACGATTCCAATGATCCGTTTTTGCAAGCGGTAGCGCGAATCGACGACGTGCCGCGGCTGCCGCGCATTGAAAACCGCATTGGAGAGGTGCTGGCGCAGCGATATACCCTGCGCAACCCGCTCGGGGCGGGCGGGCAAGGAGCGGTCTACGACGCAGAAGATGGTCTGACGGGCGAGCATGTTGCGGTGAAAGTGCTCCGCACGATGGCGCCGACGGACATGATGCGTTTGCATCGTGAAATCTCGATGTTGCGCCTGTTGTCGTTGCCTGGAGTCGTGCGTTTGCTCGACGAAGGCCTCGACGGCGACCGGCCATTTTTCGTTATGGAATACGTTCCGGGCAGCTCATTTCCTGGAGTGCCCGTACCGTGTTCCTACGCAGATCTCGAGCCGGTGTTGTTTTTGCTGCTCGATACATTGAGCCGCATTCATGCGCAAGGCATCGTGCATCGGGACCTCAAGCCGGACAATGTAATAGTTCGCCCGGACAAACGCCCGGTGTTGCTGGATTTTGGCTATTCATTTCGTACGGGCAATCCGGTCGACAAGATTACGGACACGGGCAAAATCGTCGGCACATTTTCGTATCTCGCCCCCGAGCAGCTTGGCGAGCAGCGGGCGACGACGCGTACCGATCTTTATGCGGTCGGCGTCATGGTGCATTATGCGCTCACGGGGGGTTTTCCTCACGAGCGGCGGGACGTGTGCTCGTTCATCATGGCGCGCATTAAAGAACGGGCGCCGAGCCTGCTCGATGTGCGGCCGGACGTGCCACGCGAAGCGGCCATCGTGCTCGATCAACTTTTGGCGACGAACCCAGCCGACAGGCCGAGAAGCGCGGCAGAAGTTGCCTATCGACTTCGTGAGCGCCGGGTGGTGGAGGCACGCAAAGCGAGCATTCATTCTTTTTCGGGGCGCGTGGCGAAAGAAGTGGAATTGCGCACGCTCTTTTCTGGACCCGATAGGCTTTTGCATTTGCAGGAAGATGCTGCGCGTGTGCTTTTTGCGCGCACTGGCGGTGACCCTGTTCGCGTCGATCGTGAAATCGAAGCGTGGGTACGAGCGGGTCTTGGGCATTGGAATGGCGAGGCCGTAGCCATTCGCCGTGATGCACTCGAAGAACTCGAGGCAGGACTCGTCGTCGCTCCGACGGGCGATGTGGAGCTCGAGCTTCCGCCACTGTCGCCATATCAATGGGATATCGTCGGCTGGGTCGCGCTTGCTTCGCTGCATGCCAATACTGATTTGATATCGCGGGCCATGGGCATCAGTCTGGATACGTTGCGCGAAGACATGGAAGAGCTCGTGGGGGCGGGCGTATTACGTGCGCTACCGGAGGAAATGTTCGAGCCAGCAGTTTGGCCGGACCTCAATGACTTATGGTCGCTCGAAATTCGTCAGCGGGTGCATCGAGCATTGGCGGAAGAACTACCTCAGGGTGCTTCGGGTAGGTTGCTGCATATGCTCGAAAGCGTTGACGAGCTCGACCTGCGTGGAGCCTCCGATGTTGCGCGCGAAGTCCTCGTCGCTGCTCGACAATTCGCGGCTCAAGGGCATACGGCGCGAGCAACCTTGCTGCTCGGCGAAGGCGTCCGCGTATTGCGGCTTCCGCGAGAGGTTCGTCCGGAAGAACGTTACCAGTTGTTCGCGACGTGGGTGGAAATTGCGCTCGCCGAAAACACCCCCATTGGTCTCGACCGCGTGCTGTATGAGCTTGGCCGTCACGACCATCAGGACGAGAACCTGGTGCATTTGGCGCACCTGGTACGCGCAGCGCTCGCTGGCAGCTCTTGGTCCGAGCGCGCATTGACCGAGGCCAATTTCGTCCCGCCATTTTCCGATCCCGCGCTCGAACGACGTCGTCAGGGTGTGCGCGTCATAGCTGCGCGTCGAGCGACATTGGCGTTCGAAGAAGCAATGCTCCACGAGGTCGTGGCATGGGCGGAAAAGGCCAATGATCCGATTGCGCAGGCGCGAGCGGCGAGCTGGCTGGGCAGACTGCGATATCGTCAAGGTCGTTTCGACGAAGCGGCAGAGTGCCATGCATTGGCGGCGAAGGGCGAGGAATGGCCCGTGTCCAAGATTTGGGCTCGGCTTTGTGAAAGCACGGCGCTGCTGGAGGCATTTCGTTGGGACGAGGCACGACGTGCAGCGCAGGAAGCATTCGAGTGGGCGCGAGATTGCCGACACTCGATATGTGAAGGCCGCGCTGAATGGCTATTGCGCTCGATTGCATACCGCACGGGTGCGCTCGATGCCGGGCCGGTCGATGAGCAGCTCGTCGAAGCGAGTTCGTGGGTAGGCGCTGGAGATCTCGAATCGCTCGTGTGTCTTACGGAGGCGTCGGTGGCGATGCGGGCGGGCCAGCGGGAGCATGCGCGGTCTCTTGCCGAGCGTGCTCATCGTAATGCGCAGCCATTGCATGAGCGGATTGGCTCGATTCTTTGCGCCGCGCTTTTGGTTTCTCTTGGAGGCCCCATCACGTTGCAGCGCGAAATGGTCGAAGCCGCCGCGACTTGTACGATTCCGGGAATTGGATTGCAGGCACTCGCGCTGCTTGCGTCCGGTGGTGTGGCCGTTCCGCGCGACGAAGCTATCATTCGAGCGCTGGCGACTCTGGTCCCGGAAAAACATTGGTCGTACCGAATGGATGTCTTGTCGGTGAACGAGGCGCTCGAAATGTTGGCCCAAGCGTAGGGCTCGTCCGGCAAATCGATTTTCAGCACGGCGATGCTACCGTCATGGCGTGCATTCGGACGCGTCCCGAAGTATGAAGTAGACACGATGGGGCGACGCACGAAAAAAGATCTCCCACCGCAGCGCTTCGTCATCAACCCTGCGGCACACACGAAATCCAACATTTTACGGGATCTCGGTCGCACTGCGGACGACAGTCCCGTGTTTTCTTTGCCCTCGCGGGTGCTTCCTTGGGGTGGGCTGGTTGCCGCGGGCCTCCTCATGCTGCTCGTGCCGCCATTGATTCGGGAGGGACCTGTCGGCGTGCTCTTGTCGGCTGCGTTTGCGCTCGCATTGTTTGTCGTGCTGTTATTTCCGCGCAAATTGATTGTGGGCGATGACGGTCTGCTCATTGCGTGGCTGGGCTCGAAGTTCATTCCGTATCGTGAAATCGATATTATAGAAACGACGGATGGAATCATTTTTCATCACCCAGGAATCAATATTACATTGAAGGATGGTCACGCATTCGATTTTACGACGAGTATTTTCAAGGAACGCTGGGCCGAGCGAGATGCGCTGATTTTGCTCATTCGTGCTTATGCCGCCGACGCGACGCGAAAAAGGCCCGTGAATGCCCCTGGACCGATAACGCGTAACGGGCGCTCGTTTGCGGCATGGGCGCGGGCGCTGCGCGCGATTGGGAATGGCGCACACTTCGATACGCGTGCCGCAGCGGTTGTTCCGGAAGATTTGTTACGCGTTGCAGAAAGTCCGCATGCTGCAGTGGTGGACCGAGCGGCGGCATTCGTTGCGCTCGCGGCAACCAAGGATGACGATATCGTGCGGCGATTGCGGATCGCTTGTGATCATACCGTGGCCCCGAATGCCCGAGCGGCACTTCGCGGCGCGCTCGAAGCGACCGAGGACGATGATGAAATCGGCCGGGTGCTCGAATATGCCGAACACGCCGCATCTCGAGAGTGATGGCGCCGGGGCGAATTCTTTGCTAGGGTCGCGGCCTCATGTCCAACAAAGATTTGCTCGCTCCGCTGTCGTTTCGTAATGGCAAGACCGCTCGAAATCGCGTTTTTCTTGCTCCAATGACCAACTTGCAGAGCCACGAAGATGGCACGTTGTCGGACGACGAGCTGCACTGGCTCGATGTTCGAGCGAAAGGTGGTTTTGGCGTTATCGAGACGTGTGCCAGTCATGTCACGAAGGACGGGCAAGGTTGGGCGGGTGAGCTCGGGATATTCGGTGACGAGCATCTTCCTGGTTTGACTCGATTGGCCACGACGCTTCGCGAGGCTGGCTCGACGAATCTGGTGCAGATATTCCACGGCGGAGCGCGTGCGGACGGGAACGTGACCGGCACGCGACCGTTTAGTGCGAGTGCGGAAGGCGAGGCGCCTGCTGCGCGTGAAGCGACGATTGAAGACATCGAGCGGGTGATTGCCGCATTTCGAGATGCGGCGGTGCGAGCACACAAGGCGGGCTTCGACGGGGTCGAGCTGCATGGCGCGCATGGTTATTTGCTGGGACAATTTTTGAGCACGGTACAGAATCGGCGCACGGATGAATGGGGCGGATCGCTCGAGAATCGGGCGCGTTTCATGCGCGAGATCACGCGACAAACCCGCGCGGCCGTGCCGGCGTCGTTCATTGTGGGTATGCGCATTTCGCCGGAAGATTTCGGACAAACCAAAGGCGTCGACCTCGATGACAACCTCCAGCTTGCGAAATGGTTGTGCGACGACGGTATTGATTTCTTGCACATCTCCATGTGGGATTCATTCTCGAATACGAAAAAGCGACCCGAAGAGCACGCCCTTCCGCTCTTTCGGAGGGCAACCGCCGCGGATGTCCCGCTCGTCGTTGCCGGCAGTATCTGGACGCGAGCGCAAGCGGAGGATTTGCTCGGTCGTGGTGCGGATGCCGTGGCTCTCGGACGCTCGGCGATTGCCAATCCGGATTGGCCGTTGCGCATTCAGGATCCCGAATGGCAACCGAAGAGGCCTCCGCTCACCGCGCAAGAGCTGCGTGAGCGCGGTTTGTCCGACACATTCGTGAATTACCTGCGTCGATTCCGAGGTTTGGTGGCGGAAACGCCGGCAGCGTAATCGACGCGCGACTCGGAGTCTACAAGTGCGAGATCGCAAGTATGCCGAAGACGTGCGTGCTTCGGGTGCATCGAGCGTACACGAATATGCAATGGTTTTTGATGGAAAGAAGGCGTTGGTGAAGAAGGTCGAGGAGTTACTCGGTTGAGGTATTATTCGCCGGCAGCGTTTTCCTCGGCGTCTTCGACTTCGCTCGCGGTTTTACCGGGCCGACGCACGGACGGTCGAATCGTGCCTGCCAGCGCGTCCAATCCGCCTGAAGCCGCCAGTGCTGCGATTAGCCCGGCGTATCGTGAGAATGACTTGTCGTGCGTCGCCATTGCGTCATTTTTCGCCGCTTGGGTCACAGCGGCCTCGCGTTGTTCGCGTGCGACCGTTTCGAGCGCTGTTTCGAGCGCGGGCAAGTCTGCGCCAAGCTCGGTGGCGAATCCTTTGCGGTCGATTTTGAGCGCCGCGCGTCGAGGCGCTGGCAATTTGACGTCATTCGACAACAGGGCTTCGCGCACCGAGTGTGCTTTGGTCGCAAGCGCAGTAGGATCCACCGGGACGACTTCCGCAAGCCCTAATTTGCGCAGCCCTGCCGCGCCGTAGGCCGTCGCCACCGCGTCACGCAAATCGACGAGGACCGAGCGAATGCTTTCAGCGGCTGCGTCCCGTTGTTCGCGAGGCGTCGTATCATCACCAAGCTCGGCAGCGTGCGCTGCGTCGGCATTGGCAAGCGCTACACCGGACGATCGTAATGCTCGGCCAATCAGGCGCACGAGCAATTCGACATCGGGCATGGATTCATTTTTTTCGAGATAGGGTGTCAGCGTCGTGGCAACGGCTTTGCCAATCTCGTGGCCATGGGATTGCGCCGCGGCTACGACGGCTCGGTTTGATTTTTCGCGATCATTCACTTGTTTCGAAGGCATCGAACGCTCCTTGGTGTGGGAGCATCGCCGTAGACGTGGCAGAATGCAAGCGTGAAGTGAGGGTAACCAGCACCGGGGGCTATTTGGGGAAACGCGGCGACTTGCATGTGTGCAGCGTGGGGATTTGGTGGCGGAACGTGGGGAGCGCGTGGG
>CAZETM010000009.1:0-38962 GCA_964514885.1 uncultured Polyangium sp. | reverse complement strand
AAAGTTGTTTCTGTGCGACCTCGACATCGACGCCGCGGAAGCTGAGCGCTTTCTCGCTGCGATCACGGATCCGGTGATCGAGACCTCTGCGGTTGGCGTATTGCCCGACGATACGACGACCGGTGCGCCGTGGATTCTCACCGTTTCGTTTGCGCCCGGCGTGACGGATACCGTTGGAAAAACGGCAAAGACCGCCTGCGAAGATGTCCTTGGTCGGCCGCTCGAGGGGCAAGTTTATTCGGCAACGATGTATTATCTGTGGGGTTTGTCCCGGAGCGACATCGAACGCGCCGCTGCTGAAGTGCTCCACAATCCGCTGATCCAGCGAATTCGCATCGACTCGTCGCCTCGTTCGCCCGACCTTTTGCGCGAAATGACGATTCCGCGGGCGGGCACAGCCTTGGCACCCACGGTCGAACTTGTTTCGCTCGGGCCGCTCGGAGATGCGGAGCTCGAGACGCTTTCCAAAAATAAGCTTTTGGCGTTGTCGCTCGTCGAGATGCAGGCTGTAAAGTCGTATTTTGCGGCCGAGGGGCGCGATCCGACGGACGCCGAATTGGAATGCATTGCGCAGACTTGGAGCGAGCATTGCAAGCACAAGATCTTTAATGCTCCCATTGACTATACCGGTCCCGATGGCAGTTCGCGGCTCATCGAGCGCGGGGTTTTTAAGACGTATATCGTCGGTGCAACGGATGCCGTAAGTCAAGATCGAAAAGCCCAGGGGCTCGACAAAGACGGCGATTTCCTCGTTTCGATTTTCAGTGACAATGCGGGTGTCGTTCGATTTACTGATCAGGATCACCTCGTATACAAAGTCGAGACGCACAATTCGCCCTCGGCGCTCGATCCTTATGGTGGAGCGATGACGGGCATTGTGGGCGTCAATCGCGACAGTTTTGGTTGCGGTTTGGGTGCCGACTTGCTCGCCAATGTGTGGGGATATTGTTTCGGCATGCCTGACTTTGCGGGCACGATGCCGAAGGGTCTCATGCATCCGCGGCGCATTCGTGATGGTGTGCATCGAGGCGTGATCGACGGGGGCAATCAATCTGGCATTCCGTACATGCGTGGATTCGAGCTGTACGATGATCGTTATGCTGGCAAGCCGCTCGTGTATTGCGGTACCGTTGCGGTCATGCCGACGACCGTAGCGGGCAGGCCGACGCACAACAAATATACGCAGCCCGATGATCGCATCGTCATGATTGGCGGGCGCGTGGGCAAAGACGGCATTCACGGAGCAACGTTTTCGAGCGTCGAATTGAACGAAAGCTCTCCCGTGCAAGCCGTGCAGATCGGCGATCCCATTACGCAGAGGATGATGTTCGACATGCTCGCCGAGGCCCGAGACCAGGGGCTTTACAATGGGATTACCGACAACGGCGCCGGAGGTCTATCGAGCAGCGTCGGGGAAATGGCGGAAGCGACGGGTGGAGCGGAAATCGATCTGTCCCGCGTGCCACTCAAGTATCCTGGTTTGCTGCCTTGGGAAATTCTAGTCAGCGAAGCGCAGGAGCGAATGACTGTCGCGGTTCCGGAAGACAAACTGCCCGCGTTTCTCGAGCTTGCTGCAAAGCGCGAAGTCGAAGCTACGGAGATTGGTCGATTTACGCAAAATGGGCGACTCATCGTTACCCATGGCGATAAAAATGTTTGTGACCTGTCGCTGGAATTCTTGCACGGGGGTTTGCCCAAAATCGTCCGCAATGCGCGTTGGAATCCTCCCGCACGCGCGGAGCTGACGGCGGAAAACCGTGTTGATGTTTTGGCATCGCGACCGCTTGGTGAGCTTATTACGGCAATGCTTCGACGACCAAATATGCGCAGCGGTGAACGATATGCGCGACATTATGATCACGAAGTCAAGGGGCTTTCGGTGATCAAACCCAATATCGGGGTTTTTCGAGACGTACCGGCAGCGGCGGCGGTCATGCGCGTGCGTCTGGGTCGAGACGAAGGCGTGGTGCTGGGCGAAGGCATTCAGCCATATTTCAGTGACCTCGACGCGCGTGAAATGGCATTGGCGTGTGTGGACGAGGGCGTGCGGCGCGTGCTTTGTGCAGGGGGCCGATTCGATCGGCTCGCGGGGCTGGATAACTTTTGCTGGCCGGATCCGATTGAGAGCAAATCGACGCCGGACGGCGCCCACAAGCTCGCGCAGCTCGTGCTTGCATGCGAAGGTCTTTTCGATGCGTGCAAAGCGTATGGCGTGCCGCTCGTGTCTGGCAAGGATTCGATGAAAAACGACGCCGTACTCGATGGCGTGAAAATCTCCGTGCCGCCAACGCTGCTCGTCAGTGTGATTGGGCAGATGCAAGATGTGCGGCGTGCATTATCGCTTGTTCCACGCGCGACGGGCGACGTGCTGTATTTGCTTGGCGACACGTCCGACGAATGTGGTGGCGCGGAAATCGAACGGCTTCTCGGGTGCGCCTTGGCGAATGTGCCGCGTACGGATGCACTGCGATTTGCACGGCGTTATCGAGCCTTTGCCGAGGCGCACGCTGCGGGGCTCGTTCGTTCGGCGCATGTCGTCGCCCGAGGTGGCCTTGGCGTGGCGCTTTCGCATCTCGTCATGGCGAGCGATTTGGGCATATCGATAACGCTCGATGCGCTTTCTCCGGGGCTCGATCCACCAACGCTTCTATTCAGTGAATCGACGGGGCGCATTCTATTGACCGTACGGCCCGATCATGCTGCAGCGCTCGAAGCGACCTTGGGGGAGCATGGCCTGCATCGAATAGGCGCCATTGAATCAGCGAAGGACGGGCGGGGTTATTTGCGCATTACGCGCGACGCGCAGACCCTCGTGGATCTCGGCGCGGAAAATCTTTGCAATGCATTCCAGGAGGAAAGCCATGGCAGTTGATTCGCGCGACGTGCGGGTCCTGGTGTTGACGGGATATGGCCTCAATTGCGAGGTCGAGACGGCGGCGGGGTTCTCGCGCGCAGGCGCGACGGTCGTCTCGGCTCACTTGCACGACGTGCTCGAACGAGCGGGTCAGGCGGACGTGCTGGCGGGATATAATATCCTCGCGTTCGTCGGAGGTTTTTCCTTCGGGGACCATATCCAGAGCGGGCGGGTATATGCCAATCGCCTTCGTTTCCGCTTGGGCGAAGCACTCTGCCGTTTCGTCGATGAAGGCGGTTTGGCGCTCGGCATTTGTAATGGTTTCCAGACCTTGGTTTGTCTCGGATTGCTACCGGCCATGGGGCGAGCGAATGGGACGGGCTTGGCACCGCAATCGGTGGCGCTCGTGCACAACGATCGGCTGGGTTATTTCGATACGTGGGTACGCTTGCAGGTCGATGAAGCGAGCCCTTGTGTATGGACACGTGGGCTGCCGAAGACCATTGAATTGCCCAGCCGCCATGGCGAGGGCAAACTCGTCTTTCGCGACGAAGAAACTCGCAATGCGATCATGACGTCGCATCTCGTGCCCGTGCGATATGCAGATGCTAATGGCCGACCCACCGAGGTTTGGCCCGCCAATCCAAATGGATCTCCTGACGGCGCTGCGGGTTTGTGCGATGCGACGGGCCGCATTTTTGGATTGATGCCGCATCCGGATGCGTTTCTGGATCCTGAAAACCATCCGGATTGGATTCGTCGGCGCGATCTAGATCTAAGCGAGCCCGGATTCGGTCCGCGAGATGCAGGGATTGGGCAGGCGATTTTCGATCGGGGTGTGAAGGCGGTCCTGGGCGAGTAGCTCGCAACGAAACGTTTGGTTCTTCCCATCCCCGCGCGACTACGATAACATCTCCATTCGAGGGACGCTCTCATGGACGTGTGGTCTCCCAGTGCCGTGCCTGTGGGGATTCTTCGGTGGAATGGCCCCACAAATCGCCTCACGATCATCGCCAAGATGACGCTCGTGCCCAAGGCTGGGACGCTCGTATTGGCTGACGAGCAAGAGCCTTTGCGCGCGGCGATACCGAGCACCTTGGGCGTCTCCGAAGAGCTTCATTATCCGGGCGATTTCGTTCCGTTTAAACCTCGATGCGACGTGCTCGTCGTGGGTTCGGCGTACGCACAGCAGCCATCTTCGATCATTCCGGTTCAATTTCGCGTGGGAGCGCTCGAGCGACGCGTATATGCGCTCGCAGGTCAGCCGTCGACGTCCATTCCGCTGTCGTCGCGATATCTTCGCCTGCAGCCGGTCTCGCACGCCGAAGAGGCTGCAATTGGACCGCTATCGGTGCAACATGCGCACCGTGCGCGCTTTGCGGACACGCGCATTCCAGCGCAGGCAACCGGGTTTGAACTGACAACCTTGCCTGCTGATTTCGACGGCCGGTTTTTTAATGCCGCGCCTGCCGAGCAACAGATCGATCCCCTCACGCCCGGCGTGGCTTTCGTCGCTCCATGGCGCGGCGATACGCAAATCATGTGGGTTCCGCCGATGCGTCCGCGCATTTTCGTCTTCGACCAAAGCCACGAAAGTGGCCTGCGCGAGATGACGCTGGTTTGCGACACGGTCTGGATCGATCTGGATCGCACGCGGTGTGTGCTCACCTTTCGAGGCGTTGTCGATCCTAGGTATGGAAGTCCATTCCCGACTGCGCTCGTCGCAGTATTTGCATCAGCTTACGACGCCGTCCTCGCAGGTGCAGCGAAAGCGATTTGCGCACGTGCAAGCGTTCGTCCAGCGACCGAGCCAAAGGATGTCGAGGGGTTTGTCCCGGAACCTGCGTGGCCGCCTCCTTCGCAGAAGTCTCCAATTTCCGTTCGTTCATCAGCGCCACCGAAGGACGACGATGGCACGAAGGTTTACCCGCAATTTACGCCGCGAACCGCTACGATACCGTTTGCGTCGAAGACTCTCCCGCCCGACGACGACGGTCCGAAAAAACGCTTCTCCGATGATGATGAGCCGGGCACGCGCATCCTGACGAACGTGGTCCCTCGTGTGCCTGCGCCGCGATCACGCACGTTTCACGACGATGAGCCGGGCACGAGCGTCTTGACGAATTTGGCCGACTTGATGGCTCGATCGACAACCTTGCCGTTTGTCCCGACACAACACGAGCCCGCGGACAAACCCAGCGCGCGTTTAGCCAACGACTCGCAGCACGCACCTCGAGCTGCTGGGCTTCCGTTTGTCTCGACAACCGAGGCCCCAGATGAGGGACCGGGGGCGCACATGCTTCCAAACACGACGCCCCGCGCACCGGTGCTGCCATTTGCAGGTGCTTCGCGTGCATTCGATGCGCTTTCCGACAGCCGAATCGCGCCTGGGGCAGGCGCTGCGCTGCCGTTTGTCCAGGTACATCGAGCTGCCGACACGACGGCGAATCGCGCGCAGCCATCGAGTCTCCCGGGCCCGAGCACCATCATCCCAGATCTCACTGCGCCGGCGACGGTGTTGCCGTTTGTCCCGGCATCACGCCCGCTCGATGCGTGGCCAGATGCTTCAGCAACGCCACCGAAGCCGCAGCGAGCGCCCGGCGCGCTCAATTCCGAGGTTACCGCGCCGCAGTCGGTCCTCCCGTTTGTCTCTACCGAACCCGAGCAGCGACCTGGTGCTGCGCCCATAGGGCTGCCATTTGTCTCGAACGAATCGATTACCGCGCCGATCGCTACCGCACCGACGACATTGGATACATCCGCGCTCATTCGAATTTCGCTGGACACGTTTGCAGAGATCAAAGTGGATCTGTGGAGCGGCGTGGGTCTTCGCGAAGCGTTGACGAAACACGGCATCGATCAGCGCACGTATCACCTATTCGAGCGACGACACGCCGACGAGCTGGGTGATGAATTGCGCCAAGGGGCATTGGATCGCACACAGGCGTTGCGTGCTGCATTGCGCCGGGCCCGTGAACGTCGAGCACCAATTTCCGCCGACGACGGTCTTTTGTAAACAAACGGTTGGCGGGCGAAAAATCGCAGATTTGAATTGACGCGCCGACGTCGTTGGAGTGTATTGGTTGCTTGCTTTTCTTTGTGGGTAGTCAGAAGCGATGAATCTCGAGCGCGTCGTGGACAACCGAACTCCGATGGCACATTGGTGCGCCGTCGTGACCGATCGGCACGGCTACGACGTCGTTCTCATGATCACGAAGATGACGTGGTCGCTGTCGACCACGGGCATGGTGACCATTGCGTCGCCCCAATCGCCGGTGCGGCTCGATGACGAGCCCATATCGGATTCGCCTTCCGCGAGCATTCGTTACCCGAGTGATTTCTATGAGGAGAAAGCGGGAACGGATATTTTGCTCGTGGGCAGTGCGGCGCCTCCTGCCGGACGACGCGTGACCGAAATGGACGTTGGAATCCGAATGGAAACGGGTCATCGTTCGATTCAGAAGACGGCGAAGGTATATGGTCCGCGCGTATTTCAAAAAGCGATGATGGGCGTGGCTCCGGGTCCTGCGGCGGATATTCGGCAGCCAATTCCGCTCGTGTATGAAAACACGTATGGTGGAACGGACATGTCGGATTCGAATCGGCCGGTTGCGGAGCCCAAGAATCCTGTGGGTCGTGGGTTTTTGAAAAATCGCGGTTTGCTCGTGGGTCAAGCTGCCCCGCAAATTGAAGATCCGCGCGCACCGCTTTCGTCGAAAAATCCGGCTCCGGCATGTTTTGGCGCCATTCGAGGTGAATGGATGCCGCGTTTGGGATATGCAGGAACCTATGACGACGTATGGCGCAAAAAACGTGCTCCCCTGCGTCCGCTCGATTTTGATCCTCGGTTTTACAATTTTGCTCCGTCGGATTTGTGGACGGAAGTGGCGCTCGGTGGAGATGAGCCGGTGGAAGTGGCCGGAACCAGCGCTGCGCCTGTTTGGCGATTTCGGTTGCCGCGGTATGCGCCGCAGTTCAGCATATCGATTCGCGGTGCAATTCAAGAGCGGCCGACACACCTGGACACGTATCTCATTGACGCGGACGAGCGGCGGGTGGAAGTCACGTTTCGAGCGACCGCGCCCATGCCTCGAAAACTCGATCATATCGACAAGATTTTGATCATGGGGGCACCAAGCTTACCGGACGCATTGATTGACGAGCTTGCGGAGCGGGTCCGCGCGCGAAGGAGCGAAGCATCATGAGCACGCGCAAAGTATCGGTGAGCCTCTCCATGGGGGTGGAGCAATCTTATCGCATTGTCTCCGTCCGGATTGCCGAGGAGCTTTCCACGCCGACGCATGCACGAATCGAGATATCGACGACGGAGGACATCGATTTCGGCGACGTGATCGGTGGTGACGCGACGCTCGAAATACACCTTGACGGACTGCCGAGCCGCGATTGGTCCTTTCGAGTTGCATCAGCGAAATATTTGGGCGTGGAGGCGGGGGCGTATCGACACGAAATCGAGCTCCGACCGCGTTTCTGGTTTCTCGCACATACGTTATCGACGCGCAAATTCCGCAATCTTTCGTCGCGCGACATCATTTCCAAAGTGCTCGACGAGATGCGCGTGCCGCATTCCTTCTGGACCGTGCGGACGCCACCGATTCGGAAGTATTGCATGCAATATCGTGAATCGACATTCGCCTTCGTGAATCGGCTGCTCGAATTCGAGGGAATGTATTTCACGTTCGACGCTCAAGATTTGCTCATTTTCGAGGACAATTCGCCGTCAGCAGGCCCGGTGGATGGTCCGACGGATCAATTCGATTTGCTGGATGCAGCGGGAGCGCTCGACCGTGATGCGCTCGGAATTCACGCCGCGCGGCGCATATCGCGTGTCGCGTCGGGCAAAGCGTCCGTCAATGACTTCAACTGGAAGAAGCCCAAGCTATCGCTCCTCCAATCCGCCGCTGCCGCGCGTGATGCGGAGCTGGAAACATATGATTATCCGGTCGGATATCGAAAACCATCCGACGGAGCATATTTGGCAAAAATTCGCCTCGAAGGCCACCGCGTGGCGGCTCAAGGTTTCGAGGGCAAAGGCAATGTCGTCACCTTCACTCCGGGACGGCGGTTTTCGTTTGGCGGGGCGGCTGGCGACGCGTTTGTCGGGGATTACCTGCTCGTCGGAGTCGAGCATGTATACGAGGATGGACGGTTCTCCTCGACCACGAAGCAAATCACGTACGAGAATCGATTCAAAGCGATCCCGCTATCGGTTCCATTTCGTGCTCCCATGCAAACGCCGCGCCCCACGGTCGAAGGTTGTCACACGGCAATGGTGCGTGGTCCCGAAGGATCCGAAATTCACACGGACAAATATGGCCGATTCCGGGCGCAATTCCATTGGGATCGGGAAGCGGTGAGCACGGACGAGGATTCGCGCTGGCTGCGTGCATTGCAAGAGCCCGAAACCTCGATGGTCATTTCGCGTGTGGGCTGGGAAAACACTGTCGCTTATGTCGACGGAGATCCGGACAGGCCGGTCGGCGTCGCCAGAAATATCAATGGCGTCATGACTCCGACGTACAACCAGCCGGGCAACAAGAATGTAATGACCGTCAAGACGCCTTCGTCACCGGCGACGGGCGGATTCAACGAATTGAAGCTCGACGATAGCGCCGGAGCGATGTTGTTCTTCGTGAAGGCGGAAAAAGACCATATTGGCATGGTTAGAAATGACCGCACCGAGCGCGTGGGCAATGACGAAACGCATTCGGTAGGCGTCAATTACATGCACGCCGTCACGAACGATCAAACGGTGGCCATTGGCGCCAATTCCACCACGACCGTTGGCGAGTTCACGCAATTCGAAGTGCGTGGCAATCGGACGAAGAGAGTGAGTGGCAATGAAAAAATCGAAGCTGGTAATCAGATCATGGCCAGCACGCAAGGCAATGAGACTGAAAAGGTAGGTTCGACGCGAATCACGATCACGGGCAGCGTTTCATTGCCCAAGGTATCTCCGCCGAAGCTCCCGACGCTCCAGGATGCCGCCAAAACGCTGGCCAAGGGCGAAAGCCTGAAGACGCTGATTCCTTCGCCCAAGAGTCTCCTTCCCGGTGGCGGAACGCTTTCGGGATTGATCAACGACATGCTCAATGGATCGATCGCGCGCCAAGCCGTCAAGCGTACGAGCCGCACGATTGGCGGCGCGTTCATTTCGACTTCGGTCGGCAATTTTCAGACGATTGCGGGCATGTATGCCGAAACCGTGGGCGGCCTGAAATTGTCGGTCGCGGCGGAAGGCGAAGTGCGCAAAACCGTAACGGGGCCGCTGAAAACCCTGGTAGGCGGCGCCATCATGCGCACATCCGGCGAGGATATGGGCACGGGCGCGGAGAATACCAAAGTCACCGTCGGAGCCACTGCGGACTTTTCCGCGGGCAAACTCTTTGAGGTGCGTGGCAATGTCATTGAAATCGAGGGGCTTGCAGGCGTCAAATTCGTCTCCGGCGGGCTTTCGATCGATATGACGCCTGGATCGGTCACGATGAAAGGCAAAATGCGCCTCGAAGCAGCCAGCGGCGTCAAAGTAACCGGCATGGACGACGACATCACGGGTTGAGGAGGACCAGATCATGGCAATGCAATCCATTTTGGGCCTCGGGCAAGAGCATGCGCAGATTGAAATCGGCGGAGCACCTTACGAGGTCGTAGGGCTTTCCGGCAACGAAGGGCTCATGCGGCTTTTTCGCTATGAGCTCACCTGCGCCGCCCGCGCCGCAGCAGAGCCCCCGCGAGCGCTCTTGGGCAAACCCGCGGTCATTACGTTATTCAGTCACAGCAGCCAGCGTATCGTGCGCGGAATCGTGTCCGAAGCGGCGCGATCGGTGTCCGACGACGGAAAGAGCATCGTCACGGTCGTCGTTCATCCCGACGCGTATCTGCTCACGCTGGGACGAAATTGTCGCGTATTCCAACATATGACGGTCGTGGATATCGTCAAGGCGGTTCTTTCGTCGAATGCGCAGCCAACGCGATGGGAAGTCACTTCCTCGTACGAGCCGCATATCTATTGCGCTCAATATCGTGAAGACGACTGGACGTTCGTTTCGCGACTGCTCGAAGAAGAGGGTATTTATTGTTGGTTCGACCATAGCGGCGAAGAGTCCACGCTGGTCTTTTCCGATATGTCGAACAGCGCACCGGAGATCCCGGGCGGAGCGTACATGGCGTTTGCCCACGAAAGCGGCGCACACGCGGATCGCGAAGTCGTATTCGAACTCGGTGAGCACGTATCGGCACGAACGACGAAGTTTACGGCCGGCTCATTCGATCCAGCGCGCCCGCGGCTCCGTATTGAAGCGGTCGAGGGAAAAGGGCCATTCGAGGCGTACGATGCGCCAGGTGGAGGTCCGGAGAGCCCGCAAACGGTTGCGCGGCAAGCAAAACACCGCCTGCAAGCAGCGATTGCGGCGTCGCGCGGAGTTTTTGGTAAATCGACGAGCGTTCGGTTAGCTCCGGGTATGGTGGTGGAAGTCGGTGGTTGCTCGGCAGCGCGCCTGGATGACCATTACATGCTCACCGAAATGGCCGTGGAAATCGTGCAGCGGCGGCGTGGCCCCTCGAGCGGAGCGGGAGACGACAAAGCCGTCATTACCAAGTTTTCTGCCATTCGCAAAGCCGTCACGTATCGCCCCGCGGAAAAAACGAAACCCGCAAAACAGGCTGGTTTGCAAACAGCGCAAATCGTTGGCGCAAAAGGTGCCGAAGTACAACCCGATGCGTCGGGACGCGTGCGCGTGAAATTGCGGTGGGACAGAGATCCACGTACCGACGATGCGGCCGGCAAATGGATGCGCGTGGCGCAACGCGGAACGGCTGAATCGATGCTGATACCGCGTATTGGTTGGAATGTGCTCACGTTGAATGACGAGGGCACGGTGGATGCGCCGTGGGTTTTGTCGCGTATTCACGACGCCGAACATCCGCCGGCATATCCTCTTCCGGCAAACAAAACCCGCGTCGTGTGGAAAACCGCCACCACGCCAGGCGGTGGATCATTCAACGAATTCTATTTCGAGGACAAACAAGGCCGCGAGGCAATGTTCATCAATGCCTCGCGCGACATGACTCTGCTCACTCAGCACGTCAAAAAGGACGAGGTCAGTCACGATCAGACTCGCGTGGTCGGAAACAATCACACAATGTCCGTGGGCCTCAATCATACGGAAAACATCGGGCACGACCAAATGGTGGCGATTGGCGGAAATGAAACGATCAGCGTCGCCAAGGGCTCGGAAAAGACCATCGGCGGAAACGAAACGAGCACCGTAGGCGGATCGCGCAATATCACGACCGGAGGTCAACACACGACCAACGTCACGCTCGATCGCAAATTGTCCGTCGGTACAGCCATCATCGACATCACGATTGGGCAAATATCGTCGTCGTCTCGATATTGCACGGTACTCGTCGGAGGCGTTCGAATAGCAGCATCGGGCGGAACCATTTCGGAAGACGTCTCCAAAGTCACGTTGCAGACGATTGGCGGGGCGAAAATCGAAATTGCTGGGACAAACCTTCCTGTCGATGTGAAGAAGAGCTACACGGAAACCGTGGGAGGCGCGATGATTCTGAAGGCGGGTGGCAATTATGCCGACACGGCCGACGTCAAATCCTTCTGGACCGTGGGCGCGAAACTCTCCGCTAAAGCGCCCAAGGTATTCTTCGAGGCGAAGGATCGCATTGAAATCAAATGCGGCGCGAGTTCGATCGTCCTCACCAAAGATTCGGTCGAAATCATTTCACCGAAATATGATTTGTCGGGGGCTTTCCTCGATGTCAACACGTCGATCGTGAAACACAACTGAGATCGGGGGCCCTGTGAACGAAAAACATCCGCTCAGGTATTTCGTCGAAGTTGCTGGCCGCCGCTATGAGGTGCGCGAAATCGAAGGTCGCGAGGAGATCTCGAAACCTTTCCGATTCGAAGTTGCATTCGCCCTCGTGGACACGATGCAATTCGGTGCCGACTTGGCCATGGCCCCGCTCGTTCCCGATGACATCGTCAAAACCGAGGTGACGCTGCATCTCGAGCGCGATGGTTATGTCGACCGCGTGATTCATGGTTTGGTGTTCGAAGCTTCGCTTTCGGCCACGCTCACGGGCGTGCCCGATATGCATCTCGTCGTCGAGCCGACCTTGGCATTGCTGCAATATCGGACGGACATTCGAGTTTTCCGTAATCGAACAGCGCCAGAAATCGTCGTCGAGGTGCTGGGAGCGTTTGGAATATCGCCCGAATTGCGCTTGCGTGACTCCTACGAACGACGACCTTATTGTGTGCAATTCCGAGAATCGGATTTCAATTTCGTGAGCCGGCTGCTCGAGGACGAAGGCATCTTCTATTATTTCACGAAAGATGGGATCATGGTGCTCGGTGATTCGGCCGCGGCGTACGATCCGATTCCAGGCAATCCCGTCCTGCCCTACCGAGCGGGATATGGCATGGATGAGAACAATGATGCAATCGTATCCATTGGAAGCCGCGCCACGGCATCCGTTGGAAAGGTCTCGCTGCGCGATTTCAATGCGGACCACCCGAGTCTCGATATGGACGTGGATGCCCGAGGGCCGAGCGCCTTTGGACCGGAATGGTACGATTATCCTGGTGAATATGCGGAGCCTTCCGAAGGCCAGCGCAAAGCCGGATTGCGCGGTGAAAGTTTCGCGTGCGCATCCGAGGCGATCCGAGGCCGAAGCATTTGCGCTCGGATTCTTCCGGGGCACACGGTTGAGGTATTCAATGTGCCCGAGGGAGCGCCGGGCGGCGAATTGGTCATTACGGTGATCAATCACGCGTATCGACGAGCGGAATCAGGGTTTTCAGCAACCTTCGAAGCGCTCGAAGCGAAAACGACTTTCCGCCCGTTGCTCGAAACGCCAATACCGCAAATGACGAGCCCCTTGACGGGCATCGTGACGTGTCCCCCTGGCGAGGACGATATTTACACAGAAGAAGCCGGCCGCGTCAAGATCCATTTTCATTGGGATCGGCTACAGCCATTCGACGGTGAATGCTCGCATTGGGTTCCCGTCGTGCAGGACAATACGGGGCATTCGGTGGCAATTCCGCGCCGGGATTGGGAAATGCTCGTACATTTCTTGGAAGGTGATCCTGACCGTCCGGTGGTCATTGGACGCGTCTATAACGCCGAAGATCGATTCCCGGTGCCGTTGCCAGAGAGAAAGACGGCGACGAGCTTGAAGTCGCTCGTAACGCCGAGCCGAGATGGCACGAACGAAATCCAATTCGAGGACTCTGCTGGGCGCGAACATATTTACATTCACGCTCAGAAAGACCAGAACGTAGTCGTTGGTAACGACAAGAGCGAAACGACGCTGGTCAATGAGCTCACCGCGGTTTACCACGACGAACGCATTGCGGTCGGTGTAAATCATACCGAGGCCGTGGGCAAGAACCATTCTCTGACGGTTATCAGCAACCAAAATTGGTCGGTGGGTGGTAATCGCGAGCGGTACATGGGCGAAAGTGACATGGGCAATGTCACCGGTAATCGATTCGTCTCGATTGGCGGATCGCATTTCCGGCGCATTCACACGGACGACTCGGTGACCGCGAAGAATTTGAAAGAAACCGTGGGTGCCGTAGATCTCGAAGTGGCCATCAAAACAAATTCGACGGAAGCGAATACAGCGCTCGCGGTGACGGTGGGAGGAGCGATCATTTACGTGGCGCGGCAGAGCATTACGGAGGCAGCATCGAAGGGGCGCCTCGAAATAATTGGCGGGGTGGTATTCTCGAAGGCAGCGGCCGAAATGAAAACTCGCGCCGACAAGTCCCGCGTGCTCACGGTGGGTGGCACATTCGTCGCGACGGTGGGCAAAGAAGCATCGCTCACGGGCGCGGAAAAGATACGCCTGCTCGCGGCCAATGAAGTGTTCGATGGCACCAGTGAAGTAATGCTGAAGGTCGGTGAAACGACCGTCGTAATGAAAGATGGGACGATTGCTGTCAACGCACCATCGAAGATATCGCTGAAGATTTCCGGGCCCAACAAGCAAGGGGCGAGCAAGTCGACGCAGATATAGCTCATGAAGCAGGCGAACTTCTTATTCTATTCGGTCAACGTGAAAGCTGGCGCATGGGCGCGAGTTTTTCTGAATGACCTACCACTGCACTCGCAGAATGCGCCGGGTGTGGATTCGCATTCGAGTAGCATCAATCATATGCTGCTCAACGGCGAAAATACGTTGACCGTCGAGGTCCTGGCGAAGCCGGAGCACAATGAGCCTGGAATCGTAAGCGTTCATTTCTATACGGTGATCGATCCGACGACGAAACCGCTGACGATTTCCACGTTGCATCGATTTTCATATCCGGAGGCGCTCGATTCGGCGCCGAAAAAGTTGGACCGTCGCGTGCCGTTTTTTCACGAATCGACGTTCAATTTCGACACGGGAGGGTTTAACCCGATATGGGTTTCCGCGCCCTCGGAAGATGTCGATTGTCGGGGAACGCCCGAGCTTCGAGATGCGGTAACGGAGCTTCACGAATCCATTGAAAAGCTCGATGTCGATCGATTCATCGATCTTTGCGAATTGCGGCTTTCGGAATACGAGCGTGCGCATCCGCTGGTGACGTCGGCACAAGCGGATAAGCGTCGAGATGCGTTGCGGGAATTGTTTTCGTACAAGCCGCGCCTACCGCCGCTCGACATGTCGGCGCTTCATTTTGCATCGCGTGCGAATGGGCGTGTCGTGCATGTATCGCGCGAAGGAGGCGGGCACGTGCTCTATGCGCCGGCGGAACTCGACCCGCGACGACGTTTGAAGGCGGATTTGTTGTATACGCGGCACCTTGGTGCCTGGAGAATTTGGGGTTAACGAAAGAGGACGACCATGGCCGATTCAGCCTCGAACCAGGGAAAAACCATTGCCACGAAGGGCACGGCCCACATCTCGCGCACCCAAGGACCGACGGATGTGTGCATCAATCCGGCCGTACCGGTGACCGCACCATTTCCGAATTTCGTGCCTACCACGCGTCTCGGCGCCGGACAAACGGTCATCACGAAAATCGACAATAAGCCGATTTGGACCACGAAAGGCGTCGTGGGGCCTCCTTCTCTCGCCCCGCATCCGCCTTTCGTCATTGGAGCGGTATCGGGAAAGCCATATCAGATGGAAGCGAAGCCGATCATGGGATCGACGAATGTTTTCGCTGAGGGCGGGGCGCTGATTCGCACGAATGACCCGACATTTCAGAATGCGAAGAATACCGTCGGGTTCGTCGACGGATCACGCGTGGCTGGCAATGCGACCAATGAGCAAGGGTTTTTGCAGAAAATCTGCACGCTCAAGGTATTCGAGGGGGTATGCGACCACAAGCGGAAATTGGGTTTTCCCGCTCCGGGCGGCAAAGGCGAACCGAGTTATCTCGAGGTGTTGTCGGGCGACACGATCAAGTTCAAGGCCGAGCGATACGATACGACGAAAACCCCGCAGGAAAAAGAGCCCAAATGCCGACTGGGCGGTGAACATACGAAATGGATTGCCAAACGGGTTGGCAGTGTCCCTGCGGTGACACCGAAAACGAAGGAAGGCACGGGGACCGAATTCGAAGTAGGCCCTGAATTGACGGATCTTTCGCTGGCCAAGCTTCTAGGATCCCCCATTGGCCTCGGGGAGGTGAGCGGCGGTGCAGCACATACCGTCGCATCTTCGGCCATTAAGGGTTCCGATGGCAAAGCCATCATGGAGGACAGTGCCAAGATATCCACCGGCACGTTGGTCACTCCGGCACAGTGGTTCCTCTATTGGAAGATTCGCGAAAATCCGCCCGTCATCACGGTTCAAGCGCTCGCTTGCTCCGGGAGCAAAACTGCGACGATCAAAGTGTTTCCGACCGTCGGCATCAAAGCGAGCCTATTTTCGGAGCACACGGATGATGTCACGAAAGGCTTTTTGGCCAAGGTCGAGCGCGTCAAAAAGATAGCCGAAATCGTTCAGAAAATCACGCGCCTGGCCGGTCACGAGATCACTGTTAAATTCTTGGTTTCGCCTAAAGTCGAATTCGAGCTTCAATACCTGGAGTGCAAACAGGAAAAAGGGTATTTTTCGACAAAATACACGCCCGCCCGAGTGAATCGTAAATGGACACTCACGGTTGGATTCGATCCGCTCATCGGCGTACAGGGCACTATAAGAGTCCCACTCATCACCTTCCTTCCAGGCCTCGGACCCGTTGCAGCAAAGATTCTTACCGCGCTGCAAAAGAGATTCCCGAACGCCGTGGTTGCGGACCTCGTCTTTGGTTTCAAAATCGGCTTCTCGTTCCTGTTCTCGATTGGACGAGATGAATATGATTTTCCGTCGAATACTGGCGGAAAAGGGAAAGTATTCATCGAGCTGAGCATGGCGCTCGAACTCGGATTGGCTGGGATCAAGATATCCTTCAAAGCTAGTTTCCCGGCAGATATTTCTGTCGGATTCTTCTTGGGCGATACACCGAAGTCATTGCTTCAATTGGTCATCGAGGGTTCCATCAAGCCAAACTTTACCATCATCTTGTTCCCGGATGCATGGTATGAATACGAGTTCACCAAGATCGAGCCGGAATTCCTCAAGTTCGAGCCTGATCCCAAACGAGTAGACGTGATCGCAGCGCCCTGATATGCTTCTCCGAAGGCCCGTCATTGCTCAACCAGCGCCGCCCGAGGGAATGGCGCCATTGCCAGTGGGAATCGTCCCCTTTGCGGGGCCGGAGCCACGTCTGGCCGTCATTGTCAAGATAACGTGCACGCTTCGCGTCAATGCGGATGGCTCGCATGGGTTTGCGCGTAATGAAACGCAAGAGCCTCTTTCATTGCCCGTTCCGTCGACGCTCGTGGGGGCAATGGAAGGAGATCTCGCTTATCCAGGAGATTTCGTTCCACGCAAGAATGAGGTGGACGTGCTGATCACGGGTCATGCGCACGCACAACATCCTACGGGGCAAATTCAGGGAGCATTGTATGTCGGGGCGGTGACTCGAACGTTTGCCGTGGCGACGTCGGGCGCAGCGACGATATTACCACTCACGGCGCCTTATTTACGAGGTCCGGATGGGTTTTCCTCGACAGACCCGCTTGCTGCGCGGGGTGTGCCGCCCATAGAGGACGAACATCCTACCGATTTCGATTACAGCGTATACAACGCAGCACCTACTGCGCAAAGAACAGCAGACTTGAAGCCCGGTACCAAGATTTACCTCCGCGGGCTTTCGCCAAGCGCCGAATACATCGAGGCGGTTTTACCAACCTTCGCGCCCAATGCTGTGCTCGTCTCTGTGCACCAAAGCTACATTCCCGTTCCTCTGCGGTGCGATACCTTGTGGCTCGATACGGATCGATCGGTGGCCGTTTTCGTTTATCGGGGCGATGTGCAAATCGTGCCGCCGGACGTATTCGACCTGCGCCATATCGTCGTTTGGCTCGACGAACCGAAACAAAAACGCTCGGTGGAAAATGTTCGGCGTGACCTTCCGCGCGGGGTTTTTGGATTCACGGTAGCTGCCGAGGATTTGGCGGGCGGAGGCGCTCCTGGGGATCCCGCGGAAATCGACCTGGTCCGATATTCGACATTCGATGTTTCTCCTCAGCCGACGATTACGCTCGAGCAATATGCGACCATCTCGGCAGAATTGGCTGAAGCGCGCTGGAAACGTGACGAAGTGCTTCGCCGCCACAAGCTCGACGAAGATCTTTGGCTATTGGAAGAGCGCGCCATTCTCGGGGGAATGGCAGACGCGGCCGCAAAACAAGATACGACCGACGCGCTGCGATATGGCGAGCTGTTCATTTCTGCACAGGATGCATTGGCCGAGCCGTGGGAAAGAGATCAAACGGTCGATGATTATATCGATTTGAAGGCCGAAATGGAGGCAAAAGGCGATCCGAACGAAGTGCTCGGGAAACGTGGGATGCGCCTAGCTCCATGGATGCGGCTCGATCGTCGATTTACTCGTGCATCGTTCGAGGATCCCGCATTCGCAAAGATGCTCGAAGAACGAGTTACCATTGCTAGCCTGCGCTATGGCGCGGAGCCGGACGAGCCCGTCGTCGAGGAGAGCGAGCTGTGATGATCGTCGTGCGAGCCGGCGCGCGGGCGCCCATCGGGCTATCTCGCCTCCAAGTCGCGATGAGCCTGCGCGCCGAAAGGCTGGACCCACGGCCTTGTTCATTCAAGGATAAACGCGAACAAATCATTGGTTCGTGCCGCGTCGGAGGTTTGCCCGAGAACATGGTGGGCCATGATCGATTGCTGGGACTTGCGGCGCCTGCATTGCGTGAGGCTTGGCCTGCGGGGCTCGAATCGAGCATTCCGATGGTATTGGCGTTGCCGGAAGCTGGAAGGCCGGACGATGATTCTCGCTTTGGTCCGGCATTCATCGACGCATTGGGCGCGAAGAGTCGATGTCCCATCGATTTGCAGCGGTCGACGGTCGTGCGGGCGGGGCACGCTGGATTCGCTTTGGCGCTCGAAATCGCGGCGGGCCTGTTGAACAAGGCGGGCCTTGGCCCAACGCCGACGGCCGTGGTGGTGGGCGGCGTGGATAGTTATCATCACGAAGGCGTCTTGCAATGGCTCGACGGTGAGCATAGATTGCACGCAATGGGCTCGGAGAATGGTATGCTCCCCAGCGAGGGCGCTGGTTTTGCCATATTGATGCGTGCGGGCTCCAAAATGCCAACAGCCAATGATCGCCCGCTTGGACGCATTACCGCGGTGCGTACGGCGCGCGAGGAATCAGGTTTGATGGGTCGTCCCAATTTGGCCGAAGCGCTGACCCAAATCACGCACGATATTGCTGCGCATTCCGGACCATTGCCGTGGGTACTCACGGATTTGAACGGCGAGCGGCATCGAAACAAGGAATGGATGCAGGTCGCTTTGCGTGGCTCGCTTGCTGAAAATGCCGTCCAAACAATGCCGGCGCAAATGTTGGGAGACGTAGGTGCCGCTACTGGGGCGCTCTATTTGGCAATTGCAACGACGTATTTCACGACAGGCGCGGCACCTGCCAGAAAAGCTGCAATCGTATTGCAATCGGAAGGACCTGAGCGCGGGGCATTCTTGCTCGAGGAGGTGTCGTGAGCGGACCTGGAGCGCCAATGATGTTAGAGGACCGGCCGTCGTCACCTGCTCACGACGAAAGCACCATTGCGCGCGACGTGCTCGAGCGAGCGTTATTCGAAGTGCAACGTTCGTCCGCACGAATGGATCGGTCGAGCGTCATTAATGCGTTTTCCAGCGCTCTCGACGCGATAGCGAAACTCGGGAAAAGCCACCTCGACGATGCCGATCACGTCGAGAAGCTGGAATCTGCGGCAAGTGCTGCGCTGAGGGTACATTCGGCGCTTGCTGCGCAGAATCAAACCGAGCTGGATAGCATTGCAACGGAAATCAAGGTCGTGGCGGAAACGCTCGCTTCTTGTTTGCCGCGTGTCATCGATGCTCAGGGAGCACGACGCCAATCGCATTGGCGCGATAAAACCTCGACACCAAACTTGGCTCCACCATTTCGCGCGAGTATGGGCATCGCGGCATTGATGCGATTGGACCGTGGGCCGCTTGTTGCTCCGGTGCGCCTACTGGTTCCCGAAGAAGACCTCATCGAGGTGGATGAGATACCTTTGGGCGACGATTCCGAAGATAACGATGTCGCCTCCGAAGAGCCTGCAAAACCTGCTGCATTGCCTGCCGTGCCGATTGATGACCCGGATCGTGCGGGAATGCTCGGTGAAGAATCGACGCTGCGCAGGCTCGCTCGTGAATTGATGGAGGAGCTCGGGACGCTCGGAGGCCTTTGCTCAGCGCCGCCCGCTCGGGCTTGGTCACGCGGAATGGTGGCCTTCGAGCACAGATTGCTTGCGGCATTCGATGCGCTCATTGCATTGGGACAGCCAGTGGTGTCCATCGAAGGCAATGAGCTTCGGTTCGATGTGCTGGGGGAATTGCTCACGTATTCGAATGCGGCGGTGGTTCCGGACCCGGCCCGAGCGTTTGCGCGGACGTTCGTGTTATCGTGCGTAGAGGGCGAAGATCGGGTGCGGGCAGCGGTCGTCGCCATGCAACAAGCGCATCCGGCGACATATCCAGCGCATCGTGATTCCTTCATTTTCGGTTCGAGTCCTTCGATTGGACCGGCGATGCGTCGATTATGTGAAGATGCGCCGGGACCCATTTTGCGCGTGGCGCTGGATGTATTGGCAACGCGTCGTGAAGCGACCTTGCCTGCCATTGCGCCGCTTTTGGAACACCCGGATCCGGGCGTGCGCGTGCGTGCGGTGCGATGCTTGGCGACGACCGCAGAGCGTAATGCATCCATTTCGATGCTTGCGCAGGTCATTGGCGAAGAAACGGACACGCGTGTGGTGGCAGCGGCGATGCGTGCATTGGTGCGTCGAGGCGAACCTTATGGTCTCGAATCAGCAAGGCAAGCTTTGCGCAACAATCGTACGGATCAGGGCGAGCTTCATTCGGACGCACGCCTCGACATGCTTGAATTATTGGGCATTGCGGGAAACGCCGCGGACGCGGCAACGTTACAAGCATCGCTCGCCTATCGACCGCGGGAAGCGGAAGCGCTCGGGTGGCACGGGAGCCCGGGGCACGTGGAAGCGCTTTTGGCAGCGCTGCAGAATGCATCGACAACGCCGGGAAAGAAACTATTTTGCGCGGGCATTGCGAGGGCGCTTGCACGCATTACGGGGGCAAATATTGTCGATGCATCCGGCGGTCCATGGGCGGATCCGGGGGCATGGCAAGCGTATTGGTTGGAGAATCGGGCGAAGTTCACGCCATCGCTGCGATATAGGTTTGGCCGACCGTACACACCGCTAGCCACGCTGGACGAGCTTTCGACCGAAGGCACGATCATGGCGGATCGTGAGCTTTGCGTATTGGAGTTGGATGCATTGACGGCAGGCGGTGCGGAAATCGATTTACGTCGGTGGACGGCGCTCGTAGATGCAGGGGTGCAGCGATTGCGTGCTGCGTTTGGGGACAAACCACGTCACGCGGATGGCTCAGTTTTTTCGGCTGGCGAATGGGTTTCGTCGCGGTGGTTGAGGCGAGGGGCGATTTAGATTATCGCCGCGATTCGTTTTACCCCTTCCACCACCTCCGCCGGTATCTCGCGCGGACCCAAATGCAAAGGCGCCGCTTTCATTCCCAGCTCCTGCAAAACATTCAGCACCACGCGTGCTCGCGCTTCGTCCACCACGCCTCTCGTCGAACCCATTTCAGGACGCGCCGCCAATAAAATGGCTTCGGCATGACATCCTGGTAGCCATAAAACAGGCAATCGAGCCCGTACGGATTCCGCTTCCGCAAAAGGCGATTGCCGTAATAGAGGTCCTGCATCGATCATACCTCCACCGACGAGCATCACGTCGCGACGATCCAGCATTCGCTGCCATGCCTCTTCGTCGGAAAAAACACGTGGAAATGAATCGTCAATGACTACAGTGCCTGGTGCGAGCGTCTCCACGTCGAGGGCCTTTCCGCCGCTCGTCGCGCCCAATATCAAATTAGCTCCCTCGATGGATGACGCGCCTCCAAGGACACGCGGATCGACGAATCGGAACGATGTAGGCTCGCCCAATAATGCGTGGCACAAGGTCCACGTTGCCTTTCCAATGGAGCCGAATCCGAGCACACCCACGTGCATTTCCGCAAAGGTTTTTCCTAGCGTATTCAGCACGAGTTTTACCGTGAGAAACATCGCCGCCACCGTCGCCGCATGACCCGTCGTCAATTGACGATTTTCTTCAGCCAGCGGTCGCAAACCAAGACCCGTGAGCGAAGGAAGCATTCCTGCGAGCGCCACAACCGGCGCATTCGTGGCGAGAATGGCGTCGCGTACGCGTTGTTCCAAGTCCGCAGTTTCGGCGAGTTTGTCCGCGGCAATAGGCAGCAACACCATGTCCGACGTACCGAGCTTGGTCGTGACTCGTTCGACCACCAAAGGTTTTACCAATGGAACCGATGTATTCGTTGGAGCATAAACGATCAGCGCCGAAGAAGAAGGAAGCAATGCGCGCGCTCGAAGCTCCAGCGATTTGGTCACTCGTTCGGCAATCGGGGTGCCGTGAATATGCAACGTAATGCCATCTTCATGCGTCATCGCCCCAATCATGACCTCGGTGCGCGTCGAGCCCGTCGCAAAACGAAATCGACTGCCCGCAAAACGCGGTTCGATTGACGAGGGAATCGCCGAACGAAAGGCCGATGGATCGAGCCACGACAAGAAGTAACGACCGAGCAGATCGACCGTATGCGGCCCAAGAAGGCCCGCCACCGTGCGCCCAGGGACGTCAGCGTGCGCCATTGCATCATCGAGCGCCTGCGCCGCATCCGCAGGCCTAAACGGGGCGCGCAAGCGCACGGGAAGGGCGCGGGCAAAAGGCCCCACAATACGCGACCAGTCGCCCATCGTTGAATCGCGACCCGATACCGCCGTGGAAATGACGAGATCTCGGACACCCGCATGGTCCGCAAGAGCCTCAGCGAATAGATTCAAGACCACGACATACGCAGAGGTGTGCTGTTGTCGAGCGCGGGCGAAAATGGCATCGCGCACATTCGCGCCCAGATCCACGCACAAGGAAACTCGTTGGCGCTCCAATGGTGCCGGCTGCTGTACGAGCCCATCGAGTGCCTTGCGCCAATAGTTTACCTCGTCGGTCGTTGCGGTTTGTCGTTCCAACTGCGCGACTTCAGCAAGCGTCACGGGCAATGCCGGCAGGGCTGGAGTTTGTCCCGTACGATATGCGTCGTGAGCGATGCATAACTCACCGAGCAAAGAGAAACAACTCCACGCGTCGCTGATGATATGGTGCGAAGACAGCACGAGAACGTGTCGGTTTGGCGCTTTGCGCACGAGCCACCAGGCGAAAAGCGGAGGTCGTTCGAGGTCAAACGATCGGGTAGCTGCTGCATCGAAAACGGCCTCGATTCTGGCGTTTTGCGTGCGTTCGTCCAGCGAAACCAGATCGACTATCTCGAGCGGGGGCACAGACGCGCGCGCGAGCACCTCCTGCTCGACACCGCGAGATCCGCGAAAGAAACGCGTGCGCAACGCACCATGGCGACCGACGAGCAAGGCCAGCGCTCGTTCGAGCGCTTGTAGATCGAGGTCACCGTCAATCGGGATGGCCGCAGCCCACGTAGGACTGGTCCCGGTCGTTTCGTGCGCCAACCAAAATCCGCGTTGGACCAAGGTCAAACCAAACGTGTGGCGCTCGGTTGCTGCACCGATAGTTTGGCTGGGTGAACCAGTGCGCGTTTCTGCAATCGCAGCGCGCATCGCGTCCTCAAGCGCAGAGAATCTCCGATGCCGATACAACGCGAGCGGGCGAAGGTTTGTCGCAGCAGCCCCAACGCACGCTCGTACGTGATCGAGGACTTCGAGCGCTCGAATGGAATCGCCGCCCAATGCAAAGAAGTCGTCCTCGGGCCGAGGATCGGTATTCAAAGAAAGAACATCGCGCCACGCCGAAACGAGCGCTTCGTGGACATCGACGTTCGTCTCGACAGACTGCTTTGCGTCCGTACGAAGTTTGGCACGATCGGCCTTTCCTGCTGGCGTGCGCGGGATTTTCTCGTGCACTTCAAATCGATTCGGAACCATGAACGCTGGTAAGTGTGCCTCGACAAACTCGCGAAGATCGGGCGCCGATGCGCCCGGACCAAGCTCCACAGCAGCGAGCAGCCGACCGTCAGTCCATGTAACGACGGCATGCCTTATTGCTGGATGCGAAGCAATCGTGTGCTCAATCTCGACCAACTCGACGCGATTCCCACGCACCTGGACTTGGTTGTCCTTGCGACCCATATGCACGAGCGATCCATCATCCAGCCGCTTTGCAAGATCGCCCGTGTGATAAGCGCGTTGAGCGTCGCGACCGATGAAACTCGACATGGTGCTGGCAGTATCTAGCAAATAACCATCTGCTATGGCACCAGAGACGGCAATTTCACCCACGCCGCGATCGTTTGTCTCGACAAGCTGTACCGGTGTTCCAAACCTGGGCCAACCAATGGCCGTGTGGACGTCTTCGGGCGCAGGATCGCGAACGACCTCAAACCACGTGGCATTGACGATGGTTTCGACGCTGCCATAAAGGTTGAAGAGGCGACACGACGACATGTGGCCGACTGCGCGAGGCAAAAGTGCTCGCCAACGCCGCACGTGCGCCGCGGCAACCGGCTCGCCACCAATGAGCACGGCCCGTACGGATGCAAATGGATGCTCGATGTCACAACGCTCGGCAGCATCCATGAGATGCACCCATAATGACGGTACGGAGTTCCAAATCGTAATGCGCTCGTCATGTAGAAATTTCACGAGCGCATCAGGATCACGCAAAATGTCGTGGCCTACAGGGTGAATGGAAGCTCCGGCGAGCAGCGCGGAAAAGATTTGCCGGATGCTCCCACCAAAGGCCAAAGAAGACGTTTGCGCGAAACGGTCAGAGTCTGTCACGCCAAACGATCGACATACCCAGCTCTGAAACACGAGGCACGCGGCGTGAGATACGACCACTCCTTTAGGTTTGCCCGTGCTGCCCGAAGTGTACATGACATACGCAGTCCCCACGTCGGCACTATTTGGCCCGGCCAAACTCTCGCTTTCGTCGACGATTTCGAGAGGAATGGATCCGGCCAGTTTTGCTGCTCGTTCGGCTAAATCCGACGTCGTGACGAAAGTCGTGGCCTCGGACGAGACAAGGATCTGGGTAATCCTCGCATCGGGCCAATGCGGATCGAGCGGTACATAGGCGGCACCCGTGCGCAGAATCCCCACAATCGCGATGACGGCTTCTTTGCTAGGGAGAGCGAGCACAGCGATACGCCCAGACGAACTAGATCGCCCGGACAACCTATTTCCCAACGCAGCAGAACGCCTCGCCAAAGCACCGTAAGACAAGCCCTGGATCGCAATACGATCGGGATGCATGTCGCATCGTTCTAGAATTCGGCCGTGAAGCGTGGTCGCTTCCTGCGGGCCTGATGCATCGACGAGATGCTCGGCGCAAGCATCCACGAGCTGTCGCATTTGCCGGCTCGACAGATGGCTTCGAGCCGCATTGAGGCACAAGTGGAGGCGGTCATTCGCGACAAACGCGACCAAGGTTGCTCGCGTAAAACCCGCCGCTGCTCGGCCAACCACTTCGTCAATGGCAAACCCACCAATTCGCGCGCTTTGCGGCAAAAGGGGGAAACTAAAACCCACCGGCGTAATCCCGACAGGTCCTGCACTCGATCGCTCGGCAAGATCGGCGAGATCAAATGCCGAAGCCGCTTCGTGCTTTTGCGCTGCGGTCAAAAACGCCTGCACGCGCTTGGCCACCGCAGCCGTGTCGTCACCTATGCCAATTTCAGCGCGCACGACGAGCGCATCCGCAAACGCACCCACCAATCGTTCGAGGTCCGGAAGCCTTGCGGAACGTTTTCCGTGCGCAATGCGAACAACGATGTCGTGCTGACCCGATGCATCAAAGAGGGCTCGGATCCAGGCCGCAAGCGCCCACGCCGGGAGCGTGACGCCGGCTGCGGCAGCTTTGGATCGCGCCTGCGCGGTGGCGTCGATATCGAGCACGCGACGAATGAGCGCGCCTCCGCCCGAAGAAGGGGAATCGACAGGGTTTGTCCAGGCCAGGTGAAGCGGAGGCGCCCCCATAAGCCGCGATCGAAACCATTCAATGTCTTGAGGCGGAGAAGGCTTGGATAGAACCTCGACAGCTTGCGCCAATGTCGAACGTAATGGCGCAAGGTCGGGTTTTTTTCCGGTACGTCTTGCACTCAAAGCTTCGAGCAGCTCCATCCATACATTGCGAACGCTCCACGCATCGACAACGGCGTGATGGCCATTGACGATGAGGCGTCGACCGTCCGTGACAAACCGAACGAGTGGACCTCGTTGGAGGTCGAAGGGTTCGTCCGCAATGGCGTCTTCGATCAATGCGTCGAGCGTGGGAAGCACACGAATCTCGGGGCTTGGACCGGGAACTTGCACGTAGCGTGCTCCGTCGCGAGCAATCACGGCCGATAACGCGGGATGGCGCGCGGCAAGGACGGAGACGGCTTGGACAAGCTCTTCACGATCGAGGAGAGGTCCGCCATCGTCAACATTTGCCGCGAGAAACACGTTTCCTGGCATGTCCGGGAAAAACGACCGTTGGGCCACAAACGAAAGCTGCGAGGGCAATAGGTTTGGCGGGGTCGCTTTCGCTGCGGGTCCAATGATCGGCGCTGATGAAGGTGTCGTCGCTTCAATCGCTTTGGCTGCCTTCGCCAGTGTGTCGTGCTCGTACAATAACGTCGACGGGAGCGTTTGCCCAAGGCGCTCCTCGACGAGCTTGATGACGTCCAGCGCCGTGAGAGAATCGAGGCCCAGGGCGGGAAACGGCGCATTGATGTCAATATCGGCTGCATCCTTTTCCAGCGATTTCGCGACCAGCTCGCGGAGAAGATCCAGCACCGATACGATGGGTTTGTCTTCTAAACCAATGGCGGGCGCAGCTTCTTTTTTGGGGCGCACGAAATGCGCCACGTCGCAGCTTTCGGGCAACGCAACGATATGCCCGACACTCAGCGACCGCGCCGCCAAAAGCGCCTTCGCCGCATTCTTCAAGTCGAGGGTCGGCAATTGGTTTGCTTCGATAAACCCTCGAAACGCGTCGGCCATACCACCACCCGTGAGCGGCGGCAAAGCGACACTGATATATGTTGCGCCCTGGGCTCGCGCATTCTTCGCGTATTCATCGAGCGCACGATTCGCCGCCGCATAGACCTCTAATCCACGGTCGAGCCCAGGAAAACAAGCCGAAATCGAGGAAGCACAAACGACTTCGTTCGGCTCGAGCGCCTCCAAACGGAGCAATGCATCACGTTTCGTCGCGACGGATCGTAATGGATCCAGCGTACCCGCCAAGTGAAACAAGACGTCAATCGACGGCATCGACGCAGCCGCCGCACGAACCGCTCGACACCCCGTTGCCGTGGTCAAATCCGCTCGGCAATACGTTGCTACGGCGCCAAACGATCGCGCTCGCACCAGCAATGCCTCCACGCTAACGTCGAGAGCCCGTGCGCCTACGAGTAACATGTGCGCTACGTGCGGCGAAAGCTCGTCAACGAGCGCACGACCCAATGCACCCGTCGCTCCGGTGATGAGCACCGACAAACCTTGAATGGACGGCTTGGCGGTTGTCTGGGCTATCGTCGCGGAGCCGTCGTTTTGCAAGACAAACAGCCTGAACCGAGGTTCACGATGTTCCACCTGCGGCAATTCGCGTAACCAATGCCGCTCGCCCGTACGAGGGCCATCCTCGAGCGCACCTTCTGGCACGCGACGAAACACGCCTTCAATCACTGCGTGCGCGTTCGTTCCGCCAAACCCGAAACTCGATACGGCTCCAAAATCACCCGGGCGCAATTCCCCCACCAGGCGCACGAGCCCCGCAATGCCGGCCGCACCCATTAGATGCCCAATCGTCCCCTTGACCGCGACAATGCGCGGTGCATGCGGGTATACGCGACGAAGCACCGCGCCCTCGACCTCGTCCCCCACCCGCGTCGCCGTGCCATGCGCCTCGACAATCGATACTCGCGCGGCTTCGATTCCCGACGCTTTCAGCGCTCGCTGAATCACTAATTCCTGCCCCGCAGGATTCGGCGCCATCACGCTGAGTGACGTCCCGTCATTATTGATTGCAGAACCGTGAATGATTGCGAGCACAGGCAGCCCGCGCTGCTCCGCAATCGCCAGCGGCACGAGCACCGTCGCCAAAACGCCTTCGCCAGGCACCGTGCCGTCAGCATCCGCTTGAAATGGTCGACATTGCCCGGAGGGCGAGAGCGCGCCCGCACGCGCAAAAAGCTGGCCCAACGTGGGCGTGAGATTCAAAAACACTCCACCCACAATCGCCGCCGCACATTCACCTGAGCGCAAGGATTGGCACGCGAGATGAATGGCCACGAGCGACGACGAACATGCCGTGTCAATGGTGAGCGCGGGGCCGCGAAAATCGAGCGTGTGGGCAATACGCGCGGCAAGCATCGAGAGCAGATTGCCAGCAAGCGTGCCAGGAGGTAGCGTCGAAACATCGTAATGCGCATGCGCGAGCACGTGCTCGAAATAGGCTGGATGCCCTGCGCCAATGAATACGCCAATATCGCGACCAAAGGCGTCCAAATCCAAACCTGCGCGGGACCACGCCTCGTCTGCAATCGTAAGCATCAGCCGCTGCTGCGGGTCCATCGCGGCGGCTTCGTCGTTCGGAATTCGAAACCGTTTGGCGTCGAAAAGATCGACGTCGTCGAGGTATCCACCCTGCCCTCCTTTGCGCCCTGGCTTCGGAGGACCAATCTGCGTTCGACCACTCTTGGCCAAATCGAAAAATGACGCGGGACCTCGAGCGCCCGGAACTCGGCACGCAATCGCCACGATCGCAATGGGTTTGTCTGTGTTTATGGTTTGGCCCGTCAAACTCGTTTGAATGTTGGGCTCGACGTCTTCTTGTTCCAAAAGGCGGGCGAGACGAAGCACCGTGTCGCCTCGTGTCAGCAAGCGGTGATCCGGCGTGATTCCTAGTCTTTTTCCAAGCGAACTCACCACTCGCACCGCCATGAGGCTCGTACCGCCGAGCGCCGCGAAAGGAATGTCGAGTTCGTGGTCCCCGAGGGATCGACCAAGCGCCTGGACAAACGATTGTCGAGCCAAACTCACCGTGGTAGGATGTACGGCATCGTCGTAAAGGCCTCGTTCGAGGTCCGCGCGTACTTCCGCTCGCCTCTTTTTACCGCTCGTCGTCCGCGGAATCTTGGTTATGGGAAACACCCGCGGGACCATGCCAATTTCAGCAGCGAGTGCTCGGCGCACTTCGGGAATGACGCGAAAGGCTTCGGCACCGTCGACAAGCATGATGCCGATGGTTGGCATTTCGGGCACTTGTCGCCCGTCCGCAACGAATACCGCCGTGCCCGCTCGCACGCCGGGGATTTGTTCGGCCGCGTATTCGAGATCATGCGCATGCAGCTTGCGGCCATCGACGATGACGACATCCTTTTGACGTCCAACGATTACGATTTCACCTCCAACAATTCTAGCGATATCGCCCGTCCGGACAAACTCGCCGTGCTTCAACGCATTCGTTGCGGGTTCGTCCTGGAAATACCCTCGGGTAACATTGGGGCCAGCCACTTCCAACTCGCCGTCGACACCTTCAGCGACTTCCTGGCCATCTTCGCCAACCACGCGTACTTGCACGCCAGGCACGGGCGGGCCAAGAAGCAATCGCTGCCGGCCATTGATATCGACGAACCGAATGCCACCTTGGTGCGGCGCGGAAACACAGACCGTGGCTTCGGCAAGACCATACATCGGCCGATGTTTGTCCTCGGATATGCCGGTGGCTTTCGAGAAAGCACGCAGCACGCTCGGCTCGAGCGGCTCGGCGCCCGAAACAAGCACGCGCACCGGCGACAAATCTGGCCGATTCGAGGGAAATGTTTCGAAGGCACGAGTGGCACGAAGCAGGCCGAGGCACGTGGACGAAAGCACGGTCGCGCGATGCTCCGCAGCAACTTCCAGCCAGCGCAGCGGATTGGCCATGGCTTGCGCGGGATCCATTCGGACTTGGCGTGCCCCAACAAACAGCGGTCCGAAATGTCCACCGATGAGGCCCATGTCGTGATAGTGCGGCATCCAGGTGAGAATGACGTCAGAATCGTTTGCAGACATCGCCGCAGTGAATTGCTCGAGATTCGCAAGAATGTTGTCGTGAGTCAGCATCACGCCCCGAGGATCTCGCGTGCTGCCCGAGGAAAACTGAATCAAAGCGAGATCGCCATCGGACGGGACGATGAGACCCGGTCCGGCATGGCGCAATTCGCCAATATCGAGGACCGATAAGCCAGGCGGCGCGAGGCTTGCGAGATTGCGATCCACAATGACGAGAGGATCCCCGAGCGCTCGTACGACTTTGGTAATACGACCCATTTCGCGTTCGGAAAGGTCCCTCGGGCCGGCAAGCGGCGCAGGTACGAGACCGGCAAAGAGAGTACCCCAAAATGCGACGAGAAAGTCTTCGATATCGCGGACGAGCAGTAACACGGGTTGCTCGGGCCGCGAGCGAGCATGAAATAAACCACGGGCAACGATTGAAGCTTGTTCGGCAAGATCAGCGGGAGTAAACGAGCGGCCACCGTGAATGGTGATCAGCGCGCGAGATGAATCGGCATCGTGCGCTCGGGAGAGCAAAATATCGCTCAATTTGCGCATTTGGCGCATTTCACTACGGTTTTTCACCACGGCCGGCTCGCTCCATTCGATTCGAGGAATAATCCATTGTCCGCCGTGGTCAATCGATCGGTAAGATCGAGCAAGCGCAGCGCTGCTTCTGCTGGGGATAACATGGCATCGGGCTGGGCCATCGAAGTGCGAACGGCACCCGGATGAACGGCCACGACGATCATGCCCCGAGATTCGAGATCCGCCGCGAGTGCGCGGGTCGCCATATTGAGAGCGGCTTTGGACATGCAATAGCCATAATTGCCACCAGTTGTTTTTTCTTCGAGCGCTCCGCGCCGCGACGATACATTGATGACCCGTGATGGCACACGACTTGCCGAAAGCAAGGATATCAGCGAGCGGGTAACGAATAATGAGCCAAATGCATTCGTGTGCATCATGCGATCGAGCGCGGCCGTGGTGAGCCGAGAAAGCTCGTACGTCGTGCGCCCATCGTCGATATCGTGGCTGGTCGAATTGATGCCCGCATTGTTGATGAGCACGTCGAGATGATCGACGAAAACGCGGGTACGAGCTTCGAGCTGGGCGCACGAAGCTTCGTCGGCAACGTCGAGAGGCAAGACGTGCAATTGGCGGGGATGTCGCCGGGCGAGGTCAAAGAGAGGCTGGGCACGATTTTCAGCGCGATAAGTGCCAATGACGAGATCGCCTCGCCCAAGGGCCTCTTCGGCCAAAGCAAGACCTAGGCCGCGGTTCGCGCCAGTGATGAATACGATGCGGGGATTGTCCACTGCGATAGAGATACCGCAATGGAGAGGTTTTGGGAAGAGGGGCGTCAATGAATAACGCCCTCAGTTCCGTCAGTACGTCAGTGCGTCACTGAATATCGATGACCTCGAGACCGTACGGGCCCATCGCGCACAAGGCATTATCGCCGTCGAGCGTGACGCTTTGCACGTACGACGTGACTTCACCCTTTTTCGCAAGGGTCATGTTCGACAAGTCGCTCGCGTCGAGCACGTGAATGCCGGGTTTCGATCCACTGGCAAGGACCAAGCGATCTCCCTCGGCTGCCACGGCCCACATGTAGTCCTGTTGCGGAGTATCCTTCCACTCGGATTCAATGGTGTTGCCACCGATGTCGCCAATGACGAACACCGAATACGTCGAACTGTTGTTGTCGTAACGATAGCCTTGGGCAAACACACGACTTTCGGTTACTCGGGCGCCGTAGAAGCTGACGTTTTGCGCAAGCTCCTCGGTATCGAGCACGCTGACGTTATTGCCATTGACGTCGATCAGCTTGAGCGTCTGCTCCATGTGATTGCAGAAGATGGTGCCACCAACATCTTCGGTCCACGTATTCCACCCGTAATTTTGGTAGCAGGCGTCGTAATTCGGGACAGGAATGCTGAGGCGCTTGTAATCGATGGTGAGCGCATGCGTCGATGCGGCATCATACGATAGCAATGCACCCGGAACGTTTGTCGACGAAACACCTTGCGGCAGGCCAGACGAATACGACACGCGATCCAAGTAATACTTGATCTTGCCCTGCTGACCGGCCACAGGCTCCCAATGCGAGGTGAGAACTTGGGGACCATTTTTGATCAGCATCGAATGGCCATTGCCACCAGGAAGCTGAAGCGAAGAGGCATGAACAGGCGTGGCCGGATTCGACAAATCCACGGTTTCGAGCCACGCGTGTTCCGTCGAGCCGTCCGCGGAGCGCTCGATGCGGCGGAAAACGAGGCGATTGCCCATTTGCACAATAGCTTGACCGCCGTCGAGAGAGCCCCATTGACTCCACATCTCGGTCGAGAAAGGCATCGACACACGACCTTCGACGACCGGCGCCGCGGGATTGGCAATGTTCACGACGACCACGTGGGTTTTTGCGACATTGCTGCCACCTCCACCGGGGCCATCATTATAGTAGTAGGGGTAGCTCGACCACGCAATGGCGACGCGACTTTGATCGAGCGGGAATAGCTGTGCGCCATAGAAATAGCCCCAGCCATAACAGTCGTTCGTGTCTTCCAAACCGACGACGTCTTTGAGATCGAGGCGGCCGAGCGCTTCGCTGCGGCTCGGATCGCTGACGGGTACGATATCGAGCGTGGCGGCGCTGGTCCACCAATCATTCGAGACGCGAACGAGGTGATTGCCAACCCGAGCCGATTGATTGACCCACGAGGAAAGGGCAATCCAATCGAGGCGCGACGGAGCATCACGATTGGCGATGTTGTACGAACTGACTTCGGAGTCGGAAACGCTGAAGAGATTGCCCTGGTGAATGAGCGCGCGGCGGGCAAAACCATTGAGCGGAGCCATGCCTCGCTTGGTGAGCGAATTCTGCGTGAAGTCGACGATTTGAATGCCGCTCTCGACATGCGAGCAGCCGTAGTATCCATCGTTTTGGTCCCAGGAAGTGGCTCCGTACGGAACGAAGATGGCGCCAAGAGTCGGATCGATCTTGAATGCTTTGTGGATGCGATCCTGATCTTCAGGAGCCCACGACCAATCGCCACCGAATGCAACGCGTTTGATCAGCGTGGGATTGGCGAAGTTCGAAACATCGAAGAGCGAGACGTTCATCGAGCCTTCGGGATTGGCATTATCGTAGCCGAGTGCGAACAAGCGATCCCCGCGGGGCTCGAGGTGGTAAATCCAGCCGGGCAATTCAAGCTCGCCCATTTGCAGGGGCTGCGACGGGTTCGAGACGTCAATGGTGAAGAGCGGATCGGTTTGCTCGGCGGTAATGGCGTAAAGCTTCGTGCCGTCGAAACGGGCCGAGCGGAGGCGCTCGGGTTTGGGCAACGTGAGAGTGAGCGACGCGATGGGAGTTATCGAATCGGACGAATTGATTTGGAACGTCTGCACGGTGGGCACGCCATTTTCCCAGACGCCGGGCTGGCTGATGACGCGCAAAACGCCTTGGTGCTCGTCCATTTGCCAGCGGCTTTCGATCATGCCGGTAGCTTCGACGGATGCACCGATATGGAGCAAACCGCTGGGATCGACGATATCGACAACTTGAATGGTGGAATGGCCCTGGCTCGATCCGTCCCATTCGATGCCGGCAATGAACATGCGATCGGGGGTGACAGAGACGCTGCGTTTGCCCCAGCCATAACCGTAGGGATCGGGGCTATCGAAGGCGACGGTATCGACGACGTTGATGTCGGCCGGATTGGCGACGTTGATGGAGGTCACCGCGGTGGTGGGCGCGTTGTTGCAACTCCAGCAATAGCCGTTTTCGTAAGAGACGGCATAAAGGACATCACCGACGATGCGTGAATCGGAGATTTCGCCCGGCAAATCGAACGAACCGATTTGGGAGATGTTGCCAGGATCTTGAACGTTCAAAGCCTCGATGTGGCTCGATTGAATGTAGTCGCAGTTGGTATAATCCGCGTCGCACTCCCATTGGCCGAACGAGGAGAACATGGCGTAAACGACGCCGCTGCGCAGATACATCTCGAACGGGACGCCCTGAATGGGGTAATGCCCAATGATGGAGAGATTCGACGGATTCGACATGTCGATGACGGACAAGCCGCCATATTGGGACAAGGCAAAGAGGTTATTGCCGTCAACCTGAATGATATCCGCTTCCTGAATGGCCTTGGTGGCTCCGTCGCCGCCTGCATTATCATTGCCTGGCGAGCCGGCTTCGGGAGCGCCACTTCCTGCGCTGTCGCTGTTTTTGCCCGAGTTACCATAAGGTGAATCGGAGACGAAACCGCCAGCGCCATCTTCGGAAGTGACCGTCGAGCTACATCCCATTGCAGCGGCGCCGAGTACGGCGGCGAGAAGAGACCAAGCAGAGAGTCGATTGCTACGTGCACGCATTTTGAATTTCCTCCGGTGGAAGCGGGGGTGAAGACCAAGCCGTCGGTGGCGTCCTTTCCAAGAGTTGTGCCAACGTTGAACGGTGGCCCGGCAGGTGCGCGTTTGCCGCAAAATGCACGGTGAACTGGGACAACACATGTTGTGTCAGAGCCTGATGGCACACCTTGACACAAGCCCTATGCCGCATGAAATGCGTGTGGGCTGAATGGATTGCGCCTAGCCCCGCACAACCCGTAAAAACACCTCGAGCCTGAGCGTTTCCGCCAGCGTGCGCGATTTTGCGCCCTGAGGCGCCGGAGCGTTGCGCCAAGCTGCTCCATCCTGCGCCGAAACCTGCGCAAGCCTGCCCATGAGCGAAACCTCGTAATCGACCGCTTCGACGGCTTCCTCAATGCGACTGAATCGCGCCATAGGCTCGCCGTCGAGCGACACTTCCCAGCGTTTGCCACGAGCTACACGACCAACGACTAAGGCTTCGGCAATCGTTCCCGGACGCCTTTCAAAGTGCAGCACGAGACCATACTTGCCAAGCGACGACCACGCATTACCAGATATCGCCCGAACGTCGGAATCGACATCGAGTCCCAATGGATCGAATTTTTCGGCACGGTCCTGAATCTCGCTCAATGTAATGGCACCCGCTTCGACTTGAAAACCAGGGTGATCGAAAGCAATCCGATTCCACGTGCCTTGGGCTTCCGACGCGTCACGCCCTTGCAAATCCAAATCGCGCGGCATACCAAAAAGAGATGGAAGCGTGCACAAATCAAGCGCGGACAAGTCGACGAAATCGAGAATCAAACAATTCTCTTTGCCAGGGAATAGCCTGGTTCCGCGGCCCACGCATTGCGCATAAAGCCCTTCATTTCTGGTCGGCCTGGCCATTGCCACGCAACTGACGCCAGGATCGTCGAAACCTTCGGTCAATACGCCGACGTTGGTGAGCACAATGGTACGCCCTTCGCGAAAGTCCGATAACGCCTTCGCGCGCTCGTCGGACTTCATGCTGCCGTGGACGATTCCAGCCGGTACGCCCAGCGCATTGAGCGCATAACTAAGATGCCGGGCGTGACTGACGGTGACGCAAAAAGCAATGGTGCGGCGGTCACGCGCAAGCTCCTGAATGGCCCGAGCGACAAGCGCATTACGCTCTTCGATATCGACCGCCATGGCCAGCTCTTCTTCAGCAAAATCGAGTCCCTCGCTCGATAGCCGTGTAAGATCTGCATTCGTGGCAATACGATAACCGGACAAACGGACGAGATACCCTTGCTCGATGAGCTCGGGGAGCGTTTTGGAATAAACGATTCGTTCAAATACTTTGTCGAGGCCTTGTCCATCGCCGCGCGAAGTCGTGGCGGTAAAACCAAGGAGCGTGCCGGTCCAATCGGTACCGAAAGCTCCAAGCTGGCGCAAAACGCGTAAGTTGTCGTCCGCGGCGGCGTGATGGCATTCGTCGTAAATGACGAGACCAATATCGCGACTGGAAATCAATGCCGCAAGTCGCTCGGTACGGAGGGAACGAATGGAGGCAATGACGACTTTTGCGTCCGCGGGCGCTCGACGTTCGGCCTGTTCGACGGCGACGATGGCTTCACCAGCCAATGCGTGCTCGATCTTTTCTTTGGCCTGCGAGAGCAATTCTTCGCGGTGCGCGAGGACGAGGACGCCGCGTTTGGCCATTCGAGCGAGCTGGGCGAAAATAACGGTTTTACCGGCGCCCGTGGGTAAACAGACGACCATACGGCGGACGCCGGCGCGGCGCGCGGATAAGACGGCGTCGACAGCCTCGCGCTGGTAGGGGCGGAGTGTGGGGGTCATGAGGGCAATACAAGCGTTAGCATGTAAAGAATCACGGATCTACCGATTGCTTGCGCTGGCGCGCCTCCAGTGCCGCCACGAGAATCGGCAGCACCATTTGATCTTTTGCGCGACCGGCAGCCGCCTTTGCCTGAATCAAACGACGCAACCCAAGGACATGCAGCGTTTTGCCGTGGAAAGAGACTGCCTCGCAATCACCAAACAATTGCTCGTAACCTGCGTCTGCATCGAGCTCACACAACACGTCGAGCTTGGCGGATCCCATTGCAAGATTAATGTGTCCGCGACCAAGCAATGTTTCCCGCGCTGGTGGCAAGCGTCGATTTGCCAAATCGAGTCGATGATATGCGCCATTGCGCATCAGAAAGTCATAGAGACGACCCACGTTCTCTTCGGTTCGCCGATGAACGATATCGATGTCGAACGTCACCACCGGCGCGCCCATGAGCACCGCCGCCAATCCTCCGACAACAATGAATTCGATGCCTTCATCGAGCAGCTCGACAAGAATCCGCTCGCTCGGGTCAGCGTTCGTCATGGCTCATCCCCTGCCGCGTGCGCTCGATGAACGCCGCCATTCCAAGTGCCCTTGCGACTCGCTGCTCTGAGGTTGCCGTGAGCGCATCGAAGATCAGCGAACGGTCGACTTCTGCAACGGCGCGAATGACGTCTGGAGCTTCCTTCGCCAACTTCCGTAAAACCGGACCCACGATTGGATCTTCCCACGTTTCCGGTAGAATCGGATGGAAGTAGGCAGCTAGGGTTTCACGGTCCTCGCTCGGTGCGCTCATGCCATCACCCTAATCGATGAAGAGGCTGTCCACCAGATCTTACACTGGTCGCAGCAACGAACTTTGCGGAGGAGAAGGGATTCGAACCCCTGGTACAGTTTCCCCGGAGGGCGCGACGTTCGTAAAGAAGCGTACGTACGCGAATTCTCATTCGGGATCATCAAATGAAGCCGAACCACGCGGAGTCGTGGCGCTCGATGTGACGCACACCGCTGCTTGACGAAGAAGCGGGCACGGCCGGTGCATGCTGCACTTTTACTAAAGCGCTGATCTTATCCACCAGGATAGATATTTATCCTCTGACATCCGATGCATTCGCCGCGCGGCGGTAGGCAGAAGCATTGGCGACTTTGTTAGCGGAGTGGCACGCTTCGTGCTAACCGTGGCCGCGCGCATATGCTCAGGGTGCCCCTATCAACCCCTGTCAGGTTCTGCTGACTTCATCAGGACGTGAGGATTCGTAATGATTAGTCGTAATGTGTTGGCATGTTCTACGTGTGGAGCGACCACCACGACTCGCACGGCGATCGGCCACGGTAAATATCAAGAATTTGCCTTCCCTTGCCATAGATGTGGGATCGAGATTCGTTTCGGAATGACTCTCAATCAGGAGAAAGCGTCATTCGAGTACAGCAAGATCGAGAATGCCACTTGGTGCATGTTTGATGAGTCTGCACCAACGCACACGTTTGACGGTGAGAGCCTCATACCGATTCGTGGCGATCACTTCAGCCCGTTCACGGCCACAGTTTTTCTGGCGCAAGATCCTGATATATTCCTCCGAAGTCAATCGATTCGCATGCACGCCAGCCGGGAAATCTGGCCGATAATCGAAAAAATGCACACTCACTACGATCGGGCGCAGTGGGATTTTTTCGAGAAGGAAGTGCGAGAGCTGGGCTTCACGGGCGATCTCCTGACGGATCTAGATCGCCTTGAAGCCCTTGTCTGGACCACTCAATTGTATGGAAAGCTGTTCGCAAATGCGGCCCCGCAACCTGCAGTGCTCGTTAAGTCACGAGTTGAGCTTGCAGAAAAAGCGTCTGCCGTCGAGGTGGCGAACGTCATCGCGACTTTCAAAGCTAAAGGGCGCCAGCGATCGCTGAATGCCGAACTCCGCCATATACGGCAACAGTGGGTGCAGTTCATTCCACTTCTGCTCCCGATGTACACCGTTTATTATTGGGATGACGCCACGCATTCACTGAATGATTACACAATCGCCCAAAAGCGATTTGTTGAACTGAAGCCGTTCTATGTCGATTGCTTCGAGACACTTTCCCGAATTTCTTGCATTGCGGCAGCGCTTGAGGGTGTCATTAGGCTGTCGTTGCCAGTCGTGCCGACGAAGAAAGGTACCATGTCAATCGATGACTTCGAGACGATGGCGAATGGGTCGAAGCCTGACGTCCTGAAAAACTTGCCTATCGCTGACCTGTTTGTTCCCTTTATCGACAGCCATTTACGCAATGGTATGGGACATAATGCGGCTCGTTACAACGTAACAACAGACGCCGTCGAGTACGTCAACGAAAGCAAGACGGGAAGAAATAGTTATTCGCTTCCATACGTCCAATTTTGTGAGAAAGTGATGCGCATATATGGGCAGCTGGAAATTGTCGCCGCGTACGCAGATTGGCTGCTCCTTCGAAGTCAATAGCTGATGTCGCGACGTTCATCGGGTTTGTCCAGAGAACCCACAGATCAACGCGTCGAAAGATCGCTCGCGATCAAGTTTCGTTCATCGAGCCATCCAGCAAAGGCTAAGCGACGCTGAAGGTTCAGTCATTGCTCAGTCGGAGCGCTGCTCCCGCAACGGTAAAGACCACGTAAAACTTGCCCCCGCGTGCCACAATCCCCATGCTCGCGCCGCCTTGCTCGGCGTGACGGCCGAGCCACGGCGGGAGGTCATCGAATGACGCGGTCCATACGCAAATTTGCGCTGACGCTTGGCTTCGCCGCTGCAAGCCTCCTTGTCGTGCCCACGGTGCATGTACGCGACGCGCACCGACCGGCCAACGACCCAGGTCGATCCGACCAACGTGCAGGGTCTGAAGTCGAAAACAGTGACGCATGCGGTACGTTTGGTGGCGAAAGGTATTCGGAAGGGCAACAAGCACTTCGGAGAAATCATCAAAAGGCTCGACAAGGATGCCGTTGGTCCCTTTATCCGGCATTCTCTTGTCTGCATTGGGATGACCTCCCCGCGCTGCAGACCTGGTAATCGTTAAGCGCGAGCATTCGCGCCTCGCACGACCCCCCAAAACCATTCCAACCACCCGACGTTGGTGGTCCAAAATGGTTCGCAACCATTTTCAACCGCCGACGGAGCCCTCGTCCGTGGTGCAAAACCACTTCAAC
>CAZETM010000008.1:0-43251 GCA_964514885.1 uncultured Polyangium sp. | reverse complement strand
CCCAGCCCCGCCACCCATGCCCCCCCCGGCCATCCCCCCAGCTTCCCCACCCATGCCGCCAGCCCCCGCCACACCACCGGTACCACCCGCGCCCCCTAGTGCATCGGGCGGCGGCTGCGTTTGCTTGGCGCACGCCATGAACGACGCCCCAATCACGAATGCGGATACCACCAGGACCGAGCGCGCCGCGCGCGTGCTCGACAGACTCGTCAATGTCGCCATTCGAAATGCCTCACGAAGAAAGTACGAGGGCGGACGAATTGCCCGCGGGCCCAGCAGAGTCGACACGCCGCGATCCATCGATGGATCGCGGCGTAGAAAGGTCACTTGTGAACGCCCGCTTCGGTCGGCTGCAAGCCCCAGCGGAAGTAGTCGAGCAGCACGCTCGAGTCGACGTTGCTGTCACCGGCGTCGAAGATGATGAACTCGATCTCCATGGTTTCACCAGGAACGACGTTCGCTTCGCTCGTCAGCCACACCGTGCCGCCGCCGTCTTTGAGGTCGCCAGTCCAGCCACCCATGCCCGTGCCCACGAGCTCGAGCGTCCCTGACGAACAAGCTCCCATGGGCGCTCCGAGGTACGGGAAACACACGTCGTAAAACGCGTTGTTGACGCTGATCGGATTGCCGAACGCGTCGAACGCGATGTTGCGATCCGCAGGCAACGGTTTGTTCTTCGGATCGTTTGGATCACCCATCGGATCAGGCTGCCAACTGGTGAGCAAACGCGTGATGAAGAAGTCGTTGAACTGCTGGCACGTGTACTCGGGGTACTCGGCCGAGTAGCTCTTCAAGCGATACGAAAAAGATCGCGCGTTCGTCGGTACGCGAATGCGCATCTTGAAGTTGACCGAATCGAACGCCGTGGTGCAGTTTGCCCCGGAACAAGCGGGACAATCGTTGCCCATGGCATCTTTTCCTTGCGGAAGTTTGCCGCCGTGTTGCGCGAGGTAATCAGCGGGAATGGGAACTTGCGTGGCCGCGACGTAGTTGCCTTTTTGCACCGCCGAGTTCGGTCCGTTTTGCGGATACACGTGACCCATGTCGGTCTCATCGCGCGCCGTTCCAGTGGAAAGCGCCGCAAGCGTCGTGCCCTTGATCGGCTTGACGTACGGGCCGTACTCCGCGAGCACGCCGACCTGCACGTCCTTGGGCACCATCGCGTTGGTGCCGTCGGCAAGCAGCAGCGAACTCGAGATCACGCCCCACTTCTTCTGCGGCAACATCGGGTTTTCCAGCGTGAACTGGCAAAGATCCATCGCCTTGACCAGCTTGATGGTGCTCGTCGGGAGCAGCAGTGGCGGATCGGTACAGTCGGAAGGCGACACGTTGTCGAGCGTCAACGGATCGCAATCGTCGTCGATGCCGTTGCCAGGATATTCGAAGGCACCGGGGTTCACGTTTTCCGGCGTGCCGCACTTGAACTCGTTGTCGCAACAGTCGCCGTCTTCGATCTTCCAGCCGTCATTGTCGGCGTCGTCGATGACCATCATGCCGCTCGAACTGCTGGAAGCGCCGCCGCCTCCGCCGCCCATGCCGCCCATGCCTGCAGAGCCGCCCATTCCGGCCATGCCGCCACCGCCAGCCACACCGCTCGAGCTTGAAGCGCTGGAACTCGATGAGCTTGCACCGCCTGCGCCTGCGGAACCGCCGGCTCCACCGCCCGCGCCTGCAGAGCCACCTGTGCCACCACCCTCGCCAGCCGCGCCACCGGTTCCGCCGGAGCCTGCCGTACCACCTCCTGCGCCAGTGGTGTTTCCGCTCGGAGTAGCTTGGCAACCTGTTGCTAGGCCGAGCGCGCCAACGAGGACAACGAGGGATCCGGAAAGGAGAAGCGTGCGAGCCATCAGAAAACCTCCGCGGACAAACTTTGCCGACCCTGGCCAGACGAGCACAGATGCATGCGTTGCAAATGCGCCAACTGAACAGGATCAAGCGTGACGTGAAATCGATCGCGCGCCGCTATTCGAGCGGGGCGAGAAGCCGGCGCTAGCGTCGCAGATTTTGAGCCGTGGCTCAACTCGGACGAACGCTCAGAAGGTGTTGGGGCGAGGGGCGCGAAGGGGAACGCAGTCCGGCGTGCCCGGTTCACAGAATGTCGTGAGCTTGTTGAAGCAGTCGGTGTACGCGTCTTGGCAACTGATCACGTTGGGATCGGTGCCCGAGATGCAGTCTGCGAGTACCTGCAGAGCCTTGTCGTTGAGCGGGATGGTGTCGAGCACGCAGCCTTGCGTGTCGAAAGGCTCAACTCCGCAAATCTTGGTAGCGATGGAGTCGCAAGCAGCCACGGCGCTGTTGGGGCACGTCGACTTGTAGATCTCGCCAAGACAGTCCGTGACGGGTTTCTCGACACAAGCATCGACTTTCTCAATGTTCTGGAAGCACGAGTGCAGCATATCGAACGCGACGCCCTGATAGATCGCAGAGCCACGTACGCACACGTCGTTGGCGAGCGCCGGAACGTCCATGTTCACGCCGCAGAGGACGCCTTGGGTGTTGAGGCTGTCGCACGCCTTGATGTCCTTGAGGCCTGGGCCGCTAACGCAGTTGGATCCGCCGCCAACGCCCACGCCGCCGGCTTGACCACCAGCGCCGCCTTGACCGCCCTCACCGCTCGAACTGCTGGAGGACGAGACGGTAAAGGCGCCCGAGCCGCCAGTGCCACCGGTGCCATTGCCCGGGACGATGATGCAGCCGCCGAGAAGAGCGAGAACGGCGGGGATGACGAAGCTGAGAGAAGCGCGATGTTGCATGACAGAAGTCTCCTGGGACAAACCTTTGCGGACTCGGTAATCGAGGCGCGAAGAAGAAACGAAAAGCGTTGAAGGAGCATGCAATCGGACGAGTCCGATCGCGACGATTTCGTTCTTGCAAGAGGGACGCGTGTTCAGCAAGAGGGTGGTTGTGCGTTCAGCCAAGAAGGCCACGATCGCGAGGTCAAAATTATTTTCAAGAAAACCCTTGCACTGGTACTGCCGGTTTGGTAAACAGGGCGCTCCGTTTTCCTAGGGGCGTGCGCCGCAAGCGTTCGTCTCTCCGAAGCCGTAACGGCGCTTCGGTCGCAGTTCGCTTTTTCGGCCTCCGTGGGACTCCCCCCGGAGACGCGAGAAGGGATTCTCGCCGCAAGGCGTCGGGCTGAGGACTCGAAGGGTACGACGGCAGGGCCCGTAAGGGTGCTAAGCAGCACCTGAGCCGGGTTGGCCAACGACTGGGTATCCCGGGGTGAAAGCCGGGCCCAATGTCTGCGAGGATTTCTCGAATGCAAAGCAAGGCCAGTGCGAAGTTTTCGCGGATTTCGCCGCGGAAGGCGCGCATGATCGCGGATTTGGTTCGTGGTCGTGGCGCCGCAGAGGCACTCCAGCTCCTCCAGTTCACGGAGAAGTCGGCTGCGCCGGTGGTTTTGAAGATCATCGAAAGCGCGGTGGCGAACGCCCGTCTTAGTGGTGCCGATGTCGATGCGTTGTTTATCAGCAAGGCAACGGTCGACAAAGGCCCGAACAAGTTCAATCGCCGCTGGCGCCCTCGGGCGATGGGGCGAGCGACGCGGGTTCAGAAGGGCATCTCTCACATCGTGATCGAGCTCAGCGAGCGCAAGTAAGGGGACACGGCTTCCATGGGACAAAAGACCCATCCGTATGGCTTCCGTCTTGGCGTCATCAAGACGTGGAGCAGCAAGTGGTACGAGGACGGCAAAGCGTACCAACGGTGGCTTCACGAAGACATTCGGATCAAGCGGGCGATCAAGCAGTACTTGTACAATGCCAACATCGCCGGCGTGGAGATCGAGCGAGCCGCCAACCGTGCCAAGGTGATCGTCTATACGGCGCGCCCTGGAATGGTCATTGGTAAGGGCGGCAAGGGCATCGAGACGCTCAAGACTGGCAACGTGGGAACGGCTGCCAAGGGCGAATCGGTGTTCAAAGGCGTCGCATCGTTCACGGAGAACGAGGTGTTCATCGACGTCCAGGAGGTGCGCAAAGCGGAAACGAATGCGCAACTCGTGGCGGAGAACATCGCGACGCAGCTCGAGCGCCGAATTGCCTTCCGCCGCGCAATGAAGAAGGCCGTTGCCACGGCCATGAAGTTTGGCGCGAAAGGCATCCGCGTTCGTTGCGCCGGTCGTCTCGGTGGTAGCGAGATGAGCCGCGTCGAGACGTACCGCGAAGGTCGGGTTCCGCTGCACACGTTGCGTGCCGACATCGAGTTCGGCCTTGCCGAGGCGAAGACGAAAGTCGGAATCATCGGCGTCAAGGTGTGGATGTTCAAGGGCGAAGTTCTCCAGCGCAAATCGCGCCGGATTCAGTAGGACAGGACCATGCTGTCTCCCAAGAGAACCAAATTCCGCAAGATGCAGAAGGGCCGTGTTCGTGGTATCGCAACCACGGGCAGCGACGTGTCCTTCGGTGACTTCGGCCTGCAAGCGCTTGCTCCCGCACGCATCACCGCTCGTCAAATCGAAGCGGCGCGTATGGCGATCCAGCGTCACTGCAAGCGCGCGGGTAAACTCTGGATCCGAGTTTTCCCGGATCGTCCGGTAACCAAGAAGCCGCTCGAAGTTCGTATGGGTGGCGGAAAAGGCGCTCCGGAGGAATGGGCAGCGGCGGTGCGGCCCGGACGCGTGATGTACGAGCTTGCCGGCGTGCCGGAAGAGATTGCTCGCGAAGCGTTCCGTCTCGCGGCGCACAAGCTCCCGATCGATTGCAAGTTCATCGCACGCGGGATCGTGTGAGGGATTCGAGATGAAAGCGAAGGATTTGCGCGAACGCACGACCGAACATCTGCAAGAGCTTGAAAAATCGCTCTCGCGCGAGGTGTTCGACGCGAGGTTCAAGAACTTCACCAACCGCCTGAACGATACGTCGTCCGTGCGGAAGGCGCGCCGTGACCTGGCGCGGGTGAAGACGATCCTCGGACAGCGTGTGGGCGCCGTGGTTGCGGAAGGGAAGGCCGAGTGATGACAACGAACGACGCGACCGCCGGGCAGCCCGCACCGCAGAAAGAGCAGCACGGGTTCCGCCGCAAGCTCATCGGACGGGTCAAGAGCGACAAGTGCGACAAGACTGTTGTCGTAGAGGTCATTCGCAACGCGCCCGACCCCGTGTACAAAAAGTACGTTCGCGGCCGTGAGCGCTACAAGGCCCACGACGAGAAGAACGAATACAAAGTCGGTGATCGCGTGGAGATTCAGGAACATCGCCCGATCTCCCGCGAGAAGCGCTGGATCGTGACGCGCCTGATTTCACGACCGGTGGAGGAGTAGACCATGATCCAGGTCTCGACACATCTCGAGGTCGCGGACAACTCGGGCGCTCGTATCGTCAAGTGCATCAAAGTGCTTGGTGGTTCGCGGCGCAAGTACGCCGGCCTTGGCGACGTGATTGTCGTGTCGATCAAGGAAGCGTTGCCCGGCACGAAAGTGAAAAAGGGCGACACGGCGCGCGCGGTTGTCGTGCGCACTGCGCGTGAGTATCAGCGGTCGGATGGCAGCTACATCAAGTTCGATGGAAACAGCGCCGTCTTGATCAACAAGGAGAAAGAGCCGATCGGAACCCGTATCTTCGGACCGGTTGCTCGTGAACTCCGCGCAAAGAAGTTCATGAAGATCATCTCGCTTGCCCCGGAGGTGCTCTGATGAATCGCCTTCGAGTCGGTGACCTGGTGCAGGTCATCAGCGGTAAAGAAAAGGGCAAGCAGGGCCGCTTGACGAAGATCCTGGCCGATGACGACAAAGTGATCGTCGAAGGCTTGAACAAGGTGACTCGTCATCAGCGCCCGACGCCGCGCAATCAGCAAGGCGGCAAGATTGAGAAGGAGGCGCCGCTTCATGCCTCCAAGGTGATGTTGGTGGATCCGACGACCGGCAAGCCCTCACGGGTGAAGGTGTCTGAGGTCGACGGCAAGAAGCAGCGCATCGCGAAGAGCGGCGCCGTGATTGCGGCAGGCTGAGCCATGGCGGACAAGAAGGACGACAAGGGCAAAGAGAAGGGCCAAAAGCCCTCCAAAGATGCCAAACCGGCTGCTCCCAAACCGGCTGCTGCGGCAGCGGGCAAGGGTGGCGGTAAAGAAGGCGGTAAAAGCAAAGGCCGAGGGGATGCCCCGAAGGCTGCGTCGACCGCCGAAATTGCCGACGCTGGACGCGATCCGAACTACGTGCCTCGCGCGCGTACGAAGTATCGCGAGTCCGCTGTTGCGGCACTGGCAAAGAAGTTTGGTTACAAGAACCCGATGATGGTTCCCCGCCTCGAAAAGGTGGTGATCAACATGGGTCTTGGCGCAGCCGTCGGAAACCCGAAGATCATCGACTCAGCAGTCGAAGACCTGCGGGCGATTTCGGGCCAAAAGCCCATAATCACGCGAGCTCGCAAATCGATCGCGACGTTCAAGCTTCGTGAGAACCTACCGATTGGTGTGACGGTGACGTTGCGCCGCGATCGGATGTGGGAGTTCGTCGATCGGTTGATCAGCTTCTCGTTGCCCCGCGTTCGTGACTTCAAGGGCGTAAGCCCCAAGGGTTTCGACGGTCGTGGCAACTTCACGATGGGTTTGCATGAACACATCATTTTCCCCGAGGTCGACTACGACAGAGTCGATGTCGTCAAGGGAATGAACATATCGTTCGTGACCACCGCACGCACCGATGAGGAGGGACGAGCCCTTCTCACGGAGCTTGGGATCCCGTTCAGGCATTGAGGAATATTCGATGGCTCGCGCAAAAGAATTTGCCAAGCTGAACCGGCCGCCCAAGTTTGCCGTGCGGCATCGTAATCGTTGCAAGGTTTGCGGCCGTTCGCGCGGTTATTACCGCGACTTCGAGCTGTGCCGTGTATGTCTCCGTATGTTCGCGCTTCGGGGCGAGCTGCCGGGCGTGATCAAGGCGAGTTGGTGATGCCATGATGACCGATCCGATCGCCGACATGCTGACCCGGATCCGGAATGCTGCGCTTGCGCGGCATGACCGAACCGAGGTCCCTGCAAGCAAGATGAAAAAGGCCGTTGCCGACATTCTCAAGTCCGAGGGTTACATCGCGGACGTGAAGACGAGCGACGGCGACACCGGCAAACTTACGATCGTGCTCAAATATGGGCGTGATCGTTTGAGTGCCATTGATGGGGTTCGCCGCATCAGCCGTCCCGGTCGTCGCGTGTACGTCAAGCACGACCGGATCCCGCGAGTTCTTTCGGGACTCGGGATTAGCATTTTGAGCACGTCTCACGGCTTGATGAGCGACCGGGATGCCCGTAAGCACAAGCTCGGTGGCGAGCTCATCTGTGAGGTGTGGTGATGGAGGCGGCTACGACTCAGCAGAGCGGGGCGCCGAAAACCTCGCGGGTCGGCAAGCGTCCCGTCGAGGTCCCCAAGGGTGTCACGGTGGCCATCAAAGGTCGCACCGTGGAGATCAAGGGTGCCAAGGGCCAGCTTTCTCATGATCTACCGGCAACGGTGGATGTGACGGCCGAAGGCTCGAAGCTCCACATCGTCTCCACGGCGCCTGGCCGTGATGCTTCACGCCTTCAAGGTCTCGTGCGTGCACTGCTCGCTTCGATGGTGAAGGGAGCTGCCGACGGTTATGAGCGTATACTCGAACTCAAGGGCACGGGTTATCGTGTCGACTTGAAGGGCACGACGCTCACGTTTGCGCTTGGATATTCGCATCCGGTCGTTTTCCCGGTCCCCAAGGGGCTGACGGCGACGATTCCTTCGGATTCCAAGGGCACGGTTTTGGTTCTGCAGGGCGCCGACAAGGGGCTCATTGGGCAGACGGCTGCGACGATCCGCGGGTTCCGACCCCCCGAGCCTTATGGTGGCAAGGGAGTTCGGTACCGTGGTGAGCGAGTCCGCGAGAAGGCGGGCAAAGCTGGCGGCAAGGGCGGCAAGAAGTAACCGAGCGGGGCAGCCAAGGGGTTGCCCTCACAGGTAGGCACGACCATGGGCATGAGAATCGTCGGAAGGGAGCGCCGCAAGCTCCGCATTCGCAAGAAGGTGAATGGTTCGTCCATTCGCCCGCGACTGACCGTTTTCCGAAGCGCAAAACACATCTACGCGCAGGTCATCGACGACTCGACGGGGCAGACGCTTGCGCATGCCTCGTCCTTGTCGAAGGACCTTCGCGGGACGCTCGACGACGACAAGAAAGTCGACGCGGCCAAGAAAGTGGGAACGCTCATCGCGAACATTTGCAAGTCGAAGAAGATCGACCGCGTCGTGTTCGATCGGAACGGCTATCTCTATCATGGGCGCGTGAGCGCCCTGGCTCAAGCCGCCCGAGAGGCGGGGCTCGAGTTCTAGGCCCTGGGATCGCTGGCGATCGCGCAGGCTTCACGGACGAAGAAGGCACGTATGGCGTTCGATCAAATCGACGACGAAAAACTCAAGGAGCGGGTGATTCACATCAACCGCGTCGCCAAGGTCGTCAAAGGCGGCCGAAGGTTCAGCTTTTCGGCTCTGGTGGTCGTAGGCGACGAAGCGGGTCATGTGGGTGTAGGTCTGGGCAAGGCCAACGAGGTCCCCGAGGCCATTCGTAAGGGCAATGACCAGGCTCGGAAGAACATCTTCCGCATCCCGCTCGATGGAGCGACGATCCCGCACGATGCGTTTGGTCACATCGGCGCGGGCAAGGTGCTCCTCAAGCCTGCTAGCCCTGGAACGGGCGTCATTGCAGGCGGCGCCGTTCGCGCGGTGGTCGAGTCCGCGGGCATTCACGATGTATTGTCGAAGTCGCTCGGCACGAGCAACCCGCACAACGTCGTGCATGCGACTGTTGCGGCGCTGAAGGCGCTTCGCAGCGTCGAGCACGTTGCGGGCAAGCGTTCGATGCAGACCGAAGACGTGGGTTGGCAGCGCAAGGGCGGTGGTACGACCACTTCGCCGTCCCGTCGCCGCGCCAGCCAAGCGCCCCCTGCGCGTACTCCGCGCGAGGGAGGTGACGGAGGAGGAGGAGGAGGAACGCCATGAAGAATCATCTTCGGGTGCGACAGAGCGGCAGTGTGGCAGGCCAGACGGAACACACGCGCCGCATTTTGCGAGGTCTTGGACTTCGTAAGACTGGCAGTGAAGTCACCGTCGCGAACACTCCTTCGTTTCGCGGCATGATCAAGAAGGTGCTTCACCTCGTGTCGGTCGAAGAAGTCGACGGGAAGAGTTCCCAGGCCTAGGCTGTTTGGTTGGGAAAGCGCAGCAACGATGGATATTCTCTCCAAGCTTCAGGCTCCTGAAGGCGCCAACAAGAAGGCGACGCGCGTAGGGCGTGGCGTCGGTTCGGGCCTCGGAAAAACGGCTGGCCGTGGTCAAAAGGGCCAGAAGGCTCGCTCGACCGGTAACATCAACAAGAAGCACTTCCAAGGCGGGCAGACGCCGATTCAGCGTCGTCTGCCGAAGCGTGGCTTCCGCAATCCTTTCGCTGCGATCGTGGCGGAAGTGAACGTGGGCGACTTGGAAGCGGTCTTCGAGAGCGGAACGGTCGTCGATGCGGCCGCGCTCGAGTCCAAGCGTCTCGTTCAGGGTCGTTACGACCTGATCAAGGTCCTTGGCGATGGTGAGCTCACCAAGAAGCTCACGATCTCGGCACATCGCTTCTCCAAGAGCGCGCTGGCCAAGATCACGCAAGCTGGCGGTCAAGCAAACGTGCTTGCCACGCACAGCGCACCGGCCGAAAGCGCTAGCTGATCCCTCCAACGCAGTACCACACCATGGCCACACTCGCGGGAATAGCGAACTTTCACAAGGTGCCGGAGCTCCGGCGCAGGGTGATCTTCACCCTCGTGATGCTGGCCGTCTACCGAATTGGTGTTTTCGTCACCGTCCCGGGCGTTGATCGCCGGGAAATGGGGCGATTCATGGCGAAGCAGTCGGGCAGTCTGCTCGGCTTCTTCAACATGTTTTCCGGTGGTGCGCTCGAGCAGCTTTCGATCTTCGCCTTGGGCATCATGCCCTACATTTCGGCGTCGATCATCATGCAGTTGATGGGCATGGTCTACAAGCCCGTCGACGAGCTTCGCAAGGAAGGGGAGCAGGGGCGACGCAAGATCGATCAGTACACGCGGTACGGAACGATCGGCTTGTCTCTGTTCCAGTCCTACGCCATTTCGCAGTGGCTCGAGACGATTTCGTCGAGTGACCAGGGCGCGGGCGTGGTGACGCATCCCGGTATCGGATTCACGCTGCTGACGATGATCACGCTGACCACGGGAACGGCGTTCCTGATGTGGATTGGCGAGCAGATTACAGAACGCGGCGTATCGAACGGGATTTCGCTGTTGATTTTCGCCAGTATCGTGACGGGTGTTCCCGGCTGGATCGGTACCTACATCGCACAGAACTCGGGCAACATCCAGCCGCTGACGATTGCGGCGGTCGGAGCGTTCGTGGTGTTGGCGATTGCGGTGATTGCGTTCTTCGAGAACGGTCGTCGGCAGATTCCGATCGTGTATTCGCGACGTCAGGTGGGTCGGCGCGTGTACGGCGCGCAGAACGCGCACTTGCCGCTCAAAGTGAACACTGCGGGCACGATTCCTCCGATTTTTGCCTCGTCGCTGCTGATGTTTCCGCAGACGATGGCGAACATGAACATCCCTGGGGCTGAAGCGCTCCAGTCGCTCATCAACCGTGGTGGATGGGTGTTCAACACAGGTTATGCGCTGCTGATTATCTTCTTCTGTTACTTCTACACGAGCGTCACGTTTCAACCGGTCGACGTTGCTGAGAACTTGAAGAAGCAGCAGGCGAACATCCCTGGGATTCGTCCTGGCAAGCAAACGGCGGATTACATCCAGGGGGTCATGAATCGCATCACGTTTGGTGGCGCGATGTATGTGACGACGGTGTGTGTATTGCCCTCGGTTGTCGGGGATCTTCTACGAGTGCCGATCACGTTTGGTGGCACGTCGTTGATGATCGTCGTCGGCGTTGCGCTCGATACGGTCAATCAGATCGAGGCGCAGCTCATCACACGCAGTTACGAAGGCCTTTCGGGTGCTGGAGCGGGGCGACTTCGGGCGCGTCGCTTGCCGGAAGGATGAGGGGGAGAGTTCGCGTATGATTGTTATCTTGGTCGGCCCGCCTGGCTCGGGCAAAGGAACGCAGGCTCAGATTCTGTGCAAGAAGTACGGTGTTCCGCAGATTTCGACGGGAGACATGCTTCGTGCAGCGAAGGCGTCGGGCACGTTGGATCCGCAGTACCGCGCGATCATGGATGGGGGCGGTTTGGTGCCGGATGAGGCGATGATTGGCCTCATCGACAGGCGTATTGACGTGGATGATTGCAAAGGTGGTTTTTTGCTCGACGGATTCCCGCGGACGGTGCCGCAGGCTGAGGCGCTCGAACGTCTGCTTGCTGCACGAACGCTCAGGATTGACTCGGTATTGCAGCTCGATGTACCACGCTCTTTGTTAGAGGAACGGTTGATCCACCGTCGAACTGATAAAAGATCTGGACAGATTTACCATCTCGTCTATAGTCCCCCGCCCCCTGATGCCGACCTTGAGCACCGGGCGGATGATCGGCCGGAAGCAGTTGGCAAACGTCTCGATGCATACGAGGCGATGACAGCGGCGCTCTTGCCGTACTATCAAGACAAAGCGCTTCTGCAGCGAGTCGACGGAGTCGGGGCGCCAGCAGAGGTGACGTCAAGGGTACTGAAAGCTCTTGGCGGAGCGGATTCGGAAAGCGCATGAGACGATCGAACCAATCGAAACCTCCGAAGGAACCGAAGGGCGACAAGCTCGAGTTCGACGGTGTCGTTCAGGAGGCGCTTCCGAATGCGATGTTTCGCGTGAAGGCTGACAATGGACTTGGAGTCTTGGCGACCATCAGTGGTCGCATGCGTCAGTACTACATCAAGATTTTGCCCGGTGATCGCGTTACGGTCGAGGTATCTCCCTACGACCCGACGCGAGGCCGGATCACGTATCGTCACAAGTAGAAATAACTGCGGAGCGAGGATAGGGAACGGAACGCGTCATGAAGGTACGACCTAGCGTCAAGAAAATCTGCGACAAGTGCAAAGTCGTGCGCCGTCGTGGTGTCGTGCGCGTGATCTGCGAGAACCCTCGCCACAAGCAACGTCAAGGGAACTAGTTGGAGTAGCCATGGCACGTATCGCTGGCGTCGATCTTCCGCGTCGTAAGCACCTGGCTTTTGCCTTGCCGTACTTGTATGGCATTGGGCGATCGAGTGCGATTGCGATTTGCGCGAAGGCGAAGATCCCCGGGAACAAGAGGGTGGAGGAACTCAGCGACGCGGAAGTGAAGCTGATCCGAGACATCCTGGATGCTGACTACAAGGTCGAGGGTGATCTTCGTCGTGAAGTACAGCTCAACATCAAGCGGCTGATGGATCTCGGCTGCTACCGTGGACTGCGGCATCGTCGTGGTTTGCCGGTCAACGGGCAGCGTACGCATACGAATGCACGTACGCGCAAGGGTCCGCGCAAGGGGATGCTGCAACGGCGTCCGGCAACGAAGGCGTGATGGGACGCGAGTAAGGACAGGACGCCATGGCGAATCCGAAAGCTGCAGGGGCCACGAAGGCCAAGCAGAAGAAAAAAGTCAAGAAGAACATTGCGACTGGGATAGCGCACATCCAGTCGACGTTCAACAACACGGTCGTGACGATCACGGACATCAACGGCAATGCCGTGGCGTGGTCATCGGCCGGTGCGCGTGGCTTCAAGGGATCGCGAAAGTCGACTCCGTTTGCTGCTCAGCTTGCTGCCGAAGAAGCAGCTCGTCGCGCGCAGGAGCACGGAATGCGATCCGTTGCGGTGTTCGTGAAGGGTCCTGGAGCTGGGCGCGAAAGTGCGTTGCGAGCTCTGCAGACGGCCGGATTCAAGGTGACTTTGATTCGCGACGTCACCCCCATTCCTCACAATGGTTGCCGGCCGCCCAAGCGGCGCCGGGTCTGAGCGCTCGAGGGTTACGAAATGGCTCGCTACGTTGGTCCTGTCTGTAAGCTGTGCCGTCGCGAAGGCATGAAGCTCTACCTCAAGGGAGAGCGTTGCTACTCGGAGAAGTGCGCCCACACGCGCCGTCCTTACCCGCCCGGTCAGCACGGTCAGGGACGCATCAAGCTCAGCGAGTACGCAATTCGGCTTCGCGAGAAGCAAAAGGTTCGTCGCGTCTACGGCGTTCTGGAGAGCCAGTTCCATGGCTATTTCCAGGAAGCCAGCCGTCGCAAGGGACGCACCGGTGAAGAGATGCTCGCGCTCCTCGAGCGCCGTCTCGACAACGTCGTGCATCGTCTGGGCTTTGCGGCGTCACGTTCGGAGGCTCGTCAGCTCGTTCGACATGGACATGTCCATATCAACGGCAAGCGCCTCGACATTCCTAGCTTCGTCGTGCGTGTTGGTGATCGTGTAACGCTCACCGAGGGTGCGAAGAAGTTCAAGTTCGTCGCGGCTGCTGTGGCGGGTGCGGACAAGCGTCCGATCGCTTCGTGGCTCGAGGCGGACCGCGCGGGTTTCACGGGTTCGGTCAAGGGCACGCCGGTGCGTGAAGACTTGAACGAGCCGGAGATTCGCGAGCAGCTCGTCGTCGAGTACTACTCGCGCTGAGCTTGGCTGGACGATGGCCCGGGGACGTGCAACATCACGGCCCCGGTTGTCATTTGTTGGAGACTCAAACCTCTTTGGGGCGCAGTCTTCACAGGTACGAAATCGTTTGACGTGCAACGTTCGTAGCGCTTCGGCGCTGCAAGCGCGGGCAGGAGGCGGCGATTGTTGACCGAGTGCGGTCACGATTGCGGGACCTCCGCGCGAAACCCCTCGAAAAGTTGAGGACAGGATGACGACGACGAGCGGAAGCATGACGATGGTTGCGCGTAACTGGCGCGACCTCATCCGACCCAAGGGCATCACGGTCGACACCGAGACCGCGACTGACCATTACGCCAAGTTCACGTGCGAGCCTCTCGAGCGTGGCTTCGGCATCACCATCGGCAACTCGCTTCGCCGCGTCCTTCTTTCTTCGCTGCAGGGTGCGGCCACTACGGCTGTCCGCATCGAGGGGGCGTTGCACGAGTTCACCACGGTGGCTGATGTCGTCGAAGACGTCAGTGACATCATCCTGAACCTCAAAGAGGTCGTTTTCAAAGCCGCGAGCGCTCGTACGTACACCGTGCGCATCGACAAAGAAGGTCCTGGCCCCGTGTATGCCAGTGACATCGATCTCGTCGATGGCCTCCAAGTTTTGAACCCCAACCATCTCATCGCGGTGCTCGACAAGAAGGGCCCGCTGTCGATGGAACTCACGGTCAATGTCGGCCGTGGTTACGTCCCTGCCGAGCGGAACAAGACGCCCACGATGTCCATCGGAACGATCCCGATCGACGCCTTGTTCTCGCCGATCCGCAAAGTCAACTACACCATCCAGAACGCTCGCGTCGGACAGGTGACTGACTACGACAAGCTCACGATCGAGGTTTGGACGAACGGTTCGGTCATTCCGCAAGATGCCGTCGCGTTCGCCGCCAAGATCCTCAAGGAGCAGCTCTCGATTTGGGTCAACTTCGAGGAGTCCGAGGAGACGAGTTACCAGACGATTCCTGGTGACGAGGAACCGCTCAACGAGAACCTCTTCCGATCCGTCGAGGAGCTGGAGCTCAGCGTCCGGAGTGCCAACTGCCTCCAGAACGCGAACATCACCCTGATCGGCGAGCTGGTACAGCGCACCGAGCAGGACATGCTGAAGACCAAGAACTTTGGCCGGAAGTCCCTCAAGGAGATCAAGGAAATCCTCTCCAACATGGGTCTTTCGCTTGGAATGAAGATCGACAACTGGCAGCAGCTGCTCGAGCGCTGGAAGGCCCAGCAGGCACAAGCGTAGAAGGTGCAAAATGCGTCACAAGAAGGCCGGAAGGCAATTTGGTAGGGACACGTCGAGCCGGCGGGCGATGCTGCGCAACTTGACCGCGAACCTGATCACTCATGAGCGTATCGAGACGACCGAAGCGAAAGCTAAGGAGCTTCGCCGTGTCGCCGAGCGGCTCATCTCCAAGGCCACGCGTCTTGGCAAGATTGCGTATACCCCGCAGGCCGAACTGTCGGCTGCCGACAAAGCGAAGCGATTGCACGCGCAACGTCTCGTCGCTGCCTACGTGCCGCGCTTTGGCGTCACGGCGGATGGCTTGTCGGTCGACATCGTCGACAAGGTGATGGTCCAGCTCTCGAAGCGATTCGAGGGTCGGCCGGGTGGTTACACGCGCATCATCAAGCTGGGCAATCGTCGTGGCGATGGCGCTCCGATGACGTACATCGAGTTCGTCGATGCCGCGCCCATCGGTGACAACGTGGCGGAGATCGAAGAAGCGCCCGGAGCCGTGACGGCTGCCGAGCCGAACGATGCGTCGACGGCTGCATCGGCTTCCACGGAAACTGCGGCGACCACTGAGGCTGCCGCAACCACCGAAGCTGCCGCAACCACCGAAGCTGCCGCAACCACCGAAGAGCCGAAAAAAGAAGAAACGGCCTCGAACGAGTAACCGTTTCGTTCTGACTCAGGCAACGAAAGAGCCTCTTTCCTCACGGGAAGGGGCTCTTTGCTTTTGGCCCCCTTTGGTTTGTCCGCATCGCGGACGAACCAACGCCAGGTCCAGGGCAGGCCCTGGCGCGGGTGCAGGGGCGCGGAGCCCCTTGCTTGCTGGGTCCGGGTGCAACGCCCTCTACGGCGTCGTGTCCGCCGGTGGCTCGGTCGAACCAGTATTCGTTGGTGCTCCAACGACTTGCTCGGCTCGCTTCTTCGGCTTGATGCGCACCAGCGCAATCATCGCGATGAGCGCTGCAAATCCCACTCCGCCCGCAGCGAGATATCGCTTCACAAAACTCTTCTTCGGCGCCACGCGCTCTTGTTCCAGCTCCGCCAACGCACGCTTTGCTCGTTCGTGCGTCGGATCGATCTCGATCGCCTTCGTCAGTGGAAACTTGTCCGGCGTTCCTTTTTCGATGAGCGCCATGCCTTCGAGGTACGCGATCTCAGCCTCGATCTTCTTCGCGCCGTCACCTTTCGGATCGAGTCGCAACGCCTTGCGCAGCACCTCGAGCGCCACCGCAGGCTCCTTCGTTTCGAGTTCCTTCGCGCGTTCGACATACGCCGGCGCCATCTCTTTTCGCCGGTCGAACACGGGTGATCGCGCAAGCACCTTGTCGAACGCATCCGTCGCTTCGAGCCACTTCTTCGCGCTCGCATGCGACACGCCTTCGTCCATCAGCTTGTAGACTTCTGCGAGGCGCGCTCGGTCGTACATTCCAAACAGCTCACGCGCGATGCGATCCCACGTGAACTCGCGTGGAGCCTTGTTCCCCGTCTGATTCAGATACGCGTCGCGTAGTTGCCAGATCCCCGGCTCGCCAATCGCGGTGATCGCTTCACGCGCAGATTCGCGCAGCTTGATCCGATCACTGTTGCAGAACGAAAGGATTACGCGCACGGCATCGACGTCTCGCGTGCGACCGTATGCCCTCAAAATATCTGCGAGCACTTGCGGATCGGTGACTCCGACAGCTTCACCAGGAATCGTTCGTCCGAGCAGATCTAATTGTTTGACTGCAAAACGTTGGACGATCTTCGCATCGTGTTGTCGCGCTTCGATCAGCGCCGGCACAGCCTTGTCGCGCAGTTTGCTCATCTGTCGCGCGAGGTCGATGCGGAGCAGCTCTCCGAAGTACGAGTACATCTGCAAAAGCTCACGCACCGCGGGCGTCGTACCGACATTCGTCAACATGCGCTCCATCGCCAGGAGCTTCACGAGATCGACCCACGTATCGTTCTTCGTCTTCGATTGTGCCAAGACAAACTCAAGCCAATCACCGTCGTCTTCGGCGTCTTCGCTCGCCTTCGCGCTCTTTTTTTTCGTCGCTTTCGGATCTGGTTTGTCTTTCTTTAACGACTTGCGACCAGCTTTGCGCGCGTCGTCGAGCAGGCCTTGTGCTTCTTTGCGATCGAGCGACGTGCGTATCTCGAGCAGACGCGAACGAATGGCTGCCACGACGGATGGCGTGACCTCGGCGATGCTCGTCTTCGCAGTCTCGCGAGCTCGCGCATCACCTGTCGTGAGTCGTTCGAGCAGTCGATCGAGATCCTGAAGTGCACCTGGCTCGGCTTCGAGCACCGCGATGGGCGCGAGCTTTGGCAGCTCAGGAAGCGTGTTCGGTACGGATGACGAAGCGGATGACGACGTTGCGGGTTGTGCAAGCTCGCCAGCGGCGTGCGCAGGAAGTGTCGTCGCTGCGAACAGCAGGGTGGAGATCGTCGCGACGAAGATCGCTCTCGGTTTCACGAAGACCTCCAACGACTGGCGCGCATGAAGTGTTTCCACGTCATTCTTGACGCGTGCGCCCGTGGGGCCTTTCGTTGCTTCAGTCCCATCGCACAAATCGTGTCGTACTCGCATGCTTTGTATCGGGCAACCAAGCTGCATCCAGGCCGCTCGGGGCATATCGGACAGTACGACTCAATCCGCCCGAGAAAGATGATGCGAAGGGGTTACACGGCTGATTGACAGGACTTGATCCCTTGGTACAGTCCGCTGGTCGAGCCACGCGCCCGGCCGCATTCCGAGTGAATGCGTCAACGCTGCTCGCACGACACATCGGGCCGCCCTTCCCTGGGGTGAGCGTCGTTCACGGTTTGTCTCATCCGCGAGGATGGGCAGCCGAGCCAAAAAAATCACCAAAACGTCCGAGCCAATCCTCAACCGTACTGAACTCGGGGCCGGTGCCTTCGTTAAGGCACTTCCCCTGTGTGGAGTTTTCGATCGATGCACCTGCGTGAACTGAAGCAGAAGTCGATGGCCGATCTGGTCCAGATGGCCAAGGGCCTCAACATCGAGGGAGCCGCTGGTCTGCGCAAGCAGGAGCTCATTTTCGCTCTGTTGCAGGCGTTCGCTGCTCAAGACCAACCCGTGTATGGCGAAGGCGTTCTCGAGTGCCTCGCTGACGGGTTCGGTTTCCTGCGCGCGCCCGACTACAACTATCTCCCGGGTCCCGACGACATCTACGTTTCGCCGTCGCAGATTCGTCGTTTCAACCTCCGCACGGGCGATGCCGTCAGCGGGCCGATTCGTCCGCCGAAGGAGCGCGAGGCTTATTTCGCGTTGCTCAAGGTCGACAAGATCAACGGCGTCGTGCCGGAAGTTGCGCGCGACAAGATCCTCTTCGACAACCTGACGCCGCTGTATCCGCAGCAGAAGTTCAACATCGAGAACGGCCAAAAAGGCTTCTCGACGCGCATCATCGACATGCTGTGCCCGATCGGCAAAGGCCAGCGTTGTCTCATCGTTTCGCCGCCGCGTGCTGGCAAGACGGTGCTGCTCCAGAACCTCGCGAACGCGATCAGCCAGAACCATCCGGACACGACGCTCATCGTGCTGCTCATCGATGAACGGCCCGAAGAAGTCACGGACATGCAGCGCAACATCAAGGGCGAAGTTGTCAGCTCGACCTTCGATGAGCCGGCGACGCGTCACGTGCAGGTGGCCGAGATGGTCATCGAAAAGGCCAAGCGCCTAGTCGAGCACAAGCACGATGTGGTGATCCTTCTCGACTCGATCACGCGCCTTGCTCGCGCCTACAACACCGTGGTTCCGCCGAGCGGCAAGATCCTCTCGGGCGGTGTCGATTCGAACGCGTTGCACAAGCCGAAGCGATTCTTCGGTGCTGCACGTTGTGTCGAAGAAGGCGGATCACTCACGATCATCGCGACGGCGCTCGTCGACACCGGCTCGCGTATGGACGAAGTGATCTTCGAGGAGTTCAAGGGCACGGGTAACAGCGAAATCCACCTCGATCGCAAGCTCATGGAGAAGCGCATCTTCCCGTGTCTCGACATCAACAAGAGCGCGACCCGCAAGGAAGAGCTGCTGTTGCCCGAGTGGATTTTGCAGCGCGTGTGGTTGCTCCGTCAGCTCTTGCACCCGCTCAACGTGATCGACTCGATGGAATTCTTGCTCGACAAGGTCAGTCGCACCGAGACGAATCAAGAGTTCCTCGAAAGCATGAATCAGTAGCCCAAGAGCTGATTCCGTCGGACTCCCCACCCTGCCCTTCCCCTGCCGGATCGCTGTAGTGCCGCGCGACGACGTGTTAGCGTCGTTGCGTGACCGATGAATCCGATCACGTGCGAGACCTCGAGGCTCGGGTCAAACGACTCGAGACCAAGCTCGCGCGCTCGGAAAAAACCGTCCGTGCACTACGCGACGTCGGTTTGGCTCTCGGCTCAACGCTCGATCTCGACCAAATTCTCGAGCTGATTCTTGGCAAGATCAGTGAGCTGCTCGATGCGGACAGAGCGACTTTGTATTTGCTCGACGAGCATCGAGGCGTGCTCATGTCGCGCGTCACGTTGGGTGGTGAAGTGCGGTCGATCGAGCTGCCCGTTGGTGAAGGCATCGCGGGGCATGTTGCGAAGTACGGCAAGACCGCCCGGGTCAAAGATGCTTACGGCGACAAGCGGTTTTTGCGCTCGTGGGACGAGCTGACGGGATACCGGACGCGATCGATCCTCGCGGCGCCGATGCGCAATCACGTGGGTCGCACGATCGGTGTCGTGCAGGTGTTGAACAAGCTGAATCGCAAGAACGGTTTTTCCCGGCACGACGAAGAGTTGCTGTCGGCGCTTGCGACACAAGCAGCGATCTCCCTCGACAACTCGCGACTGTTTCTTTCGGTCATCCAGAAGAACATGCAGCTCGTCGAGACGAAGGAGCAGCTCGAGCATCGCATCGCGGACTTGGCGCTTTTGTTTGAGCTCGAAACATCGATGAGTGGCGCCGGGTCGCTCGAAGACTTGAGCCGTGCAGTGATCTCTGCGGCAGCGCGCGCATGTGGAGCGAAAGCTGGTGGGTTGCTCATCGACGAAGGTGAAGCGGGCGTGTTCCTGTACTTCGTGGAGCCTCGACCTTCGAACCATGCGACTCGTGACGCTGAAGTAAAAAGGTTGCTGGTCAAACGAGGTGATGGGCTGCTCGGTTGGGCCATGACGCACAACCAACCGGTGCACGTGGGGCCGGAAGATCCGCCGACGGGACCGATTGCAGAAGCAGCGCTCGTGCGAATGCATCCGTCACTCGACTTCGACATCGAGAGTGCGATCGTCGTGCCGCTCGAAGGCGAAGGGTCAGGGCCGATCGGTGCATTGGCGCTCTACAACGCGAAGAGCCCGCATGGGTTTACCCAGGAACATCGATCACTGCTCAGGCTTGTTTCCGCGAACGCATCGACGGCGGTGCGTCTGTTCTGTTCGCGTATGGAGCGTGAGAAGAGCGAGCGGTTGTCGGCGATTGGGCGACTGCTTTCGGGCGTGATGCACGACATGCGCACGCCGCTGACGGTGATCAGCGGCTACGTGCAGCTCATGAGCATGGCGAATGATTCGACCGTTCGCGGCGAGCATGTGCGGCTCATTCTGAAGCAGTTCGATGCGATCAGTGCGATGCAGCGCGAGCTGCTCGAGTTTGCGCGAGGCGAGCGCAGCATCTTGGTGCGCAAGGTGTACCTGACGAAGTTTTTCGGAGACCTCGAGACGCAACTGCAACTGGAGCTCGCGGGACGATCTGTGAAGCTCGTGATGGAGCTGGAGGATCGAGGGACGGCGCGATTCGACGAAGCGAAGGTGACGCGCATCGTGCACAACTTGGTGCGCAACGCGGTCGAGGCGATGGAGCCGCATGGTGGTGGACTGGTCACCGTGCGCGCGTTTCGTCGAGGATCCGACTTCGTGCTCAGCATTGGGGACACTGGAAAAGGCATTCCCCAAGCTGTTCGTGATCGACTGTTTCAGTCGTTCGTCACGAGCGGAAAACAAGGCGGCACGGGCCTCGGGCTCGCGATCGTCAAGAAGATCGTCGACGAGCACAGCGGGTCGATCAAGGTCGACTCGACGGACAAAGGCACGACGTTCACGATCACGTTTCCGCAGGAGAATCCGGCCACGCAAGCGACGGCTAGTGCGCCTGCCGCTCCTGCTGCGGAGAGCACCGGGGCGAAGCCTGCACGAGGCAGCCAACCGGGCGAGGAGCATCCTTCGACGCGTCGGCGTGGAGCTGCGGAGCGATCGAGCAGTCCGGGCCAAAATGCTGGGCGAACGGGTTCCTGAGAAAGGTCTGTTGCACTCATCGCTCTAGGCGCGGACACTCTTGCCGTGCTGCGTTTGCCCATCATCGCCACGCACGAGCGCTCGCTCGAAACATGCGTCTATTGCCCGAAGCTTTGTCGCGCTGCGTGTCCTGTCTCCAATGCGGAGGCCAGCGAAACGGTCACGCCCTGGGGCAAGATGAGCATCACGTACTTCGCTGCGCGCGGAGATGTGCCCGTCGACGTCGAACATGCATCGACCGCGTGGGCTTGTACGGGTTGCTTCGCGTGTCGCGAGAAGTGCGATCATCGCAATGAACCGGGTGTGGTGCTGATCGACGCGCGCGCGGATTTCTTCACGCGTGGTGCTGCTCCGCCGGCTGCCGTTGCATCGGCTGCACGTGCACCGGAGCGCGAAGCCGAAGCTGCAAAGGTCCTCGACGAGATCGAGTTCCACACGAACAGCAGCGCTTCGTTTGCCGCGGGTGTGCTGGTCGGATGCACCTACGCACGCAAGGCACCCGATGTTGCACGTGACGCATTGAAGCTCGCCGCGCATCTCGTTGGCGGTCCGGTCAAAGCCATCCGCAGTTGTTGTGGTTTGCCGTCGCTCTACGCCGGCGACCGAGAAGGTTTTCGCGCCGCGGCTGCGCGTCTCGCTGCGGAAGTCGCTTCGGTTCCACGTCTCGTCGTCGTCGATCCGGGTTGTGCTCGCACAGTGCTCGTCGATTATCCGCGAGTCGCTACAGCGCTTTCCAAACGTGCCGAACTGCTGCTCGACCTTGCCTACGAAGCACGCAATCGCTTCTCGACGATGTCCGAGTACGCAGACGCTCCCGTGCGTTGGCACTCGCCATGTCAGCTTGGTCGAGGCCTTGGTCGTCACGACGAACCGCGCATCTTGCTTGAGAAAGTCATCGGCAAATCGCCTGCCAAATTCCTACGAGACGGAAACAATTCCGAATGCAGCGGCGGTGGAGGCCTCTTGCCGATCACGCGTCCGAAGACCTCCGAGGTCATCGCGGATGCGCGCATCGCTGAGCATCACGCACGAGGTGGAGGGCTACTCGTGACGGCATGTGCTTCGAGCCTGCATCGCTTTCGAACCCGAGGTGAGGCTGCGGAAGACTTGGTCTCGCTGCTCGCGCGGTCCATCGCTAGTTGATCGGCGATGACGCAAAGCGATCCGAAACGTAGACGCACGGTCACGGGAAGGCTCTTCGCGAGTTACGTGCTCGTGCTCGTCGCGTTCACGATCACGGTTACGTGGAGCTTTCGTGCGCTGCGTGATGCGGCTCGTGGAGCAGAGCTTTTGCGTGGTGGATACGTTCCGCTTTTGCTGCGCGTCGGTGAAGCCCTTGCAGCTCAAAACGTTTTCAACGCACAGCTCAACCACATCACCGCGGCGAAAAATCCTGGCGACGTACGCGAGTGGATCGATACCGCGCGACGCACGCGTCCGCTGACGTTCGCGCACGTGCGTGAAGCGGCCGAGCGTGGGCTCGATTCGGAAGACGATTCGGTGCTCGTTTTTCGTGACGAGATCGTTCGCGAAGCAGCGGCGATCGAGAAGCTGCTCGGTGCGGACCCGGAACGTTTCGGCAAGATGTTTCAAGCGCTCACGATCGGTGATCGTGAAGCGGCCGAGCGCGCGCGTGGCGAGCTGCTCAAGCGTGAAGCCGAAGGCGCACTTCGACTGCGAGCGATCAAGTTACGTATCGAAGAGCGGATGGAAAGCCTCACGGCTGAAGCGAAACGCCGCGAGACGCAATCGATTCAGCTTCTCGTGGGGCTCACCGTGCTGACGATGCTCGTGGGGATCGTGATCTCGATCTACGCGCGCCGTGTGCTCGAGCCGTTGCAGCGAGTCACCGAACGAGCGAATGCGGTTGCGCGCGGTGATCTGACGCCGCGAGAGATTGTCGCGACGAACGACGAAATTGGTGAGCTGGCGACGACGTTCGAAGGCATGGTCGCGGCGATTCAACGTGCACGTAGCGAGCTGGTGAACGCCGAGCGACTCGCGGCGATCGGCAACATGGCTGCGCACGTGACGCATGAGATACGCAATCCTTTGAGTTCCATCGGTCTCAACTTGGAGCTGCTCGAAGAAGAAGTTGCCACGAGCGACAACAAGGAAGCGTCGCAACTGGTGGTCGCGATTCGAGGCGAAGTGGAACGGCTTTCGCGCATCGCGGAGCAATACTTGAGCATCTCGCGGCGGCCGAAACCAAGGCTCGAACGTGAACGGCTCGAAGATTTGGTGCACGAGTTACTGACGTTCGTACGACCGGAGCTCGAACGAGGAAACGTGACGAATCACGTGAACGTCGAGGAGAACCTGCCCGATGCGCTCGTCGACGAATCGATGTTTCGTCAGGCGCTGTTGAACCTCGTGCGTAACGCTCGCGAGGCGATGTCGAAGGGCGGCGAGCTGGTCATCAACCTGCGCGCATCGAGTGATGGCGGCATCGATCTGACGATCGAAGACTCGGGGTCGGGCGTGCCCGAAGAGTTACGCGCATCGATCTTCGATCCGTTCTTCACGACGAAGCAGCGCGGCACGGGGTTGGGTCTTGCGGTCACGCGCGACATCATCGAGGCGCATGGCGGAACGATTCGTTGTGAAGGGCGCGATGAGGGCGGAACGCGATTCGCGATTCACTTGCCGAAGGCGGATGACACGCTGATGACGAAGGAAGATGTGATCGTGGAGGACTAGAGGTCTTCTATTCGTATGCGCGTGACACGGCTGCGATTCATGGAGCCGTAGCGCACGCTTCGTAGGAGAAGGCTTGCCCCGTGTCGCAAAGGAATCGTTGATCACGACAACAACCGATGCACGCAGCACTTGCTTTGCGCTTCATGCAACCGTCGTAGCAGTCAACTGTGGGAGCGTCGCACGCAGGCCGAGGAACGTAGCCGCCATCGATGTCGTCGTATCGTCCTTTGAGTTTGTCCCGACGACAATTCACCACGCACGCCACAAGTGCAACCGCGACCATCAAGCGAACAAATGCCGGGTAGTTCGACCAGTAAGAGCGGCGCGCAAAACGATTCATTCATTGCTCATCTGGACACGCGAGAAAGGCATAATCCCCACCACGATCGCAGGAAATGCCGTTGCGATCGCAACACGATTTGCACTTGAAGCCCAGATCTGCCTCGTAGCAAGTGTTGATGCACGCTGCGACCTTCAGGGTGCAGTGCTCACGCTGCGGTGGACTCGTGCTGTCCTCACCCGGCTCCGTCGTGCATCCGCTGACGATCCAAAGGATCGCCGTAGCATTGATGAAGCACCTGCGCGCAAGACGCATCGTAGGTCCCATATGTTGACCTCAAACGAGTCATACAAGATCCGCTGACCAACAACGGGGTTCATTCGCGCGGCCTTGGCCATGGAACCGGCTGACCTGGCGCATCGCCGAATTCGGCTCCTGGTCGATGCAGCCGCCACTCGAGCACACGCTGATCAATCTCCTCGGCGGATGCTTCGGGATGCTTTCGACGAAGCTTCTGCCTCAGCATGTCCTCGGCGAGCTCGTACAGCGAAAGCGCCATTTGGAAACGCTCGGCGGCTCGGCGGCTGCGTTCGTTGGACATGGGGAAAGCTTAGGGGACTGGCAACCTCACGGCAACGCCCCACTTCCCCATGGAAGCAGTATCAAAAAGACAAACCCTATGAGCACCAACATTAATACGCTCGTCACCAGGTACGTCGAACGAGGCGAGCGCACCGTGCTCCATCCATCGCCGTAAAACTTTCCACGCGAACGACTGCGCAGCTTCTTCTGCACACCATGCAGCAAATCAGGAGCCACGCTCCCCGCCGGAGGCCTCAACGCGCGACGCAAAACATCACGCATCTCCACTTCATCGAGCGGCGGTTCTTGTTCGTCTTCGGCAGCAGCAGACGCGTTCTTCTTCTCTTCGTCTTCAAGCCACTTCTCAGCATCGGCCGCGAGACGTTCCGCTTCGTCCTCGCTCACGTCACCCAACGCCTCGTGCGCCTCGTCCGACGCATTCGCTTCTCGCTCTTGCTTCGCGTCGTCGCCGCTCATGACTTCTTCTCGCTCTTCGATTTGTCACCGAGCGCCTTTTCGACCAGCGCCTTGAGCTGCGCACGCCCTCGAAATATGCGGCTCTTCACGGTTCCTTCGGCCAAACCCGTCAGTTGCCCGATCTCCTCGTACGACATGTCCTCGACGTCGCGCAGGATCAGCACCTCGCGAAAATCGACATCCACCAACTCGATCGATCGCTTCACGATCCTCTCGAGCTGCATGCCCTCGAGCATGTCGTCCGGACGCTCCACACGTGCAACCGTGACGCCTTTACCGGCCTCACCCGTCAGCCTTTCGGCCAAGTCGTCGATGTCGTCTTGCTGTCCCGACTTGCGCCGCGACAGGTACTTCATCCGGTTCTTGCAGAGGTTCACCGCGATGCGGAAAATCCACGTCGATAGCTTCGACTCGCCACGAAACTGATCGATCGCTTTGAAGACCTGGACAAACACTTCTTGCGCGAGGTCTTCGGCCTCTTCGCGTCGTCCGATCATGCGGTACACGAGCGCGAACACGCGTCGCTCGTAGGCGATGACAAGCTCGTTGAACGCAGACTCGTCACGCGCCATGAGCCGCGCGACGAACCTTGCTTCTTCGGTCTCGTCGTCGGTCGTCACACCCGGCCGCTCCTCGCAGCTACGGTAAACGGCCTAGCGCTCGCCGCGCTAGCAGGTTCGGACAGGCCGTCGATCACGGTGCACGATGAAGGAAAAGACGTTCAGGATTGATGGTTCCGACGCATGGATTCGAACCATGATTAGAGGATTCAAAGTCCTCCGTCCTGCCCTTGGACGACGTCGGATCGACCCGTGAAGCTCACGGGCGGCGGGACCTTAGCGCATTTTTGAACCGAAGCACTACTCAATGACGACCACGTCGAGAGCGCCGCTGTCCAACCTCTTTGTGTTGTCGCGCCGACGCTGACGGAGGCGCAACCGCAGGTCGTAACGTCTCCAGCCTTCGCTGCGTCGCTTCAGCCACCTGCCGATTCGCTCGCTCCATCGCCGCATGCAGACGCGCCACCGCCAACGGACGCTCTACGGCCGCCGCAGGCGCCTCCGTTGGCGCACCTTGTGGCAAGTACGACAAGCCCAGTGCGGCCGCCGCAGCCACCGCTGCAGCCGCGAGCGCGGCCTTCATCTGACCAAACGAAAACCCTCGGATCGGCAATGGAACCGAACGCAACTCCGGACCACGAAGCAGCTCTTCCGTACCCACGTCTGTCGTGCCAAACCCAAGCGGCGTCCGATCATTCGTCCGCACCGAGATCACTGCTGCCGGTGTCGGAATCACTGGCGGAGGCGCAATCGATAACGAATCCGACATGGCATACGCCAGCTCGGGGATGTCTTCGACGTTCTGCCAGCTCTCCATTCCATCGCGCCAAACACTCGCTTTGCCGTCCACATCGCCACGCGCCAGAGCCATCCACAGCTCGAACGTGGTCATCGCCTGCATGTCCCTGCCCGTGTCGACACACCACTCCGGCGGCGGACGATCCGCATCGGCTCGCGCATCCGCATCAGCCAGCGCTTGCTTTTCCACCTCGGGATTGCTCGGAGGTAGCTCGGACACGCGAGGCATCTCGACGACCGGAGCATCGGGAAAGTCGGTCAAGGACTCGAGCGCACTTACGCCACTGTCCTCGAGATCGGTTTGTCCTGATGTAACAGGACGAACCGACGACGGGGCGAGCTTTTCGGACGGAGCCTGAATGGACGACGACGCGCACGACGCCTGCATGAGACGCCCTTTCACGGGGGAAATAGGCTGCGGCACCGATGACTCGACGAGGAGTGAAATCGGCGGCGACCAAAGGACCTATGGCGTCGTTATCTGAACTGAATCGGAAGGGCCAAATTCTTTGCGCGCCTCACCCCCGGCCCCTCTCCAGCTCCGCGGCTCCGCCGCTACGCGGAGAGGGGAGAAGGTCAAACGCCCTTGATGACTTCGATGCCCATGTACGGGCGCAAAGCCTCGGGAACGACGACCGTTCCATCCGCTTGTTGGTACTGCTCGAGGATCGCGATCACGGTGCGACCCACAGCAAGTGCGGAACCGTTGATCGTGTGCAGCAGGCGAGGTTTACCCTTCGGCTCAGCGCGATAACGAATCTGCGCACGACGCGATTGGTACTCACCAAAGTTCGAGCAGCTCGAAATCTCTCGGTAGAGATTTTGTCCGGGCAACCATACTTCGAGGTCGTACGTTTTTTGCGACGAACCGCCCATGTCTCCAGCGCAAAGCAACGACACGCGATAATGCAAACCAAGTCGTCGCAAAATCTCTTCGGCGTGACGTGTCAGTTTCTCGTGCTCTTCGTTCGACGTCTCGGGCGTCGTGAACCGCACGAGCTCGATCTTGTCGAACTGATGCTGACGAATCAGCCCACGCACGTCTTTGCCGTGGCTTCCCGCTTCCGCACGAAAACAAGGCGTATACGCGGTGTATGCGATAGGCAAACGCTCGGCTTCGAGGATCTCGTCGGCATGGAGGTTTGTCACGGGCACCTCGGCCGTGGGGATCAAATACAAGTCGTACGCGCGCTCGGGATCGCTCTTGTGCGTCTTGAAAAGATCGTCGGCGAACTTCGGTAGTTGTCCCGTGCCGAAGAGCGCCGAGTCTTTCACGAGGAACGGCGGAAGCACTTCGGTGTACCCATGCTCGCGCGTGTGCAGGTCGAGCATGAAGCTGATGAGCGATCGTTCGAGACGCGCAGCCGTGCCCATGAGCACCGTAAAGCGCGGACCCGATAGCTTCGCCGCTCGTTCGAAGTCCAAGATGCCGAGGCTCGTGCCAATCTCCCAGTGCGTCTTGGGCGTGAACGCGTAGGAGGGTTTGTCCCCCCAAGTGCGCACGACGACGTTGTCATCTTCGCCCTTTCCATCGGGAACCGACGGATCGGGGACGTTGGGGATCATTGGCAGAATGGCTTGAATCTGCGCGAGCACGTCGTTGAGCTGTTTTTCAGCTTCTTTGATTTCGGTCGACAGTTGCTTCAGCGCGTCGCGTTGCTCGGCAAACTCGGGCGACTTTTTGTCTGCCTTGGCCATCTTTTCATTGGCCTGGTTGCGCTGAGCGGCTTTGGCCTCGACGATCGCGATGAGTTCGCGGCGCTTCTGACCAAGCTCGGCAATGGGAGCGAGGGAATCAGCAGCGGCAGACGAGCGTCGGGCCAAACCAGCGCGGACCTCGTCGAGCTGATCGACGACGTGGCGTATATCGAGCATGGGCGGGGTTTAGTCGAGGTGGCCAGGGATGTCAGCATGGTTGTTGCGTCGAAACGCGCAGTAAGGTAAAGTAGCCTTACTCTATTTTGGTAACGCCGTTCTACCTAAGGTGCTCGCGATGAAAAGATGGGGATTTTATGGTCGTCGAGAGCAATTGGCGGACCTGGAGCGGATTCTTGCGCGGGGCCGATGGTTCTTTGCGAAGGTGACCGGGCGACGTCGGATTGGGAAAACCACGCTGATTCGGCAAGCGCTGCACGAGCTGGGCAACAACCGTCCGGTCTTTTACGTGCAGATTCCGGATTCGGAACCACCGGGAGTGATTTCCGCCGTAAACGATGCGCTCGAGACATTTCGAGTCCCTGCAGATCGTCATCCGCGTCCGCTCGACCTTCTGCAACTCGCCAAGTTACTGGAATCCATGGCGACTGATGGATACGTCATCGTCCTCGATGAATTTCAATATTTCAACCGCAAGGGCTATGAAGATTTTTGCTCGTTCTTGCAGGCTTCGGTCGATGGTTTAGCGGCCAGGGCAGAGCAAGTCAAAGGTGGATTGATCGTGCTCGGATCGATTCACACCGAAATGGTCGCCTTGCTCGAAAACCGCACGGCGCCATTGTACAACCGAGTGACCGATACGATCGAGCTGACGCATTTGGACATTGGATCGATTCTGGCCATACTCGCGGATCATTCCGAGCCATCACCAGAGCGACTTTTATTTTTATGGAACTTGTTCGAGGGAGTCCCGAAATTTTATCGCGATTGTCATGAGCAAGGCGTGCTCGACGCGGACCGAAAAACGTTATTGCGGCGAATCTTCTTCGAAAGCTCCTCGCCGCTGCGCACCGAGGCCGAGAACTGGTTTCTACGTGAATTGCGAGGCCGCTACGATGTCGTCCTCAAGTTCGTCGCTCGAAACCCTGGGCGTATGCACAACGAATTGGTGCAAGCCGTTCGAGAAGCAACAGGAAATCCTGATACTCAAATCGGTGCATACCTCAAGGTATTGACCGAGCGTTTTGGCCTCATCGAGCGCAAGTTGCCGGTTTCTGCCAAACCGGAAGCCAGACGAAGCCGATATTACGTCAAGGACAATTTTTTACGCTCTTGGCTTGCGGCATTGGCCAATCCCGTCTCAGCGATTGCCTTTCGACCACTCGGCGAACTCATCGACGAAGCCGACCATCGTTTGGCGGACGTGGAAGGCGGAGCGCTCGAGAAGTTGGTGGGTCAACTTTACGAAGAACGAAGTAGAAAAGGCATTGGTGACTTCCCAATTACCCATCGCGTTCAGGGATATTGGGACAGGTCGGATACGGAAATCGATTTGGTCGCGGTCAATGAAATGACTGAATCGATTCGATTCGGATCCTGCAAACGGTCACCCAAGAAGCTTTTGGCAGATGCCAACAACTTCAAACACCACGTCGCTCGCTTTCTCGACTCGATGCCCCAATACCGAAGCTGGAAAAGGGAGTATGTCGGCATCTCGCCAACGCTCGATGCCGAACATCGCGACTTGCTTTTGCATCACGACATACTCCCGCAGGATTTGCACGATTTAACGCGCGGTCTGACCTGACGCTGCAGGTCAATTCAACGTCATCTTCGTAAACGTCAGCCCGTCAGGCCCTCGATTCACCGTAATCGTGTCCCCACTCTTGAACTCGCCTCCGAGAATCCGCTTCGCCAGCTCGTCCTCCACGAGCCGTTGAATGGCTCGCTTCAAGGGACGCGCTCCATAAGCAGGATCCCACCCCTGCTCGATGATCGCCAATTTCGCTCCCGGCGTGAACGATACGGACAAACCACGCCGCGACAAACGTTTCTCGAAGCTCGCGAGCTGGATGTCGACGATCTTTTCTAGCTGCGCACGCTCCAGCTTTCGGAACACCACAATATCGTCGAACCTGTTCAAGAACTCGGGACGGAAATTCTTACGCACCTCGTCGAGCACCACGCGTTTGATCAATTCCGCCTTGTCACTCGCGCTCAAGGTTTCCCGCTCTTCGATGGCCATGGCCGCGGCCGTTCCCAAGTTCGACGTCAGAATCAGAATCGTGTTCTTGAAGTCCACGGTATGACCCTGACCATCGGTCAATCGGCCATCGTCGAGCACCTGGAGCAATACGTTCCAAACGTCCGGATGAGCTTTTTCGATTTCGTCGAAAAGCACGACCGTATAGGGCCGACGCCTTACCGGCTCGGTCAATTGCCCGCCCTCTTCGTATCCAACATACCCCGGAGGCGCACCGATCAACCGCGCAACGGCGTGCCGCTCGCCATATTCGCTCATGTCGATACGCACCATGGCTTTTTCGTCATCGAAAAGGAATTCGGCCAAGGTCTTCGCCAATTCGGTTTTACCTACGCCCGTGGGCCCGAGGAACATGAACGAGCCAATCGGACGCTTTTCCTCGCCCAAACCAGCACGCGACCGCCGAATCGCATTCGCTACCGACAACAAGGCCGGGTCTTGCCCCACGACACGTTTGCGCAATTCATCTTCCAAGCGCAAAAGCTTCTGCATCTCGCTTTCGAGCATCTTCGACACAGGAATGCCGGTCCATTTCGACACGACCTGCGCAATGTCCTCGTCGGTGACTTCTTCCTTGAGGTAACTGCTTTTTTCTTGGACCTTCGCTAGATCCGCGCGCATACCCTCGAGACGTTTTTCCGCGTCCGGAATTTTGCCGTAATGAACCTCCGCAGCCTTGCCGAGATCTCCACGACGCTTGAATCGTTCTTCCTCGTTACGCAGCTCTTCGATCGCTTGCTTTTGCTTGCGAATGTCGGCAATGATTTCCTTCTCGTGCATCCACTGCGACCGCATCGTGTCGCGCTTCGTCTGCAATTCCGCAATCTCGCGCTTCACTTCTTCGAGCCGCGCTTTGCTGGCCTTGTCCGGCTCGCGCTGCAACGCTTGCTCTTCCATGCCGAGCTTCACGAGCAGCCGTTCTACATTATCGATCGGCGTCGGCAAGCTCTCGATTTCCATACGGATTCTCGACGCCGCTTCGTCCACCAAGTCGATGGCCTTGTCCGGCAAGAACCGCTCGGTGATATACCGATTCGACAACATCGCCGCCGCCACGAGCGCCGCGTCTTGAATACGAATGCCGTGGTGGATTTCGTAACGCTCTTTCAATCCACGCAGAATCGCAATCGTATCTTCCACCGTCGGTTGACCGACGAACACCGGCTGAAAACGCCTTTCGAGCGCCGCGTCTTTTTCAATGCGCTTGCGATACTCGGCCAGCGTCGTGGCACCAATGCATCGTAATTCGCCACGGGCCAAGGCAGGCTTGAGCATGTTCGCGGCATCCATCGCACCTTCGGCCGCACCTGCCCCCACGACCGTATGCAGCTCGTCAATGAACAGAATGACCTTGCCTTGCGCGCTTTCGATTTCCTTGATCACCGCCTTCAACCGATCCTCGAATTCGCCACGGAACTTGGATCCCGCGACCATCGATGCCAAATCGAGCGCCGCGAGACGCTTGTCTTTCAACGATTCGGGCACGTCGCCAGCCACGATCCGATGCGCAATACCTTCGACGATCGCAGTCTTGCCGACGCCTGGCTCACCAATGAGCACCGGATTGTTTTTCGATCGGCGAGACAACACCTGAATGACGCGGCGGATTTCTTCGTCCCGACCAATGACCGGGTCGATTTTCCCACGCCGGGCAGCCTCGGTCAGATCACGCGTGTACTTTTCGAGCGCCTGGAATTTGCCTTCAGGGTCGCGATCGGTCACGCGCTGATTGCCTCGGACCTGAGCGAGCGAGGCGAGCAGCTTGTCGTAAGACAAACCGTTTCGCTCGAAGATCTGGGCGCTATCTTTGTCGGACTTCAGGGCCGCCAGCAAAAGGTGCTCGGTGGAGATGAAGTCGTCTTTGAGCGCCTTCATTTCGTCTTCGGCGCGCTGGAGCAGGCCGAGCGCTCGACGAGACAAGCTCGGTTCTGCGCCGCCGGAGACGCGCGGGTAACTTTCGATTTTCGAGTCGAGAGCTTGAAGAATCTGCGCGCTATCCGCGCCTGCTTTGGCGAGCAGCGGGGCGCCAATACCGTCCTCCTGGGCGAGGATCCCGCGCAGCAGGTGCTCGGGATAAAGCTCCGGATTCCCCCTCCGGCTGGCAACGTCGATCGCGGCACGAACCGCTTCCTGGGCTTTGGTGGTCATTCGGTCGATTCGCATGGCACGCGCAAACTAAGACGTGATCTTGCGGTAGCAAGGGGCTTGCCAACACAAGAACGAGTGCGCATGTCCGGCACGGACCTTTTGAGGCGGTGTTTGCGGCGGATGAAAAATCCCAGGCCATTACGGATGAGTTTGTCCGGGCTTAGGTGATTTTTTTCTGTCCTGCCGTGCTTGCGTGGAGTATGATGGATTCATGGCGCCGAACGCTGAACTGAAACCGTACATGAGCTACGCCGACTTCGTTGTCTTCGAGCGACAAAGCGAGACGAAGCACGAGTGGTTGGATGGGGTCGTTTATGACTTGCACGTCCGTGACATGGCGGGCGGGAGCATTTCCCATGCGAGACTTGCAGTTGCCGTATCAACCGCACTGGGCTTGCAGCTTCGTGGGAAGCGTTGTGCAGTTTTTAACTCCGATCTGAAAATCAAGGTTCTCGCGACTGGACTTGCCACATATCCTGACCTGAGCGTCGTATGCGGGTCCGTCGAGCTTGATCCCGACAACGATCACGCCATTACGAACCCGAAGGTCATTGTCGAAATCCTCTCCGCTTCCACGGAAGCTTACGATCGTGGTGGGAAATTCGCCCATTACCGGCGCATTCCCTCTTTGATGGAGTACGTATTGCTTTCGCAAGATGAGCCGCGCATCGAGGTTTATCGCAGAAACGCCACCGGCACGTGGGAACTCCACGAAGCCTTGGCCGGGCAAACTGCCAAGCTCACCAGCATCGAATGCGAATTGTCGGTGGACGAGATTTACGCGGATCCGTTGAGCGCGCCGTGATTAGCTCTCCAACCCAACTTCAACCGCTACGGCCTTCACCACTCGCACCAATTCACGCGGATCAATCCCCACCAAATATCCGCGGCGACCACCATTGATGTATATCTTGACCAGCTCCAAAATCGTCCGCTCGACGTAGACCGGCATCGGCTTGCGCAAGCCAAATGCACTCGTCCCGCCCACTTGATACCCCGAATGCCGCTCCGCCACGTCCGGCTTGCACGGTTCGACTCGCTTCTTGCCAATCTGCCGCGCAAGGTTCTTCGTCGATACCTCGCGGTCCCCGTGCATTAAAACAATGAGCGGCTTTTTGTCCTCGTCCTCCATCACGAGCGTCTTCACCACGTCGTGTTCGAGAACGCCGAGCTTTTGGGACGACACCCGCGTGCCGCCCCGTTCCTCGTATTCGTAAGGATGCTCGGTAAACACCACGCCGTGCTTTTTCAGAAACACGGTCGCCGGTGTCTCGGATACCTTCGACATATCAGATATCGAGGTTTTTCACGTGCAGCGCGTTCGTCTCGATGAACTTGCGCCGCTCTTCCACCTGCTCGCCCATGAGAATGGCAAACAAGCTGCTCGCCGCCGTTTCGTCGTCAATCTTGACCTGACGAAGCGTGCGTACGTCCGGGTTCATCGTCGTTTCCCAAAGCTCGTCGGCATTCATTTCACCGAGACCTTTGTAACGGCTGATCGTGAGCCCTTTCTTGCCGCGCTCTTCAATGTACTCGATGAGCGCTTCGCTCGTCTCGAGCGTCTTGTCTTCATTGCCCTTGCTGATGGTCAGCCACGGGCCCGGACCCGCCATATCGACGAGCGTGCTTTCAATGGCCAGCGCTTCTTCGTATTCCGGCAAGCCCAGCAAGTTCCAATCGAGAATGCTGTTACGGCTGCCCGCACCAGGTCGCGGGTGAACCTCGATCCGATGCGCTGAATGCTCGGAATCGAGTTTGGCCTGGACCTTCAGCGGCATCATATCGGGATAACGTTTTTCCAAGTACGTCCGCAGCTTCTGGCTCGCGGTGTCCACTTTCGCCGCATCTCGCAAATCAGCCTGCGTCAAACCTGCGGCACGAATCAGCGACGCCACGATACGAGCATCGCAACGTTTGTCGAGGTTACCCAATACCACGCGGAATCGTCGCAGTCGTTGCGCCAACTGACGCAAAGGCTCGCCTACGACGCCGTCACGATCCCGCTTCTCCGGCAACAGCATCAAATCCTCGACGGCATTACCCACCAAGTATTCGTCGAGCAAGTGTTGGTCTTTCAGGTACAAATCCTTTTTGCCCTTGCGCACACGATAAAGCGGCGGTTGTGCAATATAAAGATGTCCCTGCTCGATCAATTCGCGCATCTGCCGGAAGAAGAACGTCAACAACAACGTTCTAATGTGCGACCCGTCGACGTCGGCATCGGTCATCAGAATGACCTTGTGATACTTCAGCTTGCTAAGCTCGATACCTTCGTCTTTTTCGTGGTTTTCTTCGGCCTGCTGCGTCCGAAGGCCGCTGATTCCACACCCAAGCGCCGTGATCAGCGTACCGACTTCCGCCGAGCTGAGCATTCGATCGAGACGCGCACGCTCGACGTTCAGAATCTTTCCCTTGAGCGGCAAAATCGCCTGGAAGTGCCGGTCGCGACCCATTTTCGCGCTACCACCTGCGGATTCACCCTCGACGATGTAAATCTCGCTTACCGTCGGATCCTTGGATTGACAATCCGCCAGCTTTCCCGATAGCGACGTAATATCGAGCGATCCTTTACGAATCACTTCACGCGCTTTTCGAGCCGCTTCACGCGCTCGCGCCGCAAGCACCGCCTTATCGAGGATTTTCCTCGCCATCGGCGGATTTTCCTCGAAGGTCTGCCCAAGCTTGTCGGACACCGCTCGCTCGACGATACCCTTCACCTCGCTCGATACGAGCTTCGATTTCGTTTGCGAATCGAATGACGGGTCCGGGTGCTTGACACTCAGCACACACGTAAGGCCCTCGCGAATGTCTTCGCCCTGCAGCTCCTGCTTCAATTCCTTGAACAGGTTGTGCGCTTTGCCATACCCGTTGATCGTTTTCGTCAGCGCCGAGCGCAAACCAGCCAAGTGCGTGCCGCCGTCCTTGTTGTGGACGTTGTTCGTATAGCAATAGATTTGCTCGCTGTACGAGCCGCTCCATTGCATCGCCACTTCGACCGTAATCGGCGGACCGCCCTTTTTGTCGCCCTCGGGAACCACTTCCACGATGAACGAAATCACCTCATTGTGGATCGGCTCCTGCACCTGATTGAGCAACGCAACGAACTCGGCAATTCCACCCTTGTAGTGAAATATTTCGCTCCGTCCCGATGGGCGTTGATCTTCGAGGTTGATGACCAAACCAGCATTCAAATACGCCAGCTCGCGCAAACGATTCGCGAGAATGTTGTAATTGAATTCTGTGAACGAAAAAATGGTTGAATCCGGCTTGAACGTTACTTTCGTTCCCGTTTTATCCGTCTCGCCAACCGGCAGGAGCGGGCCGCGCGGAAACCCTCGACTATATTCCTGATACCAAACCTTGCCCTCGCGCTTGATTTCGAGCTTCAGCAGTTCAGAAACCGCATTGACCGCGGACACGCCGACGCCGTGCAATCCAGCGCTGACCTTGTAACTGGCATTGTCGAACTTTCCGCCAGCGTGCAGCACCGTCATCACGACTTCCGCCGCACTCACGCCCTTCGCGTGCATGCCGACGGGAATTCCTCGACCGTTGTCCTCGCAAGTCACCGAGCCATCGAAATGGACCGTGATGCTGATTTCCGTGCACTGCCCCGCCAGATGCTCGTCAACCGCATTGTCCACGGCCTCCCACACCAGATGATGCAGCCCCGATCCGTCGTGCACATCCCCGATGTACATGCCGGGACGCTTGCGCACCGCCTCGAGACCCTCGAGCGCCGTGATGCTGTGCTCGTCGTAAGATTGCGGTTTCGTTTCGGTTTGGATGCTCGTCGCTTCGGTCGTCATCGTCATCGTGCTTTGGCTTCCGCGAAATGTGCGGCTCACATTGCCAGCCCCAAAACAGGCCAGCGAGGTCTTCTATTCGCCCCCGACGCCAATGCTTCGGAGCCGCACGGGACAACCCAGCGCGGGTGCATTCGAGCCACTCGCTGGGAGCCGTTTGGAGTGGCGGAAATCTAGCTTTTTCACGGGTCCTAAGCAAGCTTTTCAAAGCATTTTTATCGTCAAAAATGCTCAATTCGACGCGGGCCCCTCATTCGGGACAACCTCCCCACCCACCATCTGAAAATCCGCACGATCCGACGCCCATCCACCAGGCGTGCGGATCAGCTCCGGACGCGTCGTCGTCAGGAAAATCTGACCGCGATGAAGACTCAAGAATGAAAACAGCGCCCCCGTCCGCTCCGGGTCAAGCTCACTCGATACGTCGTCCAGCAAAAGAAGCGGCTCGAGACCGCGCTGCTTCGCAATCGTCGCCGTCTCCGCAGCCTTCAACGCCAACGTGAGCGCTCGATGCTGGCCCTGCGACGCAACGATCCGCACCGGATGCTCCCCAAAACGCAACTCGAGATCGTCCCGATGCGGACCAAATCCCGCACTCGGTCGAAACGCATCCCGCTGCCTTCGTTGCTCCAACTCCTCCGCTGCCTTCGCAACATCCGCCGAGCCACCCGGCACATAACGCGCTCGAAGATCCAAATCCGGAGCCGCAATTTGCGCAAACGCAAGCTCGAGCTCCTGCACGAGCGCGTCCGCCGCACGCGCTCGCACCTGCGTCAACGCCGCTCCATGCTCGGCACAAAGCGTTTCGAACGCACGAAGCTCACTGCTCTGCGTCGCACCACGCTTGAGCAGCTCTTGTCGCGCTTTCAACGCATGCGCATAACGCGCTCGCACTTCGACGCTCGTGCCATCCATGAAAAGCGCAAGCCTGTCGAGCATCGTGCGCCTTCCAAGCGCAGGCCCCGACGACAACGTGAGTTCGTCAGGGTGAAACACCACGACCGGTGATCGAGTCGCGTACTCGGCAAGCGCTTTTGGTTTGTCGCCATCGATGCGTACGAGTACGCCCGCGCCTTTGCCCGCTGTGCCTGCACTCTGCTCACGCGCAAGCGGCTCGAACGTTTCGCTACGCTCGATGAAACGCGCGCGAACATTCACCGCACTGTCGCCATGTCGCACCAGCTCGCCGAGTCGCGGCGTGCGAAAACTTTTCGAAGTCGCAACGAAATAAATGGCCTCCAGCAAGCTCGTCTTGCCGTGACCGTTGTTGCCCCAAATGACGTTGAGTCTTGATGCAGGCGAGATGTCTACACGTGAAAGAACGCGTAGACCTCGTACGCTGAGTCGCTCGAGCTCGAGACGATTCATTTTTGAATACCGACGAACGAGCCCATCATCGGCTCGTTGTCATCAGATGGGCCATCAGATGCGCATGGGCATGATCACCGACACGTAGCTCTCTTGTGCCGGCTCGCCTGCAGGACGAAGCACCGCCGGATCAAGCTCACCGGAGACGCCCAAAATGATCTCGTCGCTGTCGATCGCTCCAAGCACGTCGAGGAAATACTTGGCGTTGAAACCAACGGTGACTTCACCACCCTCGTAGTCGATCGGTACTTCGTCGAAGCCGTTGCCACTCTCGGGACTCTCGCTCGTGATGCGTAGCGCGCGAGGAGTCACCGTGAGCTTCACGCCGCCCGTGCGATCACTCGCTGCGAGCGAAACGGCGCGCAGAGCATCTGCGAAGGGCGCGCGAGGAGCGCGAATGTTGCGATCGCTCGCGGCCGGAATGACCTGCTGGTACGGAGGGAATTGTGCGTCGACGAGTTTGACGGAGAACACACTGCCACCCACCGCGAAGAACGCGTTCGGACCGCTTTGCGTGATGTGCACGGTCGGCGTTTCTTTCTCGCCACGCACACCATCGGCAAGCCTACGCAGCTCGTGAATTGCCTTGAGCGGAATGAGCATCGTTGCCGTTGCACTCGTGCCTTCGAGCGTCACTTCCATCTTCGACAAACGATGGCCATCGGTCGTGACCATACGCACGCGATTGCCTGCCCACTCGAAGAGCGCGCTGTTCACATGAGCGCGCGTTTCATCCGTCGAGATGGAGAAGTGCGTGCGTGCGATGAGACGCGACAACAATTCCACCGGAAGCTCGAGCGACGGAGCATCTGGAGCAGGCTTCGGGAGCTGCGGGAACTCACTGCCCGGCATGCCGTGCAACGTGTAGCGACGCGGCGAGCCAACAGCTTTGATGATCGTCTGCGCGCCTTCGCGAGCGGTTACTTGAATCGGCCCGTCAGGCATGGCCTTGACGCGATCGAGCAAATCCTTGGCCGGCACTGCAACCGAACCTGCGCTCACGATTTCCGCAGCCGACTGGCCACTGACCGAGAGATACAAGTCCGTCGCAGCAACGCGCAAAGCGTTGCCATCGGCAGCAAGTAAAACGTTAGCGAGCACCGGCATGGCGCTCTTCTTGTCGGCGACGCCCTGACAGCGATCGACCAGACGGAGCAGATCTTTCTTGGCGATGACGAGGTCCATAGCCTTTGCTTCAGCCGTGCTCACTGGGGCGCGGTCCGGGTCCCTCTTAGCAGGGTTACTGTCTGGGCGAGGGTTGAATTTGCCAAACCATGCGAACTGTTCGTTCTGTGATCAAAACCACGCCACCTTCTATGATCATGAGATCTAGAGATATATTTATAGGTGATCGTAGTAGAGCCTGTGGACAGCGGGGATAAGTCTATAAAGGGCTGGGATCTCAGAGGGTTACGGGATCCACCGGCCGTGGATAACTTCGGGGCTGGATCGGGAGGGATAGGGAATAACCTGATCGAGGTCGGGTCAAAGCGGAGACTGTCCCCAGGTAGATCCCGTAGATTCACGGAGGTTGTCCCCAGGTTGTGCGCCCAGGTCGGTTGCCTGGGGTGGTAGGAACGAAAACGTTTACGAAGTTCAATTTTGAGATGGCTCCAAGGGACAGAATGGCCGAACGTAGGTACCTCGCGCGATGAGCGAACTGCGCTGCCGTCACTGCGGCATCCGGCACGACGAACGCCTCGTCATTTGTCCGGCGACGGGACTGCCCCTTGGGCCTATGTCCGGTTTGCCGCCGCGTACTACTTCGAACGCGCCACGGTCGTTCATTCCAGCGGCGCCGAATGTTCCACGCGCGCTCGGGCCAGCCGGCGCTGCGCGTCCTGTCGTGCCTGCCGTGTCTGCACCTGCGAGGCTTGCGCATGGTGCCGACGCGCCGCAATCGGTGCGCAAGCCCGACCAACGCGGTGACTTGATAGGACACGAAATCAGCGGCAAATACCGCATCAAATCACTGCTCGGCCAAGGTGGCATGGGTGCGGTGTACGAAGCGGAGCACCTGTCGATCGGTCGCGTCGTTGCCGTAAAAGTTTTGCACCCAAAGCATGCGCAGCAGGCCGAAGCAGTCGCTCGTTTGCGAAACGAAGCGCGCATCGCGGGCAACATCGGTCATCCGAACATTTGCGAAACGTACGATCTCGGAAGACTCGACGACGGCTCACCGTACTTGGTGATGGAGCGTCTCATCGGTGAGACGCTCGACCAACGCATCAAGCGTGAGAGTGCGCTTCCTGAGCGCGACATCATCGAGGTGATGTTGCAAGTTTTGTCAGCGCTTGGAGCCGCTCACGACAAGGGCATCATCCATCGCGATTTGAAGCCGGAAAACGTGTTTTTGATGCGTCGTCCAGGCTCGCCGCCCGTCGCCAAATTGCTCGACTTCGGCATCTCGAAAGCGATTCACGAAAACCGCGATGCAGACCTCACGATGCCCGGCATCGTCATGGGCACGCCGTACTACATGGCGCCGGAGCAAGCGCGAGGTGATCGAGGGCTCGATCATCGCGTGGACATCTGGGCTGCGGGAGTGATCCTCTACGAGGCGCTTTCGGGACGACGACCGTTTGTCGCGCGAAACTACAACGCGCTGCTCGTACAAATTTTGACCTCAAAGCATCGGCCGCTCGCGGAGGTCAGGCCAGGCGTCAACCGAACGCTCGAGCGCATCGTGGACAAAGCGTTATCGAAGATGCGCGAGGATCGTTTCCAAACGGCGCTCGAATTTCAAAACACGCTTCGTCAAGTCATCGAGCCCGATCCGCCGCCTCGTTCGATTCGCACTCCAGCGCGCGTGTCGTTCGCGAGCGAGCCTGAAGACGACGAGACGGTGGTGCTGTCGTTGACGAGTCGTGAAGTTGCACAACTCGCAGCAGCGCGACAATCGGCGCCGAGGTCATCGCGGATGGGAACGTCGTCGTACCAGTTCGACCAACCTTCGGGACAAGGCACGAACGCACCGAAAGCACCTGCGTCGTCGGTGGGTGAACCGAGGACGCTTCCGATGGGACATCCCGTTCCTGCACCAGCAGCGCCGCACGCAGATCGAGTTGCGTGGCTTCCTCCGCCACCATCGAATGCACAAGCTGTTGGTGCTGATCCGCAAGCGGTCACTGGCGCATCGCTCGATGCACAGCAACCTCCTCGATCACGTCATCCGATGATTCAAAAGCCCGAGCGACTCAGCTTTGATGACGAGGAAGCGGATGAGCACACGCTCGTCGATCCGCCTTCGTTTTCCGGTGATCGCACGACGCTCGTACGTCCCTTCGGTCCTCCGTCCGAGAAGGGTCGGTGATCGTCGTTGGCTCGTTCGAGGATCACGCGTGTCGTAGGCAAGGGGTTGGTCAAGACGTACGGAGCGACTGTTGCGCTTCGTGGCGTGGACGTATCGCTTGAGCACAGCAAGCTCACGCTGATCGAGGGCTCGAACGGATCGGGAAAGTCAACGCTGCTAGGGATCTTGGGGACGGTCATCAAACCGACGTCGGGCACGGTGATGTACGAGCCGCTCGGTGATGATTTGGACGAGGTGCGGTACGAAGTTGGATGGTTGTCGCACGAGTCGCTGACGTATCCGGATTTGTCGGGGCGCGAGAACATCGAGCTTGCGGCGAAGCTGGTGGAGCTACCGTTGGACGAGGTATGGGCGCGCGTGTCGGAAAGGTTTGAGCTCGGAGTATTTGCGCAGCGGCCGGTGCGGACGTACTCGCGGGGTCAGAAGCAGCGTGTGGCGTTGGCGAGGGCGTTGGTGCACGAGCCGTCGTTGGTGCTGCTCGATGAGCCGACGACGGGCTTGGACAAGGCGGGCGTGAAGCGTCTGCTTGCGGTGGTGGACGACGAGGTATCGCGCGGTGCCGTGGTGGTGGTGGTGTCGCACGAGCCGGAGCTGTTTCGGGAGCGAGCTGGAGCGCGTTGGGTGCTCGAGCGCGGGCGGGTGGTGCAGTCGGAAACTAGTTTGGCGGGGTAAATGTCTATCGTATTCATCTCCAGCCGCTTTGAATTTTTATGTAAATATCGATTTACTAATAAATCAATGCATTTATAGAGGAAACCAATTGCGCCTCTTTGCTCATGACGATTACCCACAACTGTGCTTTTTCGTAGCTCACTTCGAATGTTGGATGTTGCTGCGGGTATTGGGTAAATCCCCGATGCATCAATGTGATAAAAGAACATTGTCAACCCCAGAAACAACTACAGCCACCCGAAGGTTGCTTTAGGACCCGTTGCCAGGCTGGGTTGCCCCAACCAGTTCGGCATGCCCACCCTTCCTTGGCCAAACGGGACGTCAAGCTGTTCGATTGGTGCTACGGAATACGTGGAGGTTGTTCGGAGGCGTGTGTGTGTCCTCGGTACAGCCGGCGAGCAGCATGCTAAGAACAGGCAGCGCGTCGAGGGTGCGGGTGAGGATACGGAATGTTTGGCTCATCGCTGGAGCATAACAAAAGAGGAAGGATGACAAGTTTTAGTAATCGGTGGAGGACATACGCTTGTTGACACCGCCTCGTTCCCAAGCGACCGTGCGCGCGCCAATCAACGGAGGCGGCGTACGTCATGGGGCTGATTGAAAAGCGAATCATCAAGGAAGCGAAGGACACGTGGGTCCCCAGCGAGCAGGAGGACATGCGTGCCATCGCGAACTCGGAAGTAGTGATCGATATCGATTGGGCGAGTTTCGAGACGGACGAACCTGCATTGCGGAACCTGCAGCACCTTGGCGTGCGCAAAATTTCCAATGCATTTCGCGTGATTTGCGTCGACGAGTTGGGCAAAGAAGCGGTGCGTGACAGCATCAAGCGAGTCGTCGTGTCGAATGTGAAGGACGCGAAAGAGGGTACGGTCAGTATCGAAAATGGTACAGCGACATTGCGCGGAGCATTTGCCAAGGGTTCCGACGGATGCATGGGTGACTTGGCGATTGCACGTGCGCTCGAGCGGATGCTCTAGGATTTGCCATCATGAGTGATTTCGACCAAAAGTTTCCGTCCTTGCTTGCTGAGCTTCACGAGCTGGACGTCGATTACGAAGAAGACGGGATCGACTTCGAGCCCTATCAAGAATTCCTCTGCGCCGAGGACAATGACACATGGATGAAGGCGTGGACGGGGAACGATTCGCAGTCGGGTGCGGATTATCGGGTTTTTGGGCAGGACGGAACGGGCGGATATGTCGCGTTCTGGCTTGTTCGTAAGGGCAAACCGATTCTAGAGCAGCCGATCGTGTTTTTCGGCTCGGAAGGCGAGCTGGGGATCGTAGCGCGAGATTTTTACGATTACTTGTGGCTGCTAGCGGGTGGTTACGGCCCGTATGAAGCGGTCGAGCAGCGTGGGCACAAGGCGAGGATGAATTCGACGTTCATGAAGTTCGCCGAGCGCAATGCGAAGGAACGCAAGCGCAAGCCGCTTGAGGTCGTTTCGGCGGCAAAGAAGGAATTTCCGACGTTCGAGAAGGATATTCAGGCGCTTCGCAGCTAGCCTCACCCCCCGGCCCCCTCTCCACGACGCTAGCCTCAC
>CAZETM010000007.1:21350-43610 GCA_964514885.1 uncultured Polyangium sp. | reverse complement strand
GATTCGAACGGACGACCCTCGGATTCGAAGTCCGATGCTCTATCCAGCTGAGCTACGGGCGCATCTGGCGTGACCCCAGGGGGACGCGGCAAGGCTTTTACTCGGCACGTCCGTTCATGTCAAGCACGTTGTGATTTTTAACTTTCCGCCGCTCCGGTTCGGTTCCGTCCGCCGCTTGCAGAAGGTCGCGCTAACGTCCGTCTACCATGCGTCTGGTCGCCCGGATCGTCGGATTTTTAGCGCTTACGCTCGCTGTCGGATCGGCCTCTGCCGCTCCAGCGAAGACAAAAGCTCCGGCCGCGAACAAAGCTCGTCGAGACAAGGACGCGGACAAACCATCGGACAAACTCCCCCAGGGGTCGCTCTCCGTCGGCGCTCCGAACGCAGGCAAGCTCGTCAAAGGCGAACAACTCACGTCGAACCGATCGATCGAAGTGCGCGGAGGCGGGCACGCGTATGGCACGCCTCAGCTTGTCGGAGTGCTCAAACGAGCCGCGGCGAAGGTGCGCAAGAAGTACAAAGGCAGCGTGTTGTTTGTCGGCGACATGTCCGCCAAACGCGGCGGAGCGCTCTTCGGTCACAACTCGCATCAGTCCGGGCGCGACGCAGACGTCGGCTTCTACATGAAGCATGACGGCGGAAAACAAGTGAATCCGCATCGCTTCATCGCATTCGGCACCGATGGCAAAGCGCGCGATGGGGCGATCGCTCGTTTTGACGACGAACGAAATTGGGCGTTCGTCGAAGCGCTCATCAACGACACGAAAGTCGATGTTCGTTACCTGTTCGTCTCGATGGGACTACGCCGACGACTGCTCACGTACGCGGCGAAAATCAAAGTTCCGCAAGACATCTACACGAAAGCATCCGCGACCCTCATGAGCCCCGCGGATGTCGACGTGCACGACGATCACTTCCACGTGCGTATCGCGTGTCCCGAGAAGATGCGCCCGCACTGCGTCGAAGAGTCGTACTTGGGGCGCAGCGGTGGTGCGTCGAATGGTACGGCGCCGAAACAAGTTGCCGCGACGGCTGCTGCACCTGCGCAAGCCGAAGCCAAAGAAGACGAAGCGAAGGAAGCTAAGGAAGTCAAAGAAGTCAAGGAAGCGAAGGAAGCCGAGGCGGACAAACCCCGCGCGCCGGGCGATGGATCAGGCGCGTCGGAGTAGTAAAAGCTGTTCGTCAAGACCAACGTTGGTCAGGACCAACGAATCGAGCGCACGATGTGCTCGCGTGCGTTTTGCTCCGCAGCGCGTTGTTCCCAAGGGCAGACGTAGCTCGCTTGCACGACACGCTCGCCGTTCGATAAGAACCACACCTGCACGAAACATCCGCGGACGAAGTAAGTCGCCGTGGCCGCTGCACTGTCGGGACAATCCACCGTGTCGAGCGCTAGTGGCTGGACTTTGCGACGTTTGCCCCAAGCAACCGCGAGAGCTTCGACTGCATCAAGTTCGACGCCGGGCTGCTCGTCATCTTCGAAGAGCATCTCGGCAACCATGAGCCGACCACTGCCACCTTCAGCCGCAAGCGCGACCGGAGGCAACGTCGTCGGATCGGAATAGGTCACTTCTTCGAGACCCGACCAGCACGGGGGCAGGTCGAGTGAATAGCCGTCGAGATCGAGTCGCATCACGCCGGGAAAGCTAGCAATTCTAGAGGCATCGCGCTGCGTCGATCTGAGGCGATCGGACATTGCTCGTCCGACACTACATCGGACATTGTTGGTCTGATCGGACAATTGCTGTCCTACCGAGACCTTGACTTCAGTCGATCTCGATCACCACCGGGGCATGGTCGCTCGGCTTCTCCAGCTCACGCGTGCTCTTGTCGACCCACACGTCTTTCGTTCGTTCGAGCAGCGGCTTGGTCACGAGCACCAAGTCGATACGCAAGCCGTTGTTTTTCTTGAACGCACCCATGCGATAGTCCCACCAACTGTAGACTCCGCGGTCGTCGGGGTGACGTGCACGAAGCGCATCCACGAGGCCCCAGTCCATCAGCTTGCGTAGGCCGGCGCGTTCGTCCGGGTGACACAGGACTTGCCCTTCCCACTTCTTTGGCTCGTGCACGTCGATCGTTTCGGGCGCGACGTTGAAGTCGCCGCACACGAGCAGCGGTTCATCGGCCGAGTGACGCGCTCCCAGCTCGAGCGCGAGTCGGTCGAGCCAAACAAGTTTGTACGCAAACGGTTTCGTTCCAACGGCCTGACCGTTGGGCACGTACACGTTGACGATACGCACGCCTTCGACCGTTGCGGCGATGAGCCTACGCGCGGTGTCTTCGTCATCTCCATCGAGGCTGCGCTTGACGTTGTCGATCGACAATCCGAAACGAGTTGCGATCGCGACGCCGTTGTACGACTTCTGCCCCGCGAACGTGACGGCGTAGCCCGCGTCTCCAAGCGCTTCGACGGGGAACTTGTCGTCCTCGACCTTCGTCTCCTGCATGCAAACGACATCGGGATTGGCGCGGCGAAGCCATCCGGTGAGATGGTCGAGACGCGCGCGGATCGAGTTCACGTTCCAAGAGGCGATGCGCATGATGCCGGTCCCCTAACGCTGAATCGACGTTGCGAAAAGAGCGGTCACGCGAGCGCTCGACGAACGATGTTGAAAAGCCCGTCGGGGTCGTCGACATGGACCCAGTGATCGGCTTTTTCGAGCACGTGAACTTCGAGCTTGGGATCGTTCGAGGCGAGTTTGGAAAGACGATCGCGATCGGCAGGACTGACAGTGTTCGACTTGCCGCCGATGACAAAACCAAGGCGCCGACGACCATCGGGTTGTTCCACGACAGACCACAGGTCACGCGCGAAGTAGTCTTCGAGCAGCGACCGAATGGTTTGCAAGTCCAAACGAAAGCGGAAGATGTCGCCATCGCGGCGCACGTTCATCGCGAGCCACTCGGTTTCGGGCTTGCCCAACCCACTTGCCATCATGTGCTCGAAAAAGTACTCGCGTGAAGGAATCTCCGCGGGCAGCGCTTCGAGTGTCGACAAAACAGTTGCTGCTCCAACGATTTGCATGCCGCCAGGACGCACGCTTGGTGTCGAGTCGAGCACCCACACTTCATCGAGCTGGTGCTGGCGCTGCGCTGCATACGCGAGCGTTACTTTGCCGCCGAACGAGTGGCCCATGATGCCGCGAACATCGAGGCCGAGGTGATCACTCAAGCGGACGAGATCCTGGGCAGCAGCGTCGACCGTGTGCGGCTCGGGAGCGCCGAGAGACTGGCCATGTCCGCGCAGATCAACCAAGACAAACCCCCAGTGCGGACACGCTTCGGCGATGCGTTTGATGAAGGTGCGGAAGTTCCCACCTGAGCCGAAGATGCCGTGCAGGACGAGCATGTAGCGAGCGGGCGTGGCGTTAGGCGCGGTGACGACGGAGTGGAACGGGACGAGGGCAGTCGGTTGCATGTCGAGGCTCCAGAAGCGTGCGGAGGGAGTAGCATGGAGGCATGAAAGCGAAGGCCCCCACGACGTTGCCGAAGAAGCTGGTGCACGTGTCGCTCGACCGGATTGCGATGGAGGACGTGAGCCTGGAGAAGGCAAAAATTTACAATTCGACGTTCGAGGGAGCGCAGCTAGACGACGTGAGTATGGCGAAGGCGAAGTTCAACAATGCGTCGTTCGAGGACGCGGTGATGGATGACGTGAATGCGGTCAGAGCGAAGATTACAAACGCCACTTTTGAAGGAGCGAAGTTCGATGACGTGAGTTTCGCGAAGGCGAAAATCCACAATGCGTCGTTCGAGAAAGCCAAAATGGACGACGTGAATTTCGCGGGGGCGAAAATAAAGAATGCGGATTTAACGGGATTGGTACTCGAGGATTGTTCGATCGAAGGGCTGACGATTGACGGAGTGCGGATTGACGAGTTGTTGAAGCGGAAGCGCGGGATTTGAATTATGAAGGTCCAAGGAGCACATCTGCATCGATCCCTCGCCCCGCTCGCATGTCCGCAAGCCCCTCCTCAAGCGCTGCATGCAGCTCTGCCCGCTCGTCGTCGTCGAACTCGTCTCGTGAGGCTGTCCCAACGAGGTCAAGCACCGTTCCGTCGGGCAAATCCGTCGGTTCGTCCATCATGATGCGCCCGTTCTGAACGCGTGCTTTGAGAGCCAACATGAGCCGAGTATAGCGGAAGAAACGACTGTTGCCAGTGCGGCCGAAGCTCGATCTCGCGCTTGTTAGCCGTTCACCCGATCCTGCCCCTGCGCTCCAATTCGCGAATGATCCTGTCCGCGCAATCGCCCACGCTCAATTCATGGCTGGGCAGCGTCAAGTCTGCATCCGAAGGCGTTTCGTAGGGGAAATCCACGCCTGGAATGTTGGACATTTTGCCCGCGTCGGCATCGCGATAAATGCCGCTCTCGTCGATTTGTTTGCACCATTCGATTGGCGCGGAAAGGTGTACCAAGAAAAACCTATCTGCTCCCACGACTTCGCGTGCGCGTTTACGGACGGAATCCTCGGGGGCAACCAGTGACGCAATGCAAATGAGCCCTGCGTCATTGAAAAGCTTTGCGACTTCCATCGACCGGCGGAGGTTTTCCGAACGATCGGCCGCGGCAAAACCAAGGTCCCGACTCATTCCCTGGCGCATGGTCAGGCCATCGATCGCCATGACTGCCCGACCTTGCTCGAACAAACGGTGCTCGACTTCCGTAGCGACTGCGGTTTTTCCTGATCCAGACAAACCCGTGATCAAAATGGTGGTGGGCTTTTGGCCGTATCGTTTTTCACGCTCTTCAATGCTGACACCGCTCTTCGTCAGGCGTGGTCGACCAAGCGTCGGGGTATCCCAATTGGCCGCGCCGCCGCCAGTGATCATTCCTGCACCGACGGTGCCATTGGTGAGACGATCGATGACGATGAATGCGCCCATGTTCCGATTTTTTTCGTAGGAATCGAAAATCAAGGGGCGGCTCGTGCGAATTTCCACGGCTCCGATTTCATTGAGCCCAAGAGTGGGAGCATCATGTTTTTCAAGCGTATTGACGTCCACGCGATGCACAATGCGCGTAACGTTGCCGGGTGTGCGATGAACGCCGTGTTTGATCCAATATTCGCGTCCTGGCACCAGGTGCTTTTCGTCCATCCACACGAGCGTCGCGGAAATGCGGCTGGCCGTCGATGCGCGATTGTCCGGATGACATAAGACATCGCCGCGGCTGACGTCGATCTCGTCTTCGAGCGTGACCGTAATGGACATTGGCGCCGACGCTTCGACCAAGTCGCCTTCCCAACTGACGATGCGCGATATGCGGCTGGAACGGCCGGACGGCAAAGCAATGATTTCGTCACCCTTAGAAAGAGTGCCCGATGCAATCGTGCCGCAAAAACCTCGAAAATCCGGATCGGGGCGATTGACCCATTGCACGGGAAAACGCATGTCGACAGTGTTTTGCGCATCGTCGACAGGCATCGTGTCGAGCAATTCGAGTAGCGGCTCGCCATCGTACCAAGGCGTGGAGGCGCTTCTCAAGACGACGTTGTCGCCGCCGAGAGCCGATAACGGGACGAACCAATGGTGTCGATCAGGTAAACGGCCGGAAAACGCGAGAAATTCGCGGCGAATGTTCTCGAATATCTCTTGGGAAAACCCAACGAGGTCCATTTTGTTGATGGCTACGACGACTTTGCGAATGCCGAGCAAGCTGGTAATGAAGGCATGACGCTTCGTCTGCGTGGTGACGCCCTTTTTGGCATCGACGAGAATGACCGCCAATTCCGCGGTGCTCGCGCCGGTCGCCATGTTGCGCGTGTATTGCTCGTGACCGGGTGTGTCCGCAATGATGTATTTACGTCGAGCCGTCGAAAAATATCGATAAGCAACGTCGATCGTAATGCCCTGCTCGCGCTCGCTCTTGAGCCCGTCGACGAGAAGCGCCAAGTCGATCGCTCCACCTTGCGTGCCGAAGACCTTGCTGTCTTTGGCCACCGCGGCGAGCTGATCTTCGTAAATGCCCTTCGTATCGTGAAGCAATCGGCCAATCAAAGTGCTCTTGCCGTCATCCACGTTGCCGCACGTGAGTAGACGCAAAAGCTCCTTGTGCTCGTTTTGCTCGAGATACGCTTCGATGTCTTTCCGGGCGAGGTCTAAGTCGTCGGTCATGGCCAAACTCAAAAGTATCCTTCGCGCTTCTTTTCTTCCATACTGCCGGATTGATCGAAATCGATGAGCCGCCCCTGGCGCTCGCTTTGACGCGCCACGAGCATCTCTTGAATGATTTCCAGCAACGTCGACGCCTCGGATTCAATGGCCCCCGAAAGAGGATAACAGCCAAGCGTCCGAAAACGAACGTTTTTGATCATGGGTGTTTCACCAGGACGAAGCGGGAGCCGATCGTCATCGACCATGATCAAGGTTCCATCTCGTTCGACCACCGGCCTCGGTTTGGCGAGGTACAGCGGGACGATAGGAAGGTTTTCCTTGTAAATGTATTGCCAAACGTCGAGCTCGGTCCAGTTCGACAAAGGAAAGACTCGAATACTTTCACCTTTGTGGACTTCGGTATTGTAAATGTTCCACAGTTCGGGCCGTTGGTTTTTCGGGTCCCAACGATGACTGGTATCGCGAAATGAAAATACACGCTCTTTGGCGCGGGACTTTTCTTCGTCGCGTCTTGCTCCACCGAATGCCGCGTCGAACCCGTAATGAGAAAGCGCTTGTTTGAGCGCCTGGGTTTTCATTACGTCGGTGTGGACTTTGCTGCCGTGCGTGATCGGACCAACCCCTGCCCGCAAGCCTTCTTGATTGCTATGGACGATCAGCTCGAGCCCGAGGGTATCGCGTACGTACCCATCGCGGTAAGCGTACATTTCGCGAAACTTCCACTTCGTATCGATGTGCATCAATGGAAACGGAAGTTTGCCCGGGTGAAACGCCTTGCGCGCCAGATGCAAAAGAACCGTGCTGTCTTTGCCAATCGAGTAGAGCATCACGGGTCGTTCGAAGCAGGCAACGACTTCGCGGATGATGTGAATGCTCTCGGCTTCGAGCGCTTTGAGATGCGTGAGGTTACCGTGGGGCATGAAGGAACCTGCCAGCGCCGCGACGAAAATGAATCGGCGCAGGGCGGCAACATCGCGCGGGCGATACGGTTCGTCAAGGGTGATGCACGGTGACGCTGAGGTTTATGCGGCGATCGAGTACAATCGATCACGAAGGGCAGGGTACGTCGGAGCACGCGGCTCGTTCGCCGCAGGCATAGCAACTTCGAAAAGGCGCACTCCACCGTGCGGGAACGTGATCGCATAACCGGTTCCGAGAACGATACGCGTGAGGGCATCGGCGGCATCGGTCCGCTGGTCGCTCGGGCCGTCGCTTTCGACCACGCGCAGTGCAAGCTCGGCTTCGAGCGGAACGTCACCAAGCGCGCGAGCGTGCAAACGAGCCGCGGAAGCAAGGAGTGCGCTTTGTGCGTGATGTCCGAGCGATGCTAGAAGGAGCGAAGCGCGAGCGGCGAGAGCTACGTCGGGCAAAGCGGGTGGGCAATGTTGCCAATGGGTTTCGAGCTGCTGAGCGAGGGCCGAAACACGCGCGGCTGCATCGTCGAGCTTTCCAACAGCAGCCAAGGTTTCGGCGCGCTTTTGTTCGAATACGAGCCGCGTATACGGGGCATGCAGCGCTGTCGCCGACGCAAGAAATACGAGCGTTTCATTCAGCAAGCCCAATCGAGAAAGTGCCGTGGCGGTGGTTTCGTGACGAAATGCATCGAGCCACGCAGGATCGTCTTTGCTCCGCACACGTGCTGCAGTGAGTGCCAGGTCATACCGTCCTGCATGAATCAATGTTTCGAGCGCTTCGGCAATGGCAACGGAACGCAGGCGTGCAGAGGATTCAGGGAAGGCCGATTCGATTTCGGCAAAATGCGCCGGTGTGACGAGGAGCAGCCCGTCGTCGAGGGATCCGCCCAGGCCCAAGGAGGCCAGTTTTTCGAATAGAAACGAGGCATCGTCATAACGACCGAGCGCGCGATCGATACGGGCTAGCCCAAGCGATGTCCACAATGCGGGAAGCGTGGCGAAAATGCCAGCACCTCGTTCGGCTTCGCTCACGAAAAAAGCAATGGCGGCATAACGAAGCTTTTTGGCTTCGCCGAGGCGTCCGAGAAGCAATGCGATTTCGGCAGCTTGTTCGAATCCATCGGCAATCTCGTCGATATGCGCTTGGCGATCTCGAATGGCCTCTTGGAGGTGATCCGATACGCTGGCACACCACGGCTCCAGTGGCCCACGAGGAGGAAAGTGGGGCGTCGTGAGGTATTCGTCGCAGAGATAGCGTGAGGCCATGGCGATTCGAGGCGCAGAGCCGTTCAGCGCGTTCGCGCTCATGGAAGCAGCCTTTCTGCAATCGTCCGTATTCAGAGCAGCGAATTGTAATGCCCGCCAAAAAGGCGGGCGCCTCGGTAGAAGGCGCAATCGGGGCGGAGTGAACCGTCCCGTCAAGACGTATTAAGTTTTTTACCGTGAGCCGCGGACGTTCGGCTTCGGTGAAATTAGAAATAGATGATCACGGATCGATTTGCAACGAAACGATCGCCATGCTCGGACATTGGTTGTCCGATCATGGTATTCTTCGTAAATTGTTGAATTCAGCGCTCCGCGGCAAACGAAAAACGCTTCGGGGGCTCCCACGATCGAACGACGCGTCGGGGCAAGAAAAAGAGGTTGCACGGTCGGACATATTCTGACCGATGCAGAGTACGACTTGATTCGCCTCACCCCCGGCCCCTCTCCAACTACGCTTCGCTTCGTGGAGAGGGGAGTTTGACGCGCGCTTCGCGAACGGCAGCCCTGTCGTTGAGGGCTACTTCTTTTTTGGCAAGCTGTGAGTCGAGCGCAGTTTGGCAATTGCCGCGATGAGGTCGCGGGCTTCCGGTTCCGTAACGAAGCCGGCTTTCTTCGCGAGGAACAGGATGCCTTCGTCCACCGACGGGGCGATCGTCCAGGGGAAGATGACGCGCGACATTGATTGCATCGCACGAACCGCTGTGCGCACGGCTGCACCCTTGAGCCCCGTTCCTTCGAGGATAAACGAGTGGGCGAGGATGTGCTTTTCGATGAGGCGCGTGCTGCGCGCGAAGAAGTCTGCCGTCGAGCGATCGGGCTGCGCCACTTCTTCGCCCGTCAAGACGACGAACACGACACCGCCAGGCATGTTCTTGGCCGCCGTCTGCAAGCACTCGAACGCCGCAGCAGCCTGTGCGATCGTGGGGGTGTGCCGCCACCACAAAAGAAAGACCGGCTCTTGCGTCGCACAGATGACGTCGTGATGTTCGTAGACGATCTCCACGAGGTGCACAGTACCAAAGATTTTTGGCCTCGGGAAGTTTTCGTGTCACGTCCACGCTTGAACGGATGCTGGTGCTCAACCGATCCACGCCGCCGGTGATCTTCCCCGCGATCGCGCGGTGTGGTTGCCGCATACCCGAGCTTCGAGGGTTCCGCAGCGGCACGTGACTTTGCCTTCGCGAAGTCGTAACCTTGGCGAACTCGCGGACAAACCACTTGGTGTTTCATGAAAATCGCTTTGCTCAATTCGCGGAAACCAAGGCGGTTCGGACCGGACGAACCCTGGCTGCGCTCGACGCTGCGACTCGGTTATGAAATCGCGCGGCAGGGTCATGTTCTGTGTACGTCCGTAGGAACCATCGGCTACGAATGCGCATTGTTTGGCGCGGCCATGGGGGGCGGAAGTATCGAAGCGTTTGTCTCGCCGGATGCCGCCTCTTCGGTGATGGATTGTTTGCCACCAAAAACAGCTTCCGACGAGCGTCTGTCGATTCGTTTCCTTTCCTCAGATTCCGCAGAGCAGCCAAACGCCGAAGTGGCTCGTGATCGAGCCGTCATGGATGCAGCCGATTTGGTGATTGCCGTGGCTATTCGTGCGGGCGGGCATATGGAGTCGCTTTTGCGGGCGCGCTTTGATCAGGGGAAGCTCGTGCAGGTGGCTGCTCCCTGGGACGATGGTCCGTTGACGCGAGGAAATCGTCGGCTGGCCGAATCGGGCGTGCCGCATATCGACCCCTCACTATTGCACGCCTTGCAAGATCAAGAGTCGTTTGTCGAAGTGGAACACCGGCCCTGGGATTCGTTTTTCCCTGAATGGAAAACGTCTAGGTTGTCCGGACCAACGTTGGCACATTTTACTCGTGCTGCCGAGGGTCCGTGGCCAGAACAAACTCGAGGCGAATACCTGGAGGATCTATGGTACGGAGGCATGCGTGCGCGGCGTGACGGCGAAGCTGCTTTGCGGCGCATTCTGACTATGGGTACGCTTCGAGCAAGCTCGCGGCTCATTCGAGGAGGTCATGCCGTGGTTTCATTGACCGCCGCAGCACCCGAACGAATTGGCGAGCTGTACCGATATCGACCACACCTGGTGCGCTGGGACTTCGAGCCTTGGGGAATGGTTTTCGATCGAGATTGGCTGGTCAAACAAGGCGCTCGTCCCGTGCATTATCTACCCGGTTCGTCATTCCGTACCTTATCGACGGATGAGCGTCCATGGTTTCAAAAGCACGAGCCGCCCGGTTGTGATTACAGTATGGAAGAAGAATGGCGGGTGCTTGGTGATTTGAATTTCGCGGATGCGCCGCGGGATGTTGTGCGGATCGTGGCAGGGGGCTGAAACGCCTTCATTTTGTCCTCCAGCAGCCCAGGACATTGGCATTTCTTGTCGCAGTGGGGACATGGGGTGGTCGACGCTGCCCGACAAGTTGTGGCGGGTGTTTCCAGGATAGGAATTATCGACAACTATGGATTGTCGGACAGGTCGACGGGAAGGCTGATTCCGTTCAGTTTCGTCCCGCCACTCCGCGTTTGAGGGCAAATTGTACAATGAACGCGACGATGACCGCGCCAATGAGGGCGGAGACGACGGGAATGTTGGCGACGGTCGGGCCCATGCGGCCGAAAAGCAGGCTGCCGAGCCAGCTTCCGAGCAAACCGGCTACGATTGCGCCGAGCCAGCCGTAGGGCAAGCGTCCAGGGACAATCGCATCGGCAACGAGTCCGACGACCGCTGCAATGGCGAGAGTCACGAGCACGCCGAAGAAATTGAACGTGAGCCACACGGCCGCGATGAGCGCGGCGAGCAGAACGAGCGTAATAATGAGTCCAGTAGCGGGCATTCTGTCCTCCATGAGTGTCAAACGCGCACCTGGCGCTTCGCACGCCACGCTCCGTGCAAGGTCCGCGCCACTTCCGATGCATTCAGCGCTTGTAAAAATCGAAATGCACTGATAGTGTGGAGAAGGAGGCTGCATCTAATGAAACATTCCGCTCTTGCTTTACGTCATATCTTGTTCGGTGGTGTGCTCGCGTTGGCGATGCTTGGGGGATCCGAAGCCATTGCTATCGATCCGGATGCGGTCGAGGTGCGCGCGTCGGCGGTGAAGGGGAGCGACATGCCCAAAATCACTGCGAAAGCGGTGTTGTCTCAGCCGCCCGCGAAGGTATGGGGAATCATCTCGGATTGTGCGAAGTACAAGGGCCGAATGCCGCGCGTGGCGGCAGCCAAGGAGCTGAAGAAGGAAGGAAACAAGCACACCTGCGAAGTGACCGTGGAAGTGCCGTTTCCATTCTCGAATTTAACGGCCGTGACGGAAGCGGTGCACGAAGAAGGACCGGACGGAATGTCGCGGCGCTGGAAGCTAGTGCGGGGCGATTACAAGCGCAATGAAGGAAGCTGGGAGATCAAGCCGGTCGAAGGCGGCAAAAAAAGCTTGGTGACTTATTCGTTGCACGTCGAGCCGAATACGTCATTGCCGGCCAGCATCCTCGAAGCGGCGCAGAAAAAGGCGATTCCTGATATGTTCGTGCGCCTCGAGAAAGAAGCCGCGAAACTGTAAAGCGTTATTGAGCTTGTTGCAGGAGAATGCAACGGTTCAAATGGCCTCGCACGGGGTCCATGATTCCATCGTAACCGGGGTCGTCCGGCAAAAGCGCGACGACCCCTCGATTTTCCAAACGCAGCAAAGCGTGGTCGAGCATCGCTCGCGTTACTTCGGGAATGCGTGAGCGTAATGTCGTAATGAAAACGCCTTCGGTCGCGTTGCGGTCACTGTCCTCGAATGCATCGAGCGTATCGACGATGCGCGATTCAGCGTAAGCTTCAGGTCCCAGGTGTCGCATGACGAGAATGCGATCGATATGGGACGACAAGGTTTCGAGCGCGGCGTTGTCGAGCGTCCACGCCAGGTCGAATATCGAGCGTTGCGCGATTTTTCGAGACGACGCGGACGAGACCGGGGGCTGACTTCGCGGCTTGCTGATTCCCGTGACAAACCTTTGTAGTTTGCCCCAGATTGACGATGGCAGCGCTGTGCGTGTTTCTTCCGAAGGCGAAACATCCGATGCCGGTCCTGGCGCGCTTTCTGCGGGCATGGGGATCGACGGAAGAGGTGCTGGAGGGATGTCGAAGGCCAGGTCGCCCGCGGAATCATCTAGGATCGCGGGGGGATAAGGCGCGGATGGTAACGTTTTGCGGTCAAACCGGTGGGCTTCTTCAAAATCATCGAGGGGCAGGTCGTTGCCCAAGTGATCGAGCGAGATCGTCGGCAGATCGAACGCTGCTTCCAGGCCGTCGGGTCGGAGCAAGATTTCAACGGAACCGCTCGGCGCTTCTGCGTTGAGCATCGCAAAATGTTCTGCGGGGCCCATGGCGCGGGTCAGCGGAGTGTCGACGCTGGGTTCGTCCGAGGATTGTGTCGGTTCGTCCCGGCTGGTGTCTGCAGGTTCGTCGCGAAGGAATGGTTCGTCGCGGAAGAAAGGTGCGTTGCTCATGCGCGGTCGCCTCGTTCCGACAGGGCAAACTCGGGAACCGACAGAGGCAGGGGACCTGCCAGCTTGCCACGTGATGGAGTCGTGCCGCGGTTTTACGAAGAAAGCAAGTAGGAGTTCTTCCGGGGCATCAAGAAATCGACAACGTGACGCGGGACCTTGGGGCGTGGTGCGTCGCGGCGTACCACTTTGGGTAAAACCCATCACAGATCTTGGGAGAGACAAACATCACGTGACGTGATGCAGGCGGGGAGGGTTTGGCGCGACCGGGTCTAGAGGGACGAACCGGGGGGTTGAAATGTTCAACCTCGGAGGGTCACTCGGGGCAAATAAATTGGACGGGGCAGGATTCGGCCGTGGCACAGTCCGTGCCACAGGTTTGATGGCAATCGAGGCATTGGTCGTAGGTTGCGTCGGTGAAGCAGTTGGTATTGGCTTTGCGAAGCATGTCGCACTTGGTCTTGGCTTCGTCGGGATCGAGGCCGCCGCAGGCGGTGACGACGAGGGCGAGGAAAGACGTGACGAGAGCGGAGGCAAGAATACGGCGCATGACGAGGTTCCTTGGGTGAAGGTTGGTCGAGGTGTTCATATCATGAACGAGTTTTGGGGGCATCGGAGCAGTGCATGGCGGCTTGTTTACTGCTAAAAAGATCGGGTGAACGTCGCGAAACGCATTCAAGCAGTAGTCGTCCTCGCGGCGTTCGCCACGTTTGTCTTTCTTGGCGGGTGTTCGTGGAAGTCGTCGTCGCAAGAACAGGGGGACCAGGTGGATGGCGGCGCCGAGGAGCGTGCGGAGTGCACCGACAGGGTATCTTCCTGCCGTAACAAGTGTAACGAGGCTGATCTGGGTGCAGCATGTCGTCAATGCTGTCGGGAAAATGGCCCGCGTTGTGATCGAGTCGAGAGCTATAGCTTCAATGCATGCTTGGATCTTTAGTCAGTAAGGCGCCGAAATGTTTACCATGAAGCCGCACCTGCTCATGATGTTCATCTTCCCCATTTTGATGGTAGGATCGGACTGTGGTTGTCGTGAAAAAAAGAAGAAAAACATGTATGATCAAGTCGACGGAGGCTACGTGTCGCGCGACGAATGCTGGCCGCCGACGGATGCGTGCTGGCTAGAATGCGAAAAACGCAAAGCGAGCCTCATGTGTGGAGGTTGCTGCCGGGATCAAGACTTTCTATGCAATACCCAGCAGCCGCACTCGTTCGAATCTTGCAAAGGTACTCGATAATTCATGCGCATCATCGTCACGAAACCACCTTTTTCTCTGACCCCCGCACGATCTTTTCCAATCTCTCCGCGGCATCCGCAACGTCCGGACGTTGCTCCTCCAGGGGTGCGGCCGTGCATTCTTCGGGCGCAACGTCGTCCCTTATGCCGCGAAAAACGGGAAAACGAAGGCTTCCGGAATCGGAAAAGCCAGCAAAACGCACGGAAACCACGAGTTCGGGCCGGAGGTGCACTCGGCCGCGCGGGGCTGGATGGTACTCACCGCGAGCGGTGGGAGCGTTCGTCCGTAATGGCTCGAGGCGTTCGAGAAGTGCTTGTACGGCGGTATCGTCGAGCCCACTGCCGACTTTGGCTCGATATACGAGTTTATCGCCTTCGTAGGAAGCGACATCGACCGCGCCCAAACGTGCACGAGTACCTTCGCCTACGGTGTATCCCACGACAATGAAATCGTTTTCGCGCTCGCATTTGAGTTTGACCCAATCGTCACTTCTGGCAGGGCCGGGACGATAAAGTGAATCGACGCGTTTGGCCATGAGCCCTTCGAGTTTACGATTGCGGCAAAAATCCAAAAGCGGACCTGGATCGCCTTCGAGCACGTCCATGACGCGAATGTCCCCCGTGGAGGGTAAAACCTTGCGGAGCAGCCGTCGTCGTGCGGAGAGCGGGAGGCGACGGAGGTCGTAATCGCCAAGGGCGAGCAAATCAAAAACGATGAATAGCACTGGAATACGCACGGAAGCGCGTCGGATGTCACCTTCGCGAAAAAGATGAATACGTTGTGCTAGCCGTTCGAAGCTGGGGTGACCGGTTTTATCAAGCGCCACGATTTCGCCATCGACGACCAGCCGCGGAATGAACAATTTGGTCATGGCCTGAGCGACATCGGGATAGACGCGCGTGATGTCTCGAACGCGTCGACTTTGAAGCAGTACATCGGAACCGTTTTTCCTCGCAATACAGCGGACGCCATCCAGTTTGAGCTCATAGGAAAAACCTTCGCCGATTGGCTCCGTGGAGTTGTTCGCGGCACGCATGGGAACCATGTCCATTTCAATGGCAGCCGCAATCGCGCCATGTCGAACAGCTTCTGCTTCGGCTTCCGCAGCGATTTCCGCAGAGCGCTCGAGCTCTTCGATGCGTAAACCAGAAAAAATGGACCCGGGTTTGTCGTCGAGGACGGTGTCGTTTGGCTGGGCGGAGGATTCTCCAAAAGGCTCGGGAGTCCGTTCGGGTTGTCGCTTGTTTCGGTATTCGTCTAGTTTCGTCATTTACGCGTGCTGATTTTCACGGGTCTTGCATCACCTGGTGGTCATGACAGCGCGATCCACAGGTACGGGTACGATTTCGTTCGGGTTGGTTACCATCCCCGTCAAGATGTATACGGCGACGTCGCCGCATGGCGTGGGATTTCACATGCTCCACAAGAAGTGCGGAGCTCGGCTGAAAATGCAATACTTTTGCCCACACGATCAGGAAGTCGTCGAACGAGCGGATTCGACAAGGGGGTTCGAATATGGCAAAGAGCAATACGTCGAAATCAAGGACGAAGAGCTGGAAGCCATTCGTGCCGAGCGGACGGAGAGTATCGATCTCATGGAGTTCGTGCCCATGGAAAGCGTGGACCTTTTATATATCGAGCGGACCAACTATCTCGGCCCAGATAAGGGTGGCGCTCGGGCGTACAAGCTGCTCTCGAATTCAATGGAGCGGATGAAGCGTATTGCGGTCGGGCGGTATGGAGCGCGAGGGAAGGATCAGCTCGTGCTTTTGCGCCCTTATCATGGGGGGCTGGTGATGCACCAAGTTTATTATGCGGACGAGGTTCGCTCGTTCGATGAAGTGGCGCCGCCTATGAGAATGGATTTCCGTGCAGCAGAGGAAGACTTGGCTGATCGGTTGATTGGCGAGTTGTCCGCAAATGCATTCGACCCGAAAAAGTATCACGACGAATATCAGGAGCGGCTGATGGAAGCGATCGAGCGCAAAGTGGCGGGGCAAGAGATTCGAGTGGCACCTGCTGAGCCGCAAGCGCAAATTGTCGACCTATTCGATGCGCTTCGGCAGAGTTTGGCGAAAAACACAAAACCTGTGGAGGCCGAGGCAGCGCCGCCTGCACCTGAGGTAGTTGCAGAAACAGTGGCGGAACTCGAGGCTGAAACAGAGGCGGAAACAGCGGTACAGAAGCCGGGGTTGAAAAAAGCGGCGCCTAGGCGAGCGGCGAAGGAACGCGAGCGAAAAGCAGGATAAGCGTCGTGCATGCGGGGCCTTCCGTGGTAGAGAGGCTCCCGAATATGGCGGACGGAAAATCGCAACAAGGTTCAAAGGTGTCGTCGCTCGGCCGATTGATGGGCCTTGGGCGGTCGGAATCGTCGCGGCTCGCTCTCGGAACGGTGTTTCTCATCATTGGGGCGCTGACGGGGCTGCTGGTGCCGCAGATCTTCGGGGTGATTCTCGATCGCGCAGTAGGGCAGGCGAGAGGAAACTGGACGATCGATCGAGCGGCCCTGGCGCTCGTGGGTCTTGCGGCAGTGCAAGCTGCATCGACGGCGATTCGTTTTGTGCTTTTCACCAGCGCGGGCGAGCGTGTGGTGACGCGTTTGCGCAAGGATTTGTTCGAGCGAATTCTGCAACAAGAGATTGCGTTTTTCGACGAGCGCAAGACGGGTGAATTGACGAGTCGTCTTTCCGCTGACACCGGGCTCGTGCAAGATGCCGTGAGCGTGAACATTTCGATGGGGCTTCGTTTTGCCGCGCAGGTGCTCGGAGGTATTGGGTTTCTCGTATATACTTCTCCGCTGCTCACGGCGGTCATGCTGGGTGTGGTGCCGCCGGTGGCGCTGGGGGCGGTCGCGTATGGGCGGCGCGTGCGAAAATTGGCGCGTGATGCGCAGGACGCATTGGCGCGGGCGAATGAAGTGGCCGAAGAGACGCTGGCGGGCATTCGCACGGTGCGAGCGTTTGCCGCGGAACGAGCTGAAGAAAAGCGTTATGCCAAAGCCGTGTGGGATGCATTTGGCGTAATGTGGAAGCGTATTCTGACCAGCGCCGTGTTCGTGAGCGTATCGACGTTTGCCTCGTTTGCGGCATTGGCGCTGGTGCTTTGGTACGGCGGGCGGCTCGTCGAGCGTGGCGAAATGACGGCTGGCGGTTTGACGTCGTTTTTGATTTATACGCTCACTGTGGCGTTTGCCCTGGGTGGCATGAGCGAGTTATGGGCGAATCTGATGCGTGCATCGGGGGCTGCGGAACGAGTCTTCGAATTGCTCGACCGGTCGCCCACGATTCCGCTTTCCGAGGGCGCGCGGCTCGAGCACGTATCCGGCCATGTCGAATTGCGTGAGGTGAGTTTTGCGTACCCGTCGCGTAAAGACATGCCCGTTTTGCGCGAAGTGAGTTTGGCGCTGATGCCTGGTGAAGTCGTGGCGCTCGTGGGTCCGTCTGGCTCTGGGAAATCGACCATTGCAGGGCTGCTCCTCCGGCTTTACGATCCGGCCGAAGGTTCGATATTGCTGGATGGTAGAAATTTGCGGGAATTGTCTCCCGAATGGCTGCGTCAGAATGTCGGAGTGGTGGCGCAGGAGCCGCTGCTGTTTTCGTGCAGCGTTGCGGAGAACATCCGATATGGCCGGACGGATGCGACGGACGAAGAAGTGATTGCGGCGGCGAAAATGGCCAATGCACACGAATTCGTGTCGAAGTTCCCCGAAGGCTACGAGACGCTCGTGGGAGAGCGTGGCGTGAAATTATCCGGTGGGCAGAAGCAGCGTGTGGCCATTGCGCGAGCGGTCCTGAAAAACCCGCGCATTTTGATTTTGGACGAAGCCACGAGCGCGCTCGATGCAGAAAGCGAACATCTCGTGAAAGAGGCGCTGGAGCGATTGATGCAAGGTCGTACGACGCTGGTCATTGCGCATCGATTGTCCACGGTAAAGGGAGCAGACCGCGTGGTCGTGCTTCAGGATGGCGCCATTGTGCAAAGTGGTGACCATGCTTCGCTGATGCAAGCGGATGGCCTGTACCGAAGGCTCGTCGAACGGCAGCTCGATGGTGGGCATTCCGTGGTGGCGCAAGCGAGCGCCTGAGCAGATTCGGGTCTGTTCGCCCGGGGAGGCTTCGATTTCACGGCGTCGCGGACCCCGAACTCGCCGCCTTTGGCGGCTCCCTCACCCCCAACCCCTCTCCGTAACGGAGAGGGGAGCCCCCGCACCGCCACGAAATCGAAACACTCCCCAGGCTACGCGAAAATCACGCTGCGCGAAAAAAGTTGAGTTTCTACGCAACTGGCACCCGCGTCGTGTCGATGGAAGGACATGACACGATGGTTCTCGCTACTGGTGCTGGTTGTGGGTGTTTTGGGTTGTCGGCAGGAAACGCTCGGGAGGGCGTCGGTGGAGAAAGGAGAAACGGCCTCGGAAGGTCCGGCGTTTGTCGTGGGATTTACGTCTTCGGGGGATGCAGCGGTCTTTGACGGCCGAACGGGTGCGATAACAAGCTCGGCTGCGGGCGGCGGTGGGACGGCGCGCGATGTGGCGGTGGATCCTTGGCGCAGGGGCGTGTGGGTATTCGAAGAGAACGAGGACGGTTCGGGAGGCGAGATTCGCTTCTGCCCGCTGGAAAAAGAGTTTGGCGGGGCTGATGATTCTGCACCAAAGCTGGGCGAGTGCGCGCATGCGGCCTGGGTCGATGGTTTGGCGGCGCTATTCGCTGCTCGGGAAGGTTTATGGGTATTCGAAGACGGCGTTGCGGGACCGCGTTGGAAGGTGCTTCGCGAGGGTTTTGTCGCGGTGGGGATTCATGCACCACGCCCAGCGTCGTTATGGACGGAGGGCGAGCGGACTAACGTGCTCTCGTATGGATTTCATGACGACCGTCTATTGAAACACAGCGCGGTATTCGGAGAATTCGCGCCCGTGGTGACGGATGAATTCGATTGGGGCGAGCCGCTTGGGTATCCGCCGACGACGCGGTACGTCAGTCAATCCGATGACGCAGGGTTACTATTTGACGCAAACGGTGGCGATGTCGTCGTTCGTCGCGTCATGGGCAAACATGTTGGACCACCAACGATGTTGGGTGTTGCCGGTCAGGTGGATCGAATTGAAGCGGCAGCGATGGTGGGAGCATGTGCGCTTGTGCTTGGGACGGACACGTTATGGATTGTCGCCGTGGACGATGGGGGTGTCGAAAACGTGGCGAGTGTGTGGCTGGATGGTGACGTGCGCCGATCGCTCATGTTTTTATCGCGGGACCTCGCGGTGACGACAAACCGGGCGTTTGTAGCTACGAACCGAGGCGTGCGTGCGATCGGATTGGAAAAAGGTGCCGCGACTGCGTTTGGTATACATGACGAACGGTTCGTCGGGACCGAACTTCGTGGGCCGCTGGACATAATCCAGGGCATGTAGCCGATCGTTATGGGTTTCTCCGGGAAAGTGCAAATTAGTTGCAGACAAAACGACTGCGAGTGCGTATTGTTGACCTTGTGACTACTATGCGCTTTCCCACTCTCTGTTTATTGGGGTCGGTTGCTGCGCTGGGTTGTTCTCAGGAGTGGGTTTCCACTCCGAGCAATCCGCTTCCCGTGTTGGACGCGGAGGAACAAGTCAAAGGAAGTGGCAGCGGTGGTGCAGGTGGAGCTGGCGCGGGCGGAAGTAGCTCTTCGTCGGGCGGCGGCACGAATACGGGAGCATGTGTGCCTGAGGCGGGTGCGGCTGAAGTGGTCAAAGTGGGGACACCTGGCAAGCTATTGCTTGTTGGGTGCGTCGTGACTCCAGATGGGCCGATTCCTGGGTCTGTGCTGATTCAGAGTGACACGCTGATTTGTGTTGGTGCGTCATGTGAGACCGATCCGAACGCAGGGGATGCGACGGTGGTCAGGACGCACGGCGTCATCATGCCGGGCATGATCGACACGCATAACCATATTCTGTTCAACATGTTCGACGAGTCGGATTGGTCGCCGTCGAAGCCTTATTCTAATCACCAGCAATGGCCCAACGAAGCGCGTTATGGGGCCTTGGTCGATGCGAAGCAATATTTGAATGGCGAGGGCACGCCGAATCTGGATCCGGGATTCGGCTGCGAAATGAATAAATACGGGGAGATGAAGGGCCTGATCGCGGGAACGACGAGCATTGTCGGGGCGGCGAATCCGGTCAACAAGTCGTGTTATGGCTCTGTTGCCAGGACCATCGATCAAACCGCCAATGACCTCGAAGCGGACAAAGTGCAGGTATCCACTTTGTTCCCGCCGAGCACTGGCGATGCGATATGTGCGAACATTGCCGAAGACAAGACCGATGCATTCGTGGTTCATTGCGGCGAAGGCGTGGATGCAACGGCGCTTGCGCAATTCGACAAGCTCGCGACGATCACGACGACCCCTGGTTGTCTCCATGCGCCCGAGACGACGATCGTGCACGGAACGGCATTTGGAGAGCCGGAATTTGCGAAAATGGCCGACCGAGGAATGAACCTGGTGTGGTCGCCGCAGTCCAACGTCTTCCTTTATGGTTCCGGCACGGATTACACGAAGACGACCGACGTGAAGATGGCGATCGAGATGGGAATCAATGTGGCGCTCGCGCCGGATTGGTCGCTCGGAGGCAGCCAGAACTTGCTGGATGAATTGCGTTTCGCCGATAAAGTCGATAAGAACCGCTGGAACGACGAATTGCTATCGCCCGAAAAGCTCGTGCAAATGGTCACGATCAATGCTGCCAAGGCGCTCAGCCTCGATGGGATGATCGGGTCGCTCGAAGTTGGCAAAAAGGCGGACGTCACGGTGATTTCGGGTGACGTGACCAAGCCGTTCGATGCAATCCTCGCGGCAACTCCGCGGGACGTGTCGCTGGTCGTCGTGAATGGCGTGGCGCTTTATGGCGATGCGGCGCTCGTGGAAGCGAGTCCCACCCCCCAGGCTTGCGAAGCTTTGGATATTTGTACCGCTGCGAAGTTCGCTTGTGTGGTGGAGCCAAACGGCACGGCCACGAATAAGCTTGGACAAACCTGGGACGAGATTACGACGACGCTCACGACGGAACTCGAAAAATACGACGCGATGGATTATTCCGAATGGAATTTCGCGCCGCTCGCACCGATCGTCAAGTGTCCGTAATCGATTTAGCGTAACATCAGCCACAGCCAGCTTGCCGCGCCAAACAGGACGCCGCTTGCGAGCAGTGCGCCAAACCCGCCGAAGAAAAACCATTGCGACTTCGCGTGGCGCTGACCGATCGCCCAAACCAACGCGCACAGGTGCAGCAAGACGAAGACGACGGCTGCGGGCCATAAAACGAGACGGACGACGTATTGACCAATGGCGTGGTCGTTGCCTTCGAGTGGAGCGAGCTGGTCGAAATGCAAATGCATGGCGAGGGGCATCGAGGCGATGGCCCAGACAAATGCTAGTGGGTATGCGAAAATGTGGCCAGCGACGAATCGTGGTAGGAAAACGAGGTAACGAAAACGCGGCGCGGATTTTTCGTCTGCGGTAGGTAACGCAGGTTTTTCTTCCAGCGCCGCGCTCACGTTCTCACCGTTGAGCAGGCAGCTTGCGGTATCGATTGAAGAGCGCGGTTTGTCGGTTGCTCAGGTCGACTTGACGGCCGCGGATGACGACGGCCAATGGGTGCGACGAGATTTCCAGCGGGTCGCCAGACCAAACGACGACATTGGCGACTTTGCCCGGCGCGATCGTTCCGTATTGAGCGGCCATGCCAAACGCTTCGGCGGGAGCGCGCGTAATTGCTGCAATGGCTGCTTCGTGTGGCAATCCAGCACGTACGGCATTACCCGCGAGTTGCCTCAGCTTTCGTGAGTTATGGGTTTCGCCCGTGGTAATGACGACGGGCACGCCGGCTGCGTGAAGCAGAGCTGCATTGTCGTCACGCGTGCCGATTGAATCGAACGAGCTTGGGCCGGCTGCAAGGGGATTGACCAATACCGGGACCTTTGCTTCAGCCAAGCGTTTGGCCACTTTCCACGCTTCCGCGCCACCGGCGATGATGGGACGAAGGCCGAATTCTTTGGCTAGCCCGATTGCAGCGAGAATGTCGGAAGCCTGATCGACGTGGAAAACGACGGGGGTTTTCCCGGCGAGCGTATTGGTAATGGCTTCGAGGTCGAGGCGGCTGGGCGCGAATTGTCGGCTTTGATTCCGTTCCCACGCAGCCTTGTTTTTCTGGAACGTACGCGCATCGTCGAATGCTTCGCGCGTGCGCAGAAGCGC
>CAZETM010000007.1:0-21250 GCA_964514885.1 uncultured Polyangium sp. | reverse complement strand
GTCTTCGAGGGAAATCTCGATCAGGCCCGTCGAAGTGAGGGCATCGACGAAACCTGCGGTAACCGTTGCGCCTTTGGCGTCGACGGTCGTAGTGCCCGCAGGTACGGCGAGACCTTTGCCCACTTTTTGAATGAGGCCTTTTTCGATGAGGATCGTGGCATCATCCAGAACTTCGCCTGTACCCGTGATGACGCGTCCGCCAACGATGGCGATCGGTGCGGCAGTGGCGGGCTCTGCTGCTATGGGTTTGGCCGGGCGTGGTGCAGGTTGTCCCGACGCACCAGAGCCCACGAGCGTAGCGGCAAAACAAAGCAATGCAAGAAAAACGTTTTTCACGGCGCACCTCCGGAAAGCAGCGAGGTTGGTCGACCCGTATCTTGTCCCAGCTCGAAATCGCTCCACGGCGCGCGTTTTTTGCCTTTTTGATGCACGTTGAGCCCGTCGATCCATACGCGTTCGGCTGAGGCATACACCGAGAAAGGATTACGATCCCAGAGGACGACATCGGCGTCTTTGCCGACTTCGAGCGTGCCCGTGCGCTTGTCAATGCCGAGTGCCCACGCGGGATTGGCAGTGAGCCAGCGAATGGCGTCTTCCTCGGTGAGGGCAATGCCTGCAAGACGTCCGCTGGCCATTGCTTTGGCAGCTTCTTGATTCATGCGTTGAATGCCTTCGGCCGAATCGGTATGCAAAATGGGCACGCCTCCGGACTCTTGAACGAGCGCCAGGTTTTCCGGAATGCCGTCATACGATTCCAATTTGGATCCCCACCAATCAGCCCAGGTGGATACCGAAATCTTGCGTTTGGCAAGGATGTCGCGAATTTTATACGCTTCGAGCGCGTGGTGGAAACTACGCACGGAAAAACCCATTTCGTCAGCAAGCGAAAGCATCGCGATCATGTCGTCCGCTCGATAACAATGGATGTGCACGAGGATGTTGCCGTGCATGGCGCCAATCAAGGTTTCTTTGGCCGGATCACGAGAAGGAGGCGCGCCTGCGGGCGTGGGTGCCGGGGCCACGAGCGGTTTGTCCCAGCCTTTTTGCCATTCGGCGCATGCGGGGAAATACGGGTCGCTCTTGCATTCGGCTTGTTGCTTTTCGCGATTGGCGACTTCCGTCGTATACGTAGCAGTAGCCTTTTTATCGTCGGTAACACGCTTCGCTTCGGCCGCTCGATAACGAGTCCATTCCTCTTCGAGCTTCTTCGCATCGAGGAACGCTTTGCGTTGCATGGCAAGGTTGCCCATGCGCGTGCCCGGTGCGGAATGCTTCATTTGTCCGTAGAAGCGTTTCGGATTTTCGCCGCAAGCCATTTTGAGGCCGTCCGGAGCGCCTGGGAAATGCATGAGCTTTCCCGAAAGCTCGGGACGTAGTTTTAATGTAATGGCGCGACCGCCCACGAGATTCGCCGATCCAGGCAGAATTTGAAACGTGGTCACTCCTGCCGCGACCGCTCGTTCGATAGCCGGATCCTGCGGCCAGAATGCATCGGCCGTGTGTACGTCCGGCGTGACCGGCGAAGTGGCTTCGTTGCCATCATTATGAGCTGCCGCGCCCGGCATGGGATAGACGCCAATGTGCGAATGGGTGTCGATGGTGCCCGGCGTCACGAATTTTCCAGCGCCATCAATGATTTGCGCCCCCTCGGGTGCGGTGATCTCACCGTCCGAAATCGCAGCGATTTTTCCGTTCGTCAGCAAAATGCTGCCTCGCGTAATCGTTTTTCCCGTCGCGAGCATCAGCGTTGCATTGCGAATGACAACCGCTGGAATCGAGCGCGGAAGCGAAACTTCTTGCCAATCCGGAGTATTGGGCTGATCCCAAGGAAACGCTTGCGGAGTCGAATCCGGCATTTCTTGGGATTTCGGCGCAGAAGGCGCAGCGGCTCGAGGAACGGGCGCGCACGCAGGGACCGCTGCCAAAAGCGGCAACAGAATGAGGGGCACAGAGCGGGCGAACATCGCTGCGGACGCTACCACACCCAAACGAAACGCGAAGGCGTGCGTTCGTTTCGGCCGTCGGAATCACGCAGCGCTGTTGTTTTCCGATGATGCAGCAGGGGCTCGCGCTACGACGAGCACGTTCGAGAAAGGTGTCGAGCCCCATGCAGGCACGACTTCACACGAAAAACCGCGCGCCTCGAGACGCGAAACGATCTCGCGTGCAGGTCTGAAGCGAACTCGTTCGCCGCGGTTGAATCGTACGGCCGTGAAGAATTTCTCTTCGATGAGTGTGGCGATGCTGCGCCAGCCTCGTTCCGTGTCGGCTTCACGTACGAGCAGTCTGCCTCCAGGCCTGACGTGATCCGCTGCGTGATCGAGGATCGCGTTTTGTTCGTCGATGCTGAAGTAGTGGAGCAGATCGATCAGCAGCACGGTGTCTGCAGATGCTGCTTCGAACGTGCGCGCATCTTCCGCTTCGAACGTCGCGAGCGCTGCAGGCAGACCCGTGGACGTCTCTTCTGCAGCACGACGTGCATGCATGATCTTCGTGCGATCCCAATCGACGCCGTGGGCACGTGTCGCGCGTCCGAGCTCGAGGAGCAAGAGGGGCAGTTGTCCGCGACCGGTGCCGATGTCGAGCACTTCGCCGAGCGCTGCATCTCGTTCGCCTTCGACATCTGCGATGAGGCGCGCGATGGGATCGACGGCGAGCTTGATGCGCACGTAGTGAAATTGGCTTTTATCCGCAGCGGATGTGCTCTCGGGCGAAGCGTAACGAGAGGCGACTCGTTCGGTCGCGTGAAGCCAGAACGGCGCTTCTGCAGGCAAGCGATAAGGCGGCAGCGCGCTCGTTGCAGGACGAATCACGCGTTTGACAGAGACAAACGTCCACGTGAGTGCGAAGCCGCTGATGGCGAGACCCACACCGACGAGTGGAGCGCCGACGAGCATGTGTCCGGCGAAGTCGACGAGTGCGCCGTAGCCAGCTTGGATCTCGCGATCGAGCCTGGGCCACTGTCCCGTGCGCACGCGTCCTCCGACTTGGACTTCCGCGGTGATGAGCGCGGGTGCGAAGAACGGATTGGAGATGTTGGCGGCGACGTACGAGAGAACGGCGTGCAGACGGAGCTTCAAGCACACGAAGAGAACGAGGAAGAGATGCAAGCCGAAGACCGGCTGTGAGCCGATGAAGAGACCGACGGCGACGGCGAGTCCGAGACGCGTCGGTGTGAGGTCTTCACCTTTGAGATCGCGGAAGGCGCGTTTGCACTCTTCACGCCAGAAGGAAAACTTCGCCAAGGTGGGTCGTGATCAGTTGCTCGTGGCGTCGTCGCTCGAGCTGCTGGTTCGTCGTGTCGTTCGTGCGTTGCGCTCCGCCTCGATGCGTCGCAGGTGCATCTTGGCAGCCTTGTTGCCCGGGTCGACCGTGAGCGCGGTGCGTAGTGCAGCGACAGCGCGATCGGGCGCTCCGAGAGCGAGCATGGTGAGGCCCATGAGGACATGCGCGGGTGCGTAGTGTGGATTTTTCGCGACGGCAGATGCGAGGTGTTCGCGTGCGAGCGCGTGGTTGCCTTGGTCGCGATAGAGTGATGCGAGGCGCGTGCGCAAGTCGGGGTAATCGGGACAGAGTGCGATGGCTCGTTGCAATTCGTCGATCGCATCGAGAGGGCATCCGGCGTCGAGATAAGTTTGCGCGAGAGCTGCGTGTTGGTTGGCGATTTTGCCGCGAACGAAAGGATCGGCCGTGGTGCCCGTGTGTCCTTCGCGAAGACGATCGTAGATGCCGCGCGCAGCTTCGTAGTCGCCGCTGTCTGCGTGCGTGACGGCGAGATTCAAGAGCGCTTCGGTGTATTTCGGGTTGACCTGAGTGGCACGCTCGAAGTGTTGCGTTGCCCCCGCAAGGTCACCACGTCCATGGAGGATCACGCCGAGCATGTTGTGGACATCGGGGTAGTCGTCGTGATGTTCGAGCACGCGTCGAAGGGTTGGCTCGGCCCGGGCGTAATCGCGGCGTCCGTAACTTTCTCGGGCGACTCGAAGCAAATCCTCAAGGCGTTCTTGCATGTGGCGAGCATAAGACGACCGAGCGCGGTCGGCGAATTCGCTGCGCATATTTTCTCTTGTTTTGAAGGACTTTGACGCGGGCGCACATGTTCGACGCGGTCGTGCATTTACTTGCCGCAGTCGCTTCGGCGCGGTACGTCCCCACTTGTGGCAGACGCACCGGAGCCGTTGATTCCTTTCGCAGATCGCACGGGCTTGCGTGTGGAGGACCTGGACGAGGCGTCGAACCTCCAAGCGCCGCTCGGCAAAGATCCGCGTGAGGCTGCAGCGCGCACGAAGCCTCCGCGTCTCGTCGTTCCACCTCGCAGGCGTGAAGCGGAAGGACCGCCGGCTGCACCTCGTGGGCCGCTGTCTGGACTGTCGAGCGGTACGAATGTGCCAGGCCAAAATCCACTCGGTTCAGGTCTTGGCAACGCATCGCTTCGAGCCATGCCGCGAGCGCATGGAGGCGTTGTTCTTTCGCCGCGGATGACAGCGATTTTTGGCGGGCTGTTTGGCCTGGCCACGATGACGTCGATCATCGCGTTGCTCATTCAAGTCGTACCGCCGCGTGATGAGCGCGCTGTCGTCGCGAACGCAGGCAACGCGCATCGTATTGGAGACTCGCCCGACGACCCCGAAGCACCTCCTGCAGCTCAACCGAAGAAGCATCAGCGCGTGGTGATTGCAGGGCCGTGGCGTTTGTCGGAGTTCAGCAAGGATCCTTCGGTCGAGATCGTTCACGGCTCGATCGGTACCAAGTCGTTCATCGATGCGTTGGCCGACAAGAACGTTCCGAAGGCGCAGTCCTATCGGATCATGAAAGCGTTTGCCGAGCTGCGGAAGTTCGACAAGTGCGGCAAGAGGGATCGTTTTTCCGTCGCGATGGAGCGAGCGACGAAGCGCGTAAAAGCCTTCGAATACGAAGTAAACGCGACCGAGGTCTTCCAAGCGGCTGAAGACCAAGCCGGCATCCTCGCGGGCAAAAAGCTCGACATGCAGGTGGCCGAAGGCGAAGTCGTAGGCTCGTTCTACGTGTCGCCGAAAGATCTTACGGGCTCGTACAAATTCGGCGGCTTCGAAGATGGCGTCATCCAGTTGATCGATGATGCGCTCGGTGGACGAGTCTCGAGTGAGACGTTCGAAGAGGGCTCGACGATTCGGCTGATCGCGGTCGAAGAGACTGCACTTGGCTCGTTCTCGAAATACAAACGAGTCGTCGCGCTCGAGTATCGACCGGCCGATCCTGCGGCCAAACCCATTCGCGTTTACGCGTTCCACGGAACTGAGTCGCGCGGATATTGGGACGAGAAGTTCAAGCAGCCGTTCTCGGGAGGTTGGGGATCACCAGTTCCCGGAGCGCCGGTGACGTCGAGGTTCAACCCGAAGCGTATGCATCCGGTGCTCAAGAAGGTGATGCCGCACAACGGGACGGACTATGGCGCATCGACGGGAACGCCGGTGTACTCGGTGTTTCGCGGTGTTGTCGCTTGGGTCGGACCCCTTGGGCCGAGCGGCAATCTGGTCACGGTCATGCATCCGAACGGAGTGGAGACGGGCTACGCGCACTTGTCGAAGTTCGCGCCTGGCATAAAGGTGGGCATGAAGGTCGGTCCACGGCAGCTCGTGGGCTTCGTCGGATCGACGGGTCGTTCGACCGGACCGCATCTACATTTCAGCGCGAAGAAGGATGGGAAATTTTTCGACGCGGAGACACTCAAGCTCGATGGTGAGCGGGTGATGCCAGGGATCGATCGTGCTGCGTTTCTCGAGGCGAAAGCGGATCTGGACAAGCGTCTCGATGCGATACCGCTTCCCGAGCCTCCGCCCGCGCCACGCAAGGTCGCAACGCCTGCGTCGTCTTCGTCAGCGAGCGCAGTCGTGGTGGCGGGCGGATCGTCGTCGGCGAGTGCGCCAGGGGCTCCTCCGCTGCCAACCGCGGCGGTGGTCGAGGAAGAGTACGCCGAGGGTGATGAGGAGAGCGGCATCCCGATACCGGCGCCGCTACTTGGATCGATGCCGATGGGTCCTTCGTCCGCGGTACCGATGGCGGGCGCAGCGCCGAAGGCTGCGCTTACGCCTGCGGCAGCGAAGCCTGAGCCTGAAGCGCCCGACGACGATCCGGACGAAGATTCGCAGGCGCATTAGAAGAGTTGGTTTGCAGCCAAGCCAGGGTTTGTGCCCTCGCTTCGCGCGCGTAAACGCGGCGCTTCGCGAGTCTAGTTTACGATGGGGGGCTCGCAGGCGGCCCTCCAGGTGCTTTTGCTGCGCAAAAGCACGGGCCGACTGCTCTGCCCCCCATACCCCCCGGGATCGGGCCGAAACCTTAATCACGAAGCGCCGACAAACGACAAAACCCCTCGGACGAATCCGAAGGGTTTTGAGTGACGAGGGCGAAGGCCCTTCGATCAGCGCTTGGAGTACTGGAAGCGCTTGCGAGCGCCCGGTTGACCGTACTTCTTGCGCTCCTTCTTGCGCGCATCACGCGTCAAGAAGCCTGCACGCTTGAGCGAAGCGCGACGCTCGGGGTCGGACTCGATGAGCGCGCGAGCAATGCCATGACGCATCGCTTCGGCTTGAGCGCTGTGACCGCCACCGACGACGGTTGCTTGGACGTCATACTGATCGACCAGCTCGAGCAACTCGAGCGACTGGCGCATGATCATTCGGTTCGTTTCACGAACGAAATATTCGTCCGAGGTACGACCGTTGACGGAGATGGTGCCGGATCCCGGCGAGAGCCAGACGCGCGCGACCGCGGTCTTGCGTTTTCCAGTGGCGTAGATGCGATTGTTCTCGGGCATGGCTGGCCTCGACCTCACGCAATGGGTTGCGGCTTTTGGGCCGCGTGAGGGTGATCGGGTCCGGGGTAAACCTTGAGCTTGGTGAGCAGTTCGCGCCCCAAGGTGTTCTTCGGGAGCATGCCTTTGACGGCCTTCTGAATCGGCAGCTCGGGCTTGCGCTCGAGCAAATCGCCGTACGATTCGCTCCGGAAGCCACCCGGCTCGCCGCTGTGTCGGACGTATTGTTTCTGCTCCAACTTACGTCCCGTGAGCAGCACCTTCTTTGCGTTCACGACGATCACGAAGTCACCCGTGTCGACATGAGGCGTGAAGGTGGGCTTGTTCTTCCCGCGCAGCACCGTGGCGATCTTCGAGGCCATTCGGCCGAGAGGCTTACCTTCGGCATCGATAACCCACCACTTTTGATCTGCTTGCGCCTGGGCAGGTTTGGCGCTGAACGATTTCGGAACAGGATTCATCGCTCGGACTCCGCGGGACACCGACTCTTGAAAAAGGGGCGCCACTTCTACAGTCAACACCCAGGTCTGTCAAGGATCAACAGTCAGGATTTCTGACTGGATCCAGCTTGATCCACCTTCATGCCCGCTCTGCTCAGATGAGCAAACCGAACTGAAGGTCAAACCAACCTCGATCCTTCTCCGCCAAACTCACGAAAAAAGCGAGTTTTACGCGAAGAAAAATCTCTGCGGAGAGGGCGGGATTCGAACCCGCGGTACGTTTCCGTACACACGATTTCCAGTCGTGCACCTTCGGCCACTCGGTCACCTCTCCAGGCGCTTGTCGATCCACCGACCGTGAGGTTGGCTTCTCGATGGTCCACATGAATTCACCGGGATGGTTTGTCCCGGTGAAACTCACTGCGCACTGGACTTTACGGAGGATGTGGGATTCGAACCCACGGTACCCTCGCGGGTACACCTGATTTCGAATCAGGCACCTTCGGCCACTCGGACAACCCTCCGCGGCCGAAGATGGCAAACTGTCGCGAGTCGGTCAAGCGCTCCATTTATTGCCAGTGAAGAAACCTGACGAGTAAGCCTTGGCCATGCGGAAAGTCGACGGGATTTTTCAGTGGGCAAGGCCCTTCGGAAGGGTCGCGCTTCTCCTGTGCCTGCTCGGGCCAGCCTCTGCTCATGCACAACCGGTAGCAACCCAAGAACCGATCGCAGCTCGCAGCCCGCGTAAAACAAGCCTCGATCCGTTCGTCTTGGTGGGTGGCGCCGTGCGTCTCGGCGATGCGCCACTCTTCAACATCACGCAGCGCTTCGGAGGAAACTTCGGCGTCGGCTTTTCCTATCAATACGAGCCCTTTTCGGTCGGTTTGTCCTACGAGCACCTAGGCCTCGGACGCGAAGACAGCGGCGTCGGTCGCTTCGGCGTCGTGCACATCGATCGATCTCTCGACACGATCTGGGGACAATTGCGCATGCGTTTGTCCGGGCTGACCTGGGGCACTCCGTTCTTGGGAATAGGCGTCGGAGCAACTTGGCAAGAAGCTCGCCTGGGTGGCGTGGTGCTGCTCGATCAGGGCGTCGGCGGCGCGCGCTCGTTCGGTTGCTCCGCCACAGATAGCTTCAACGGCGCGCTGCGCTTCGGCGGCGGTGTCGAAATTCCGCTCGCGTCGACAGTCTCGTTCGTGACGGATGCCGCGTTCGATGCGTATCGCTTGTCGAGCGACATCCTCGATTATTGCGCTCCAGGCGCAGGCGCAACATCGGCGTTTCTGCTGCGCGCAGGCCTCGTCTACCGATACGACCTGTCCGAAGGTCGCTCCGCAAAAAGATGATCGTTGGTGCTCAAATGGTTTGAGCCCCGAAGGTTGCAGCTCAAACTATGTGCGGTAGTTCGGTGCTTCTTCGGTGATGATCACGTCGTGCACGTGGCTCTCGCGCAAACCTTGAGACGTGATGCGTACGAACTGCGCTTTCTGACGAAGCTCGGCGATCGTCGTGCATCCGGTGTAACCCATGCCCGAACGCAAACCGCCCACGAGCTGATGCAGGATCGATCCCAGCGCCCCTCGATGCGGCACGCGCCCTTCAATACCCTCCGGCACCAGCTTCTCGTCCGCTGAGCCCGCCTGACCGTACCGGTCCTTCGAGCCCTTCTTCATCGCGCCGAGCGAGCCCATGCCGCGGTACACCTTGTAACTGCGACCTTGGTACAACACGAGGTCACCAGGAGCTTCGTCCGTGCCCGCGAAAAGCGAGCCGACCATCACGCTCCACGCACCCGCAGCAAGCGCCTTCGTCACATCGCCAGAGAACTTGATGCCGCCATCAGCAATGATCGGAATGCCGTGTCGATCGGCTGCTTTCGCGCAATCCGAAATCGCCGTCACTTGAGGAACTCCAACGCCAGCAACGACACGCGTCGTGCAAATGCTGCCCGGTCCAATGCCCACCTTCACACCATCGGCACCTGCATCGACGAGCGCTTCGACTGCGTCAGCCGTAGCCACGTTGCCGCCAATGATGTCGAGCTGAGCAAAGCGTTTCTTCAAACGCATGACGACTTCGAGCACGCCACGCGAATGACCATGTGCCGTGTCGACGACCAGAACGTCCACGCCAGCAGTGACGAGCGCTTCGGCGCGTTCGTCTGCGTCCGCTGAAGGTCCCAGCGCTGCACCCACGCGAAGCCTTCCACTTTCGTCTTTGAGCGCTTCGGGATTTCGATCGGCCTGCAGCAAATCTTTGATCGTGATGAGTCCGACCAGCCGTCCACCTTCCACGACGAGCAGCTTCTCGATGCGATGCTTGTGCAGCAGTTCCTTCGCGTGATCGTTCGACACGCCGGGAGGCACCGTGACGAGATTGCTCGTCATGAGCGCTCGGACTGGTTGATCGAGGTTCTTCTCGAAGCGGATGTCGCGCGCGGTCAAGATGCCGACGGGTTTGTCTGACTCAACCACAGGCACGCCGCTGATGTCGTGCTCGTTCATCACGCCGAGAGCTTCGCGTAATGATTGATCGGGCCTTACCGTCACCGGCGACGTGATCATCCCGCTCTCGGCGCGTTTGACCCGCTCGACTTCGCGAGCTTGCATCGCGATCGGCAGGTTCTTGTGGATGATGCCGATGCCTCCGGCCCGGGCCATCGCGATCGCCGTGCGACCTTCGGTGACCGAGTCCATCGCGGCGCTGACGAGCGGGATGTTGAGCGCGATGCGGCGACTCAATCTTCCTTTGACGTCCACCTGATTCGGCAGCACCTCGCTGTAGGCTGGAACGAGCAGCACATCATCGAAGGTCAGGCATTCACGGAGTTTGTCTTCGAGCATCACGGACCTCAGGAAGGCGCGGGTCTAGCGCGACGGTGAAACAAACGCCACGGCGCATGCAGGCAAGCTTGCCGATGTTGCGTAGCGACATAACCATGAGTTCGCGCGCTAGCCTCGATCCAGCCGTTCAACGCGGCGACGAATTTCAGCGCAGAAGTCCACAGACAAATCGCGAGAGCGATGATCGCGTATATTCTCTGACCGCATCACGACAATCCCGACGATCTGCTCGACGAGCTATTGAAAGCAACCGAGCAGGAGAATAGAAAAGAGATCCATTGTCGGCATTGATTGGGGGACAACTGTCCCCGGGCAAGCTTTTCCACGGCCATTACGAGGTCGTGCGTTGCCTCAGCACGGGCGCGATGGGGGCCGTTTACGAGGTCATCGATAACAAGACCCATCGGCACCGCGCGCTGAAGGTGATGCTTCCGAGCCTCGTTACGGACGAGGACATGCGCGAGCGCTTCAAGCTTGAAGCGACGGTGACTGCGCACATCGAGAGCGAGCACATCGTCGAGACGTTCGACGCGGATGTCGATCCCGACACAGGCGCGCCGTTTCTGGTGATGGAGCTTCTGCGAGGCACGGACCTCGCCGACGTGCTCACGGAGCGCACGCGACTGTCAGCGCCCGAAGTCGTGCTGATCCTGACGCAAGCCGCACGGGCCCTCGACAAGACGCATGTTGCCGGCATCGTGCATCGAGATCTCAAGCCGGAGAATCTCTTCGTCACGCGTCGTGATGACGGGTCGTTGCGCATCAAGATCCTCGACTTCGGCATCGCGAAAGTGGTCGCGGCTAGCGAAGGTCCGGCGAAGAAGCAGCAGACGATCAATCTCGGAACCCCGCCGTACATGTCGCCTGAGCAGATCCTTGGTGATGCAACGATCGATCATCGAGCGGACTTGTACGCACTTGCGCACATCGCCTACGCGCTGCTCGTTGGTGAACCGTATTGGCTCGAAGAAAGCCGCAACGGCGACACGTTGTATCGACTGCTTCTGCGCATGGTCGACGGCGCGAAGGAAGCTCCGATGCAGCGCGCTCTTCGTTACGGCGTCACGCTTCCTCACGCGTTCGATCAGTGGTTCTTGCGCGCAACGGCGAAGTTACCCGGTGAACGTTTCGATCGCGCTTCGGACATGGTGCTCGAGCTGGCGAAGGTGCTTGGTGTTCCGCTGCAACATCGAGGCCCTTCGCCGACAATGCCGGATGCCGATTGGGAGCTCGAGTCCGTGATGCTCACGCGCACCGCGGTGCATCGGCTCGTCCACGTGCCGGGCGATGCGCCGATGTCGTCGCCCACGCCTTCGATACCTCTTGCCGCTTCCGGTGGCTCTCGCCCGTCATTCGCTCCACCGGCGGCCAATTCGCGACCGTCGTTTGCTCCTCCGCCCGCGCCAGGATCACGTCCGTCGTTCGGTCCGCCACCCGTTCCGGGAGGGTTTGCTACGACAAACCAATCGGTGCTCGTACCGTCGATTCCTCCGTTGCCAGGAGTGCCTTCGCTTCAGCCTGCAACGCAACAACAGTCCGGTCGCAAAGCCGTGTGGGCGCTGCTCTTGCTCGCGCTGCTTTCGGGAATTGGCGGCGTGGCGATCGCCATGGGCTTGCTCAAGGAAGACAAGCCAGCGAAGACCGACCCTGCTTTGGCTGCCGCGTCTTCCGTCGATGCTCCAGATGCTGCGCCGGCAGATGCATCCGCCCCAGAACCGACCGAACCTGACGCTGAAGTCGTCTCGATTTCCGCAACGGGATCATCACCTGCTGCAACGGTCTTGCCGCCGGGCTCGTCGATAGGCAAAACATCTCCTTCGGTCAAACGAAAGTCCGACCCGACGACGACCAAAAAAACCGGCACCTATGATCCACTCCGAGAGCTCTGACCCACGCATCCCGAGCGCGGGCGTGTGCCACTTCCGTGCACGCGCCGGTCGAGCTTTCGGCCGCCTTTCGATCCTCGGTGCACTGCTCGCAACGTTCGTAGTGACCAACCCTGCTGCCGCAACAGGCGGCAATACCTCCGTCCCGGATCCAACGGCAGCGGCTTTGTTCCAAGCTGGTCGTGAGCTTGTCGATCGCGGTGAGTGGAGCGAGGGTTGTCAGAAGTTCGAAGCGAGCATGGCGCTCTATCCAGCCGCCAGCACGCTGCTCAACATCGCGCGATGTTACGAACACGATGGCAAGCTCGCGCTCGCGTGGTCCGCCTATCAGCGCTCGCTCGTCATCAATCGCGAGACGCAGGGCGAGGAACGAAAGAAGGCGCTCGACGAAGTGGCGAAGAAGGGGCTCACCGAGATCGAACCGCGTCTTCCGCGCTTGAAGATCATGACGAGTGGCAGTGCTCCGTCGGGACTACGCGTCACGCAGAACGGTAAAGAGATCCCCATCGCGCTGCTCGGAACGGTGATCCCCGTCGACCCAGGACAGCAGTCGATCTTCGCTGAAGCTCCAGGATTCGAATCGTATACGGAAAGCGTGACCGTTGCCGAAGGCGAACTCGTCGAACTCACGCTCACCCTCGCGAAACGCACGAGTGATTGGTCGGTGACGCGAGGCGTGCCGACGTGGGCGTGGATCAGCGGAGGTGCGGGTGTCGCGTTGATCGTAGGCGCCGCAGTCTTCAGAGCCGATCAAGCGTTCGTCGAAGGCAAACAGATCGGCATCTGCAACGGCAATGTCGAGCAAGGTTGTCCTTCCAAACAAGTTTACGATCCAACGAATGACAACAGTCGCAAAAATCGCGACAACGCCCTCTTCATCGGTCTTGGCACTGCAGGTGTCATCGGTATCGGAGCAGCGGTCGTGGGCATCGTGTTGGGACCGCCGACGACGAAGAAGAGCACCGCAACGATGGTGATGCCCTGGCTCGGACCAACCAACGTTGGGGCAACAGTCGGAGGTCGGTTCTGATGATCGGGACGAAGATGCGACAGGCTCGAACGTGCCTCCTGGCAGGCTCACTCGTTTCGATGTTCGCTGCTTCGTGTGCAGCTCCGGATGCTCAACCTGGTCCTCCGGACGAACCGGTCGTTGCGAATCGTGGCGATCCGCAGTGGGCCCTTGGGTTTGGCGAATCTACTGCCGATCAACATGCCTACGACGTGGCGCTCGATCCTTCGACCGACACCTTCGTCATGACGCTCGGCTTCTTCTCGTCGATCGTCATCCCGGGACTTGCAGACGACCTTCCCTTCCTACCCGGTGGCGTGAGTCGCAACATACTCGTCACCAAATACGCCGCGACAGGCAGCCAACCCTTGTGGGCACTGGCTCTGAAGAGCGACGCCGAAATGATTCGTTCGGTCGTCGACATCGACTTCCAAGGCAACACCATCGTTGCTGGTGGCTACAACGGCACGCTCGCCGTCGACGGGCACACCCCGAGATTGACGGTCGGCTCGTACGACGCGTACATCGTGAAGATCAGTCCGTCCGGACAACCCCTTTGGGTACATACGTTCGGAAACAACATGGAGAACTTCATCACCGACGTGGCGACTGACGGCGATGGCAACATCATCGTCGTGGGGTTTGCGCGTGGTGACGCATTCGACTTCGGGCCTGGAGTGTCCGCTGCGAATGTCAGCAGCGAGGACATCTTCGTCGCCAAGCTCGACTCGGCAGGTACGGCGCTTTGGGCCAAACGCGTAGGTCGCGCAGGTTCACCCGATTGGTTCGATCCAACAGCTACTGTCGCCGTTTCACGCGCCGATGGCTCCGTCATCGTCGGGGGCACGCACAGCGACACGCTCGTGTTCCCGCCGCTGCAGCTACCCTTGCTTGGCATCGACGACGGCTTCGTCGTCAAGCTCGATGCTCAGGGCAACGGGCTCTGGCAGAAGACGTTCGGCACGAAGGATCGTTGGCAACGCGTGGCGGATGTCGCGTACGCACCGAGCGGCGAAGTGCTTCTGACAGGTTCTTTCAGCGGCGAGGTCTCTCTCGGTGGCTCGAACCTCGAGGGGTACATCAACACGTTCGACCTGCTCGTCGCCAAGCTCGACGCAAACGGCGAGCACGTCTGGAGCCGAGGCTACGGGCATGATGGCAAGCAACTCGGCAATCACGTTTCGCTCGATGCTCGCGGCAATGTCGTCGTGATCGGCACCTTCGACGGAGTCATCGAGCTGTTCGATAAAGACGCCATCATCAGCGCCAACGTCGCTAGCTCTTCCACCGACGTCTTCGCCGCCAAGTTCAGCCCAAATGGGACGCCTCTGTGGGGCCGCGCCTATGGTGATCGCGAGACGCAGAACACGGGCGGCGCGGTACTTTGGACCGATAGCGATGGCGAAGATCGCGCGATCGTCGTGGGCATGAACCGAGGCACGATGAGCGCTGGGGCCGCAGCTTCGTCAGCCATCAGCACCGGGCTCGAAGACGCCTTCGTCATGTCGATCGCGCACTGATCATCAAGCGCAACATCACGCGCGTTTCGCGACCACGCGCATGTGACCCACAGGCTCTTCGTCTAGCTTGCCGATCACCGCAAACGCTGGCGTTCCCAGCTCTTCGAGTTTCTTCACGAGCGCATCCGCTCGATCCGGCGCGACCGCGATGAGCAGTCCACCCGATGTTTGCGCGTCGCAAAGCACGAGCTGCGATGGTTTGTCCAGGCCGTCCTCGTACGTGACGTAATCGTTCAAGAAGCGGTAGTTCGCGTGCGTCCCTCCAGGCGCGATGCCTTCACGCACGTACTCCCATGCTTCTTCCACGACGGGCACTTGATCGAGCCACACCGTCGCACCGCATCCACTCGCCTTCACCACGTTGCGCAGATGTCCCAACAGGCCGAACCCCGTGACATCGGTTGCTGCATGCACGCCAATCGCGAGCATCGCTTCGCACGCGGCACGATTCAGCATCGACATCAGATCGATCGCTTTGCGGATCGCGCCCTTCGGATCTTTGTTCTGCTTCGCAGCGGTCGTGAGAATTCCGATGCCCAACGGCTTCGTCAGTACGAGCAAATCACCCGGCTTACCACCTGCGTTCGACACCACGCGATCAGGATGCACGAGACCCGTCACGGCTAAGCCGTAGATCGGTTCGTCGGTCTTGATCGTATGACCTCCAACGAGATCGATTCCCGCTTCGCGCGCTTTCTCTGCGCCGCCACGAAGGATCTCGGCGAGAACCTCCGCATCGAGCGTCTCGTCGGGAAAGCCTACGAGATTGAGGGCGGTGATCGGCTTGCCACCCATCGCGTAAACGTCGCTCAAGGCGTTTGCCGCGGCAATTGCTCCGAACTCGTACGGATCATCGACGACGGGCGTAAAAAAATCGGTGGTCAAAACCAGCGCGGTATCCGCGGACAAACGGTACACCGCTGCATCGTCGGCAGTGCTCGAGCCGATGAGCACGTTTGGATCGACGAGCGGCGGTAGTCGACTGAGCAGCGGAAAGAGGTAACCGGGCGGTTGCTTGGCAGCACAACCTGCACGCTTGGCGACTTGCGTGAGTCGAACGGTCATCGTGATGTTTCCTTGAAGCGAGTTTGTCAGGGCGGAATGGGATGGACGCCGTCGCGAATCCAACCCTCGCTGATGCGCCGAAAATAAGCTTCGGTTCCGAGTCCCGCCATGACCGAGGCGAGGCCCCACTGCAGACGATTCACGAACGTGAAGTCCTGCGGCATTTTCGGAACGTGCGGGATGTGCGGGATCGCATCGCCTTCCTTGAAGCTCAGGGCCTTGACCCCTCGAGCGATGAACTGGACCGTCTCCCGTGCCTTTTCGCGTGAGCACACCCAAAGCTCCTGCGTGTACAGCGGCATCATCAGTTCCATCGTGTAGCTGCGATAAAGATCCCAGCTCTCGTCGTGCGGGTCGTAACCGAGCACCTCGACGCACGCTCTGTCGAACTCGGGCCAGTCACTATCGAGCGCGGCGCGCATGTAGCGTTTCATGCCTTCGACCAGCTCGGGCGGGAGCTTTTTCACGCAGCCGAAATCGAGGAAGTACACGCGTCCGTCAGGCAAGAAGCGGTAGTTGCCCGGATGAGGATCGGCGTAGAGCATTCCGTAACGAAGCATCGAGCGGAACGTGAAGCGCCAGATGGTTTGGCCCGCGCGATTGCGAGCTTCTTGGCTGCCGTCGCGACAGAAGTCCGCGTAGCTCGAGCCTTCGCAGAAGTCCGTGGTGAGCACGCGCTTGGTAGTGAGCGAGTGGTGGATTTCGGGAATCAAGACGTCGGGATCGTCTTGGTTGATGCGGCGGAACAAATCCCCCATCTCTGCTTCGCGGCCGTAGTCCAGTTCGTCGAGAAAAACCTTACGAATTTCGTCGAGCGTTTGCTTGGCGTTGAGCTTGCGCGACAAGGGCGAGATCATCGTTTCGAGCATCGAGATGCTTTTCAGATCGTTCTCGATCGCCTTGTCGATGCCCGGGTACTGCACCTTCACGGCGACGTGCGCGCCACCCTTCGTGACGGCTCGATGCACCTGTCCGATGCTTGCCGCGGCAAACGGCATGGGCTCCCACTTCGCGAAGACTTCTTCAGGCGCGCTTCCCAGCTCGTTACGAATCTGAATCGCAGCGGACTCAGCAGACAAAGGCGGGGCTTTGTCCTGGAGTTTTTTCAGAACGGCCTGGAACTTTTCTTCGTGTCCTGGCGGCGCGAGGCCATCGATGTAGCTGGCCATTTGCCCGAGCTTGAGGGGCAAACCCTTCATCTCGCCGAGCGTTTTCAGCATGGCTTCCGCGGTCTTTTTGACCTCGGCTGCCATCTTTGCCCTTTGCGCTTCGTCGTCTTCCGCGGTCTTCGGGCGCGAGAGGGCGCGTTTGGCCCCTTCGAGCGCGAAGGGGATGGAACGAGTTCCGAGGCTAGCGAGGCGTGCGAGCCTGCCGATGCGAGATGTCGGCGGCTTGTCCTTGGGCTTGTCGTCGGCCATGCGAGCGAAGCTATGGGCGCGGGTGGGAAAAAGCGCCGTCCGCAGTTGTGCCTGGCCCCTAGGAAATGTTCAAGGGACCAGCCGTCTTCTGCAGCGCAGATGGAAAAAGAAAAGGGCCTCCGAAGAAGCCCTCCATCTTTCCGACTAGTGAGTCGGGGCGAGAGGATTCGAACCTCCGACCCCTCGGTCCCGAACCGAGTGCGCTACCAGACTGCGCTACGCCCCGTCCAGCCGTTGGCTATTCACCATCGACGTGGGGGCGGACCATGAACGGAACCGGGCGTTCTGTCAAGTCCAGACTTGAACAAGGTTGCCGAGCGAAGAAATCGGGCGTTTTGTGCGTCGTGGACGGCAAAAACGCGGAATAATCGTAGAACGCAAGCAAAAAGATCATCCTGGAACGTGCGAGATTGTGTTAAAGTGCCACTGGAATCGAGACCTTGGGGGGGACCCAGGGCGGACATGCGGCGTCTCCGGGGGGCCGGTCGAGTAGCCGCGACTAAGGAGCAGTAACATGGCAATCGAACTACCCACGGTGAATATCCTCATCGTCGACGACGATCGGGCGATTTGCGATTACATGCAGACTCTGCTCGAACGTGACGGTTACCGGGTCAAGACTCTGGTGGATCCGTCGGCGGTCGAGGACGAGGTTCGTACAGGCGGCTATCACCTGATCATTTTGGATCTGATGATGCCGAAGCTCGACGGGATCGAGGTATTGAAGCGGATTCGCAAGGTCGACACGGACATTGCGGTGGTGATCTTCACGGGTTTCCCGAACTTGGAGAGCGCCGTGGCATCGATGAAGCTCGACGCGGTCGACTACATCAAGAAGCCATTCAATGTCGACGAGTTCCGCGAAGTGCTCGCGCGGGTGATGCGCAAGAAGGGTTTGGCGCGTACGCCGGAAGAACAGCTTCATCGCGTCATCGGCGACACGATTCGCAACTTGCGCAAAGACAAGGATCTGACGCTGAAGCAGATGGCTCGGCGGACGGGTTTGTCGGTATCGCTCTTGTCGCAGATCGAACGAGCCGAATCGAGCGCGTCGATCTCGTCGCTGTACAAGATCGCGGTGGCGCTCGAATCGCGCATTCAGGACCTTTTCGGTCAATATTGAGTTTTCACCCCGGCATCTCTCCTCACCCCCGGCCCCTCTCCAACTTCGCGGCTTCGCCGCTGCGTGGAGAGGGGTGACAGATCGGATCGAGGACCATTTCCCCCTCTCCACGTAGCGAAGCGAAGTTGGAGAGGGGGCCAGGGGGGTGAGGAGCTAGGGGGTGAGGAGCCACTCTTCCATGATCGCATTGACTTCTTCCGGTGCTTCTTGCTGCACCCAATGCGATACGTTCGGAAGCATTCTCAACGTAAAATCCTTTACGTAATTTTCAGTGCCGCGCGTGTTGGCATTGCTGAGCGCTTTGTCGCTCGCGCCCCAAATCATCAACGTCGACACATCGACCTTGCCGCCATTGGGAAGTACTGCCGATGGTTTGGTGCGAGTGAGCGCTCGATAATAATTGACCATCGCCGTCGCTGCCCCGGGCTCCTGCGCCGAGCGTCGATACTCATTCGTGACTTCGTCGGGAAATCGGCTTTTGTCGACAGCCATGCCGCGGAACGCTTTGGCAATGGCCTCGGCATTGTTGGCGAGAAGCTGCTGCTCCGGCAAAAATGGCAATTGAAACGCAAGCATGTACCAAGATCGCTTCAATTGATCGAACGTCTTCAACTCACGTAAGAAACACGCAGGGTGCGGCACGTTCATGATGATCAGCTTTTCCAATGGGCGCGTTTTGCGCATTGCCACGTACCACGCGATGATGGCCCCCCAATCGTGTGCGACAAGCAGCGTCTCTTTTGCTCCAGCCGCATCAATGAGCGCCGCCACGTCTTCGACCAATCGATCGAGATGATACGCCATCACGCCTTCGGGCTTCGATGACTTCCCATACCCGCGTAAATTCGGCGCCCAAACGCGATAACCTAGTTTTACCAAGAGCGGGATCTGATATCGCCAAGAAAACTTGGATTCAGGAAACCCGTGCAGGAGCAAGGCAAACTTGTCGCCCGAGCCGCATTGGTCCACTTCAAAGGTCAAGCCATTGGCATCGACCATCTTCGTTTCGATTCGAGGTTCCATTGAAGTGCTCCTGTTGCGCCAACTTTATTGGCTGTTGGTGGCCGTCGTAATGGCTTTGTCGAGCCGAGCCAAATCGAGCCCCGTAATACGATCGATGGGTTGACCATTCTTGTCGTAAACGATGACGTAGGGGAGCTGCGGGACATTCGTGAGGTAATGCTTGGCCAGCGGTGAGTCCCAATCGACGATATCCAAACGCCGATACGCAAGATCACTACGCGCGGTAAATACCTTCACCATGTGCTCGTCGACTTTGCGACACGGGCCGCACCAGGCGGCTGAAAAGTCGACCACCGTGACTTTGCCTTTTGCCAAGTGCGGCTTCATGTCCGGTAAGTCGCTGCCGTCTTTCACGACGGTCACGACATCCGCTCCTTCGGGAAATGGCAGGTGTTCGAGGTAGCGGCCTTTGCCTCGTCCCAAAATCGCCTCGAATCCGTCTTCGGCAGCGAGCTTGCGGACTTCGGTGAAAACATCGAACGTGGGGGCGGCCGTGACGCTGACTTCGGCCTGCTTGCGATCGAACTGTGCATCGTATACACCCGGACGAGTGCGTAAGTCCGCGACGATTTCGTCGCCGCAATCGCTACAATCGATCTTGTCGAGGGATACGACGGTTTTTCGCGCATCCGCGGGGATTTGAACTCCACCACAAGCGGACAGGACAACCAGCATTCCGACCATCAGCGAGCGCAAAAGCGTGCGGGGCATCTTGCGTCGTACGATGCCGCTCCGGACGCAGAAGAGCAAGGGGTTGCAAGCTCAATCGAATCAAAGCACAACCCGCGCGCTCGGTGTACCCTTGCCGGCGTGAGCCAGATCCTGACCCGCACTTTCGCTGCCGATCATGTCACTCCTGTCCGTGCCTACGCCGCTTTACGCGCGCAGTCGGCCGGTCGTTCGTCGTTCTTGCTCGAGTCTGCCGTGCCTGGCGAGCGCTGGGGAAGGTACTCGATCATTGGTTATCGCGCGCGAAGCGAGCATGCGTATCCGCCGGGCGCGCATGCGCTCGCGATGCTCGCCGACGACGCCGCGACGCTCGAAAACGCCGAATCGCTTGCGGCTCGGCTATCGCAATCGCTCGTGGGGTTCATCTCGTACGACGCGGCGCATGCGCAGCACTCGATCAAGGCGTGGCCAAACGAGGGTTTGCGTGCACGGATGATGTGCGATGCGACGGTGGCCGTGTTCGATCACATGACGCAAACGGTGACGATCGCGGGACGATCGAAAGGCGCGTTGGAGCGTTGCGCGTGGGAAATGACGCACGGGCCAGAGCTAGATGCGCTGCCTGTTCCTGACCCACTTGCGTTGCCCGAGTCTGTCGAGACAAACTTGAACGACGACGCGTATGCGATGAAGGTGAATCGGGCGAAGAGCTACATTGCGGACGGGGATTGTTTGCAGATCGTGCTGGCTCGAACGTTCACGGTGCCGATGAAAGACGCGGATCCGTTCGATGTTTACCGAGCGATGCGAGTGCTTTCGCCGTCGCCTTACTTGTGTTTCTTCGACTTTGCGGAAACTCCGTTTGCGGAGGGATTGCAGATAGCGAGCGCTTCGCCGGAGACGTTGGTTCGAGTGAGCGGGCGGAAGATGACGTTGCGACCGATTGCGGGCACTCGAAAGCGTGGAGCGACGGATGCTGAAGACGAGGCGCTTTCGCAGGAGCTTTTGGCGGATCCGAAGGAGCGTGCGGAGCACGTGATGCTGGTGGATCTAGCGCGCAACGATATTGGAAGTGTGGCAGTGCCTGGGACGGTGCGCGTGGTGAAAGACATGGTGGTGGAGAAGTTCTCGCACGTGATGCACATCGTGAGTGAAGTGGAAGGCGAGTTGGCCGAGACAAACTCATCGATTGATGCACTTCGGGCGGCGTTTCCTGCGGGTACATTGACGGGCGCTCCGAAAGTGCGAGCGATGCAGATCATTCGGCAGCTCGAGGTGGGGACGCGGGGCGTATATGGCGGGGGATTGGGTTACATCGCGCCGGATGGGACGATGGACTTGGCGATTGCGATTCGAACGGTGATCGCGCGACAGGGCGAATTCGAGGTAACGGCGGGGGCGGGGATCGTGAGTGGGAGCGAGCCGGAGCGGGGAGCGGCAGAGACCCGGGCCAAGGGACGG
>CAZETM010000006.1:19255-47230 GCA_964514885.1 uncultured Polyangium sp. | reverse complement strand
GCACCGCCCGTGCCCGCCATGCCCCCCGTATTGTCTGTACCCCCCGTACCTCCTGTACCTCCTGTACCTCCTGCGGCGGCCATGCCACTTGAACCCGTCGAATTCAACGGATTGCCCGACGTCTCGAGCGAGCATCCGATGGCCGATACGCAACCCAATGAGATCAGCAATCCGAGGGAAGAAAGCGTCGAACGATTCGGTCCGAACATGGTGTTCTCCTTGAATCGAGGAATTTGCGGCTAATCCCCGACGGTTAGCATGTGAGGCCATTCGACTCTATCGGCTTCCGTTTCGAAGATCAATCCAATCGAAACATGACGTTGCGACCGCGGGTCTCACCTCTTGCGTAGTGGTTTGAGGTCAAACGAATGTCGTACGAGGCCCGCACAGTTGGCAGGACCATCTTTTCGTGTTCCCAGTGGACGCGGGGCAGAATGTTTTCACCCGACGCGCGACCAAAGCTTGACATCGCACCTTGCTGGCGGTTTCCTCTCGCTCGCCCCTCGGAGGAGGGGGAGGAGCACGATGCTTCGCTTTTGGCAGCGCCGCAAAGACGATGAGCGCACTGGCTCGTCACCGGAAGGTACTGGTTCGGATCCCGCACGTCCTGGGGCCGGACAAACGCCGTTTCAACCCGGGATGCAGATCGCCGGCAAGTTCACGCTCCAACGCCTCATCGGATCGGGCTCGATGGGCAGCGTCTTCGAAGCGTGGGACATGTTCGTCGAGCGCCGCGTTGCGATCAAGTTGATGCATCCGGGCTACGATCGCGACCCTGCGATGATCGCTCGGTTTCGTCGCGAGGCGCAAACGACGGCGGCGATTCGACATCCGAACGTCGTGACGATCCATGAGGTCGGCCAGCGCCGTGACGGCACGTTTTACATGGTACAGGAGCTGCTTGCGGGCGAGACGCTTCGCGATTATCTCGGCGCGCGCGGGCGGCTTTCCGAACACGAAGCGATGACGATCATGGTGCCCATCATGGGCGCGCTCGCGGCCGCGCACAAACGCGGGATCGTGCATCGAGACATCAAGCCGGAGAACATCATCCTCACGAGCACGTCGAGCGAGATCGTTCCGAAGCTCGTCGACTTCGGTTTGGCTCGTTTGCAAACACCCGATCCAGGCCGAAACAAACTCACGCTGCACGGAGCAGTGATGGGCACGCCCGAGTACATGGCGCCCGAGCAAGCGCAGGGCATGCCGAACGTCGATGCGCGTGCGGACGTGTGGTCGGTCGGCGCGGTGTTTTTCGAGCTGCTCTCGGGCAAACGTCCTTACGATGGTCCGACGCAGCAAACGGTGCTCATCAAGATCGTTACGCAGCCGCCGCCGATCCTGTCGATGCTCGTGGACGACATTCCCACGTCGTTTCTGGAAGTCATTCAGCAGTCGCTCGTCCAGGACAAGGACAAACGTCTCCAATCGATGCAGATATTCCGCGACAAGCTGGTCTTGGCCTTCGAGCGAATGTCGCAACATGCCGTTTTTTCGCCGCCGCTTGCGGAGGAAGATGACGGCGACGATCTTCTCGAAGCGGCATCGGTGCATCGCAAAAAGGATCTTGCCGGCTCCGACGTGCTCGAGCTTGATCCGACCGATCTCGTGCTCGACGAAGACACGGTTGTCGACGGTGACGATGCCGCCGGGCTCGGGGCATTGCTTTCGCAGTTGCCGCGAGCCGAACACGAATGGCGCGAGGCTGCCGAGGCGCCGCGTGATGCGCCGCTTTCGCGCGACGAAATGAAGGCATTCGATGCGCTTTCGGTCAATGCGCTACGCGATGCGACGAAGTATGCCGAAAGAGCCATTGCAGCCCCCGAGGGCCAACCGCAAGCGCTTGCGCGTATGCGCCTGGTGCAAGCCATTGCGTACCGTTGGATCGGCAACTCGACCGAAGCCAAGCAAGCGGCCGAAGAGGCATTACGACTCTTTCCGCGCGGTAGCTGCGCATTTCATGCAGCTTTGGGGCATTTGATCATTGCTTGCGGAAATCTTGGGGATGTCGATCGAATTCGCGCCATCGACAACGAGATGACCGTGCTCGTGGGCGAAGGTGTCACGAGCGAAGGACATGTCGTGTCGGCGTGTCGTCTCGCCGTGGCATTGATGCGTTTGGGCGTGCCGGATCGAGCGCAGGATGCCCTGACGAACGCTCAAAAGCTTGCGTTCAGGCATAGCATTACCAGCCCCTTCGTCTTGGCGTGGCTCGATGTTGCGCGCGCTGAAATGGCTTTGCACGAAGCTGACTTGACCTCGTACGTGCGTCGCGTGGAACGAGCGGTCGAGAATTTCACGTCCGCGGGAGACATGCGCAATACGTGTCTGCAGCGCGTCAATATCGGCAATGCATACGTGCATTTAGGTGCATATGCTTTGGCCGTGACCGCATTTCGCGAGGCACTGGCCATTGCCGAGCCGATGCAGCTCGATTTCGTATCGTCGATTCTGGCCAACCTCGGTCATGCGCTGGCGCACTTGGGCAATATCGAGGAGGCGCGTAAAGTCGAAGCTGCCGCGCTCGAGCGCGTCGTGCAACAGGGCAATCGGCGTGGCGAGGGGTTTGTCTCAATTTACATGTCGATGATTTTGCGGCTCGCTGGCGATAAAGATGGCGCACGGGCCATGGCGCAGCGGGCGCTCGAGGTATCCGAAGGCGTGCCTGCCGTTCGCGCATATGCATTGGCGCTCATTGCTGGCATTGCGATTGCGAAGAACAACGAAGCCGAGGCGCTCGAACGTTCTCGCGAAGCCGTGGATATTTTGAATCGGCTCGAGGGTATCGAAGAAGGCGAAAGTCTGATTCGCTGGACGTATGCGTTGGCATTGCGCGCAGCAGGCCACGACGAAGAGGCGGAAAAACAAATCGAAGAGGCGCGGGACCGATTGCTCAAGCGGGCCGAGCGCATTAGTGATCCGCGTTGGCGGCAAAGTTTCTTGGAGCAGGTCAACGATAACGCGCGGGTTATGGAATTCGCCGCGTCATGGATTGGATATAGCGTCGATTAAGCGTTTGCCCGACCCCGTAGCTTATCTGATTCGCCAGGTCCAAGATTACAAATGACGCCAATGCAGGAGCGCGATTCGTCGCGTCCACGCGAAACGCACTTGTAAGCAACGTTTCGTCCCGCCCATCACCAGCCATGTGATTCAAGTTGCATAATCGATGCCAATAATTCTCCCACTTGACACGTCGGAAATATGCGGGATATAATCGCGCTATGTCGGACGATACGTCACGTCTGCAGCAAGCGCTGGACGAGTACGCACAGAACATCGAGCGGTTCAAGCGAGGCGAGATCACGCCGGATCAATTCCGTCCGCTGCGTCTCGGTATGGGCGTATACGGTCAGTTGGCGCATGTGAAGAACATGCAGCGCATAAAAGTCCCAGGTGGACGGATGACTGCGGTACAGCTCGAAGCTGTAGCGGAAGTTACGGAACGATGGGCGTTGGGATTGGCGCACGTGACGACGCGGCAGGACATTCAGCTCCATCACCTCGAGATTGACGACACGGTCGACCTGCAAAAGGTATTGGCGGCGGCCGGGGTGGTGACGGTGGGTGCGTGTGCCGATACCGTGCGCAATGTGACTGCGTCGCATTTGGCGGGAGTGGTCGAGGACGAGGCATTCGACGTGACGCCGCATGCTCACGCGATAACGCAATATTTCTTGTTCCATCCGCACAATCGCAAGCTGCCGCGAAAATTCAAAATTGGTTTGTCCGGCAGTGCACACGACCACGCGCAAGTCATGATCAATGACCTCGGTTTGTTTGCCAAGGTGAACGATACGGGCCGAGGCTTTGCCATTTACGTTGGTGGGGGTTTGGGCTCGACGCCCGAGATTGCTCATTTGTGGCGTGAATTCGTGCCCGAGCGCCAGATGCTTGCTGCGTGTGATGCCGTGATTCGAGTATTTTTTCGGGATGGCGAACGGAAAAACCGCAAGAAGGCTCGAATTAAATTTCTGCTCCGAAAGCTCGGCGAAAAAGCATTTTTGGAAAAACTCGACGAAGAGTTTGCAAAGGTTGAAGCGGAAGAGGGCGCCAAGATTGCCGAGGAGTTGGATCGCCGGCTCGCCGAATGCAAAGACGAAGAAGCGCCGTCTCTGCCGCCTGGAGGTGCCGCGCTTGGGGACCATGCGTTTGCGCGGTGGAAGGCCACGAATACGTTGCTGCAAAAGCAGCCTGGTTATCGCGTGGTCACGATCAAGCTTCCGCTTGGAGACATCACGGGTGAGCAAATGCGGCGGCTCGCCCAGATTTGCCGTAAATATGGCAATGGCGAAGTGCGCACTACGAATACGCAGAACTTCGTGATGCGTTGGGTCCCCGAAGGAAACCTCGTAGCTTTGCATCGTGCATTGGCGCTCGTGAATTTGGCCGAGCCCGATGCGGACCACATTACCGACATCGTGTCCTGCCCAGGCGCGGATTATTGCTCGCTCGCGATTACGAAGAGCATGGCCGTGGGCGCGCGGGTGCGTGAGCATTTGGTCGCCGGTAGTTCGCGTGTGGATGTCGACGACCTCGTGCGAGGCATTGGGCCATTCAGCATCAAGATATCTGGTTGCCCGAATTCATGCGGACAACACCACGTCGCGGATATCGGCATGACGGGTCTCATGGTCAAAGGGCTGGATGGCTTGGAGAGGCCTCACTATTCATTGCGCGTCGGTGGTGGCTGTGGGCCCGATGCGCGTATCGGTGATCGCCTCGATGGTCGCGTTCCCGAGGAAGAAACGCCGAAGGTGATTGCAGCGATTGGTAAATATTACCTAACGGAACGAGCCACAGGCGAAACGTTTCGTGAATTCGTTGCCCGCAAAGGTGCCACCGAAATCTCGCGCATCGGATTCGCTGCGGCCTTCGGTATCATTTGACTCCAAGACATTTTCGCTTCGTGATACCGTCGCCCGTGGAGGTAGTTCCATGCGTCGGTATTCCATGTCTTTCCCACTCGCTCTTGCACTCGTTACGGGGTGCGGATCAGATCCTGCGCCCATAGACAATCCGTCTGGGCACAAGCTCGGCGGCACGGTTTCGGGCCTTGCGGGCCAAGGTTTGGTGCTCGCCGTCGAACTCGAAAACGACTTGTTCAGCAGCGTTTCTCCTGAGGCCGATGGCAGTTTCACGTTTACGCCGACATTGCTCGATGGCGCAACGTACAACGTTTCCGTCGCCATTCAGCCGAGCAGTCCCGATCAAGATTGCAAAGTGACCGGGGGATCGGGCAAAATTGCTGGCGCCGACGTGACGAGCGTAACCGTCGATTGTGAGACGCTACCGTTACCAGGTCGGTCGATTGGGGGATTGGTATCTGGCCTGAAGGGTGCGGGGCTGGTGCTGCAAAACAATGGCGCCGACGACCTCTCCGTTCCGGGTGATGGCGCATTCCAATTCGTGACGAAGCAAATCGAAGGGCAGAGCTATGACGTGAAGGTATCTGCGCAACCGACGAATCCGGCGCAAACGTGTACCGTTTCCAGTGGTCAGGGGGTTGTGGCAGCGGCGGATGTGACGAGCGTCGACGTCAAGTGTGTCGACGACCCGTTGCAATATCCCGTGGGAGGAACGGTCGTTGGACTCAAAGGCACGGGCCTCGTGCTGCAAAACAATGGCGGCGACGATCTCAGTGTCGAGCAAAATGGCGAATTTGCCTTTATGACGCCGCTCGTCGAGGGATCGAATTATGAGGTGACTGTTGCCGCGCAGCCGGCGAATCCGGCACAATTCTGTTTCGTGACGAATGGTGGCGGAGTCGTTTCCGATGCTTCCTCCAAGGCTGTCACGGTGACCTGCTCAGTCGATCCTGCGCTCGTCGACGTGAAGAATGCCGATCGGTGTGACTTCTTGGATTCGGCGCATTGCTTGTACCCGTTCCCCAACGATTACTTCACGATTGCGGACGACAAAACCGATACGGGTAGGCGCGTCGCGCTCAATCAGGTCTCGATGCCCGTCAATGCCGAGGTTGATCTCTCGACTGCCGCTGGAGTTCCTCCGGGAACGCTGGTGAGCCCGGGCGGCATTGCCGTAAATCCCACCGACATGAATTGGGGCGATGGATTTTCGCCTGGTCAAATGGTGCTCACGTACGTGCCAGGGCTCGACCTCACGCAAACGGGCGTGGGGCAAATCGACTACATGGACCGCTCGCTCGATGCGGATTCACCGCTCGTGGTGATTGACGCCGATACGCTCGAACGGCACTTGGTGTGGGGCGAGTTGGATTCGTTTGCGTCGGGCGATTCGACGCGTTCGTTCATCATTCGCGCAGGCATGAATTTCCGTGAGGGACATCGATATATCGTTGCGCTGCGCAATGCAAAAGACAAAGATGGCAACTTGATCGAGCCGTCGGCGGCATTCCAGGTGTATCGTGACGGCGTTCCGTCGAGCATTCCCGAAATCGAAGCGCGCCGGGCGCACATGGAAACGATTTTGGGAGCGTTGGCCGAAACGGGTATCGACCGAAGCGAACTGTACATCGCATGGGATTTTACGGTGTCGAGTCGGAAGAGCCTTTCGTCGCGTATGCTGCACATTCGCGACGATGCATTCGCTAAACTCAATAATGGTGCGCCCACGTTTACCATTACGAGCGTCACGCAAAACCCTGACGCTAACCGTTCACGGCGTATCCAGGGTACGTTTACGGTTCCGAATTACTTGAACCAGGCTGGTGGTGTTTCTGGTTCGTCCTTCAATTACGACATGCCCGATGACGGTTTGCCCGATCAATTGGGCGGTAATGGGACGCTTCAGGCCAACTTCATTTGCAACATTCCGCGTTCGGCGCTCGTGGATGGCACCCTGAACAATACTCCCGTGACGCCTGGCCGAGCGGCGCTTTATGGTCATGGCCAGCAGGGAAATGCGAGTCAAGTGAATGGCGGCGCTGCGACGGGCGAGTTGTCGAATACGTACAACTTCGTCTTCTGCGCGACGGACTTCATTGGCATGGCATCGAGCGACAACCTGAACATTTTGCAAATGGTGGCGCAGTTTGGTAAGATAAACACATTGGCCGACCGTTTGCAACAAGGCCTGCTCAACAACCTGTACCTTGCGCGGCTCATGGTTCATCCCCAAGGCTTCATCTCGCATGCGAATTTCCGCGGAGGCCCCTTCGATCAATCTCTGATCGATACGAGCGACGTCTTTTATTATGGCATCAGCCAAGGCGGAATCCTCGGCGGAGCAGTCGTCGCGCTTTCGCAGGACATTCGGCGTGGCGTGTTCGGGGTGACCGGCATGAATTACAGCCTCCTGCTCGATCGAGCCACCGGATTCGACACACTGCGCCCCTTCATGGACGCGGCCTACAAAGATGAATTCGAGCGGCGCATCATTTTCTCGAGCATTCAAATGCTCTGGGACCGCGGAGAGACCAATGGTTATGCTTGGCACTTGACGAACGATCCGTTGCCCAATACGCCGCCACACGATGTGCTCATGCAAAATGCGTTTGCCGATCATCAGGTCACGCAATGGTCGGCCGACATTGAAGCGCGCACGATTGGCGCCAGCATTCATGCGCCGACGCTCCTGCCGAACCGCTCGATCGACAAGACACCCTATTTCGGCATTCCGGCGATTGCGAGCTACCCATTCTATGGATCGGCGGCATTCGTTTGGGATACGGGTCCCTATGACATGGCCACGAACAAGGGCACGCCGCCGCCGCCGGTCGAAAATACTGCTCTGCGCACGGGCGTAGACCCCCACGGCATTCCGCGTTTGCAGCCCGGTGCTCGTCTGCAGATTTCGGAATTCTTGAAGTCGACCGGACGAGTCATCGATTCGTGCAACGGAATGCCTTGCGTCGTGCCGTAGCGCCCAACGTCGTCACAGATGCTGCACGAAATACTTGCAGACGAGGTCTTCCATGTAAACCTTGTCTGCAAGTCGCCGCGGCATGTGCCGTTCTTCTGGGAAAACTAGCAAATCATAGGGCTTGCGCGCGCTGATCATGGCATTGATGAGCCGCGCGGTGTGACGGAAATGAACGTTTTCGTCGATCATGCCGTGGACCAGCATCAGCTTGCCACGAATTGACGCCACGTGGTGCATTACGCTGCTCTCTTCGTAGCCCTGGGCATTCTCCTGGGGCAAACCCATGTAACGCTCTGTGTAATGCGTATCGTAGCCGTCCCAATGCGTCACCGGCGCACCGGCCACGGCGACGCGGAATGTCTCCGGCGCGCGGGCCAGGCACATTGCGGACATGTACCCACCATAACTCCAGCCACAAATGCCCACGCGTTTTGGATCCGTAAGGCCCTGGGATACGAGCCACTCGACCCCGTCGACCTGATCGCGCACTTCAATCGAGCCCATTTGGTGTTTGATTGCGCCCTCGAATGCCACTCCTCGCCGTGCACTGCCGCGATTGTCCAGCACGAATACCAAATACCCCAGGCTGCGCAGATATTGAGGTCGCATGGAGACGGTCATGTTCCAACCCTTCGTCACCATTTGCACGTGAGGACCTCCGTATACGTACACGATGGTCGGGTAGGGGCCGGGACCGAAATTTGCAGCGGGCCGATATACCGCGCCAAACAGTTGTTCGCCGTCACGCGACGTCAACGAAACGATTTCCGGAGCTTCCAGTCCTAGGGCTTCGATACGCGGATCGACGTCATCGTGAATCGTGCCGAGCACTTTGCCATCGTGCAACGAGCGCAAACGAACCGTGGGCATTTGGTCGAGCGCGTGATAGGTATCCACGAATCGCTCGCAAGCATGGTCGATGACCGCCGCATGTACGCCCGGCTCGGTCGTAATCCGTTTCAGAGCGCCGCCGCCCATACTGACCACGTACAAGTGGCTTTCAAGCGGACTTTCCGCATTGGATGTGAAATAAACGCATTGCCGCTTTTCATCGACGCCGCGGATGTCATCGACCATCCATGGGCCACAGGTTAGCTCGGCAAGAAGGTTTCTTTCGGAATCGTAGCGATAAATATGCCGAAATCCCGTTCGCTCCGAGGCCCATAAGAATCCGCCGTCGGAAAGTGGACGCAAAAGATCGTGCAGGTTGATCCACACTTTCGTTTCTTCGCGCAGTAAAACCGAACGTTTGCCCGTTTCGAGATCAAAAGCGACGAGCTCGAGCCACGTTTGTTTTCGATTCTGAATTTGTGCGACGAGCCGCCCATTCTTCAGCCAAGCCACCCGCGCGAGATAGATTTCCTCGCCGTAGTCGGTATCCAAAAACTTGGGCTCGCCACCCGCCGTAGCGACGACAGAGACGACAGCCAGGCGCACGCGGGCATTGTTTTTACCGGCGAACGGGTAATGGTGATCTTCCTCGGCGCCGAGCCCCGTCGTGTCTTTGCCTTGGTGGACGATGCGATACACGGGAATATGCGTTTCGTCGACTTCGGCAAAAGCAATTCGACTCCCGCAAGGCGACCACCAAAATCCATCGTGACGGGCCATTTCCTCTTCCGCCACGAATTCAGCAAGCCCGTTGGTTTGTCCCGTCCCTCGCGCTTCGAACGTGAGTCGTCGCGGTGCGCCTTCCTGGGTCGATACGACGTGCAATTCCGCATCCGAAACGAAGGCGACCAGGTCCCCGCGAGGCGACAAACGAGGGCACAAGATGGGTCCCTCGTTGCCCGAACAAATCAAGCGTAGTGGTGCGTCCGGGCCATCCTGCACCCAAAGCTCATTCTTGATCGGCACGAGCAGCCGCATGGTTTGCTCGGCCCACGCGTAGGTCGTAATGCCGATTTCCCGCTGGCGCAGCCGCTCGCGACGTAATGCTTCGGCAAGCGATACGTTTTCTTCCGTCGTGCCTCCTGCGTCATTGGAAGTCAGCGGCTTTTTCGTTCCAGTGGCAGGGTCGAAAAAAAAGAGCTGTCGTTCGAGGCTTCGATCGGGGCTCCGAAGAAACGTGATCAGCCGGTCATCCGGGCTGAACCGCACTTGGTCGGCAATGGCCATACCTGGCAATGGATGGCGCGCCACTTCTTCAATGGGAAACGTTCCGCCTTTGCTGCCGGTTGCGAGGTCATCATGGGCCATGGGTTTCTCCGGGATACCACGTCGCGTCGTGTGCCGAACGTATAGCACTTTGATTTGCCAAAGCACCTTCCGCGTTCAGTTGGCGCTTGCGCAGCGCGGGCAGCACTACATGCACCAGCACATCCTTGATGATGCGGCCCTATTTCTAAGCGCTACGTCGATTCGACCAAATCCTTGAGCGATACCGGTCGAAGCTCGTCCAGTCCATATAGCTCAGCATAACTGCGCAATACTTCGCCCGGACACGCCGACGCCAGCACGCAACGGCTTTCATGCGGACACGGGACCGATGACGCAGAAAATGCGGCGTGCTCCGTCTCGCCTGCACGATGACGAAAACGTTCGTCGCGGTATTCCGTGCCAGGAAGCGGCGGTTTTCGCTCGGGTGCGTCCAGCCAAACTCGTAAGGGTGCCCGTTCATTACGCATCCGCTGAAATACGACACACGGAACGACGCCTTGCACGAATACGCGCTCGCCTCGCCCGAGCGGCTTCGCGATTGCCTCGGCCACGTCGGTCATGCGTGGAGCTGCGGAAAAGTAGCGGTCTGCGCGCGACTCGAAACTCGGATAAGGCATGTGCGGATGAAACGCCAGGCCCCGATCTGCGGCGAATTTGGATAGCCCTTCGAGCTCGTTCAACGCGTCTTTCGTTGCCACATGCAAGATCCACACGTCGTTGGGGCTCAAACGAGAGAGTAGATTATCGATGGCGCGGATCACCCGTGCAAATGCTCCGCTTTGTCCCACGATGCGATCGTGCACTTCCGGACGCGTCGAATAGAGCGGCACGTGGAATCGTTTTTCCTCGGGGAGCGCATCGATGACTTCATTGCAGAACGTCGCCTCTGCCAAGCGTGTACATGGCGAAAACACGTGAGCTTCTGTGTACCCGAGGTCTTTGCTACGCCGGAGCAATTCCACAATGCGCGAAAACCCAAGCGGGTCATACCCGTTGATGCGCACTTTACGCACGCCGCGTTGGCGATTCGATACGAGATCGGCAAGCAGTCGAGCCAATGCTCGATCGCCGCCATCTTCGGCTGGAGCCGTCTCCTTGATCGAGCAAAAAACGCAATTTTGCCCGCATTCAGCATCGATCGCCAAATTGAGCACTTCGTCGGGTCGATCAGTGGGTATGGCAGCAGCCTCGGGCAAAAGCGCCGGAGCCACGTCGGCCAGGACGTCCGGAAAAACGACCTCGAGACCTTCGTGATCACGTAATTGAAGAATGAATCCGACGAGCGCCCGAACGGCATCGGCTCCAGGTGGATCCACGGCACCGAGCGAAAGATGTTTGATGGAAAAATGCGTCGTCGCCGCGAATGCAGGTTTGGTATCGTCCCTTCGACTTACAATCAGCAAAAGCCGGCGTGAATCGGCTTCGCGCCGGAAATCGAGCACCAAGTCGAGCAGTCCGTCATGCGACTTCTGCAAATATGAGCCAGGATAAACGTCACCAAGAGAAAACCCCTCGACTCCTGGCTCGCCCACGACGATTTCCGGCGAAAGCATTCCTCGTAACGCTTCCCGACTGAATACCCATTTCCCGCTTTCGCGCCGTCGCCCCAGTGCTTCTGCAATGGTTTTTCCCGGGTGCAGGCTGAGCAGCATATCGATCGATAGGGCAACCGCCATCACCAGCCGCGACACCTCGTCACGCCGTTCTGGCGTCCGCACGGCCAGCGCCCCGCGATATCGAACGGCGCAACGTTCTAGCCGTCGAAACACAGCCCCCGGCGTCTCCAGCGGCACGACGGTCACTTCAATCCAATCAGCAGTGCCTTGCGCCTCGAAACGAGCCGTCAGGCGATCGTCTCCGTCCAGCACGAGAGCTTTACAGGAAAAACCACCGAGGCGCAGTGGCACGAGAGCCAATTCAGCATTCTTGGGCGCCTGGGCGAGCGGCGCCTCCGTCACGACGACGCTCCGCGCGAACGATCCCAGGCCATTACCCACGCCGCGAAACGATCGATCATGGCCCGGTCTCGAGCATAAATGCGCGACTGCTCGGCATCCGGTACGTCTTCGGAAAAATACACGATATCGAAATGATCTGATCGCCGATACGCTGGCTCAGCAGGGTTTGTTGGTGTCACGATGAACGACAAGGATTGCTCACCGCGAGTGAATTCAACGACCGGCACAGTTTGTCGAAACGTACGCAGCCGGGCGCCTTTGCACTGATAACCTTCAGGATTTTGAAATGACGGGCTTGTGAATTCACGCTCGAGCGCTGCGGTGAGCTCGATGGTCAAGGATTGCAAGTGGCTGGGCTCGACGTTCATTTGTCGCAAGCGTCGGTTTTGGGGTCAAAACCTGGATCGCAATTGGAAATCGGAGCAGGGGCAGGAGCGGCAACGACGCCAAGGTTTGCCGCTTCCGTGTCGAAACGCATGCCGAAGGAAATGGCATTGCATTGCACTTCCGCCGCGTTCGGAACCTTCTCCACGAGGATATCGGTGGTCGAACAGAATATATTTCTCACCTGAAGATAAATGATGTCCTCACGGCACAAATCATTTTCCGCGTTCGGCCCATACCTGAGCTGGCCCAGCGTATCGAATACTGCCGGCAACGTCCATTTGGCGGCAACCGTGCCCTCCGTCAAACGATAAGGTCCGACGCTCGAAGGGCTGATTCGCGCTGTCAACGTGGCTTGCACCAATTCGATTGGCAAATTTACCGAGTCTGCCCGGAATAGCAGACGCAGATCAGGAAAACGTGCGACCAACACGCCCGCCCGCACATATGCATTCGTGTCCACACGTAATGGCTGGTCGATACTCATCGACCCAGGCACGATTGACGTATCCGCCACGGGCCACGTGTCCGTTCCATTCCATGCCGGAGCGGTAGTACCCGGCGTTTCATAAACAGCAACCGTGACTTTGTCGTCATCCGGAGTCGCCGAGTAACCAGTTACTCGAATCAGCAACGTCCACTTTCCAGCCGTCGCTCCACCATTGATGATCAGGCTCGAAACCGCCCCCGCCGCCAACGCATTGATCCGCGCTAGGGCGACTCCGGTCCCATTGTCGAGCCCTCGGGCGTCATCACATACCTCTTTTTTCAGGTCCACCCAAGGCGCTCGCAAACAGCTCGAGCCATCGACCGTACAGGAGCACGTGTTATCGAGATCATAGCCGAATCTCGGGCTTTCGTCTTCCTCGTCCAGATCGACGGTACGAACAGCGACTGCAAACTCCACCTCATTGATCGTATTCGTTGCTTTGGGCGCAGTTGGTGGGACGATCGGCTCGCACCCCGGAGCGCGCTGAAAGTCCTCGTCGAGCCCTGCAATCGTGGCACAACCGATACCCGTGAGAGCTACCAAAAGGGCACCCCATTTCGTGCCCGTGTGTACGCTGAGTGTTTCGTTCAAAATGTCCCCCCAATTCCAATGGTTTGGCGATTCAAACTAAATGAAACTCGCACGAAGGCTCCAGCCGTCGGAGATGGTTCGGAGGGCGATTTAGGTGCAGTCACCAGGAAAAACGTCCCCGCCGCCGCAGCAGCCATTCCCACTCCAATGAGCACATTCGATGCGGTCGCCGCCCGGCGCCCTTCTTCAATGCTTTGCCATGTAGCTTCGTCACACACGAGATCTTCGCACTTGGCGGCCACTTCGCCCCCCAATGAAAGTGCTCGCACGCCAAAATATCCACCAATGCCCACGAGCACCGTCCCTACGCCGAGTGCCGTAAATCCCAACGGTTTTTTCCACCTCCCGCCAGGATCCGGCGGCACAGGGTCCGGTATTCGCTCCAGCTTGGGCACGACCACCGTCGCCACTTTGCCGTTTTCTACGACGAACGTCTTTTCCCAGGACTTGTGTTTCGCCGCTTTGACCACCGCCTTGTGCTCGCCCAAATCAATCGGAATCGCCGTCCCCCAGGCTCCCTCCTCGAGCGGCACTCCGTCCATTTCGACGACGAGACCCATTTGAGTCGCACCCTCCGGCACGACCACGACGAACCGAGGCAATCTCGGCTCAATGGCGGAAATGTGTTCCTTGGCAATCTTCAGCCGGTCAGGTCGATTCGACTTTTTTGCAAGCTGCATCGATTCTAGAAATTCACCCCACGCTGTGGCGAGTTTTCCTTCTTCCTCGTGGCACATGGCGAGATTCAAAAGCGTACCCGGAGCCGGATCGATTCGATAACTACTCTCGAATTTGCGACAGGCCTCCGGAACTTTCTTTTCCGCGAGCAGTTTCTTGCCCTCTTTGAAAAGAGCCTCGGCCATCGCCGTCACCGCAGATGATTTGCCACCCTCCGCCCGCGCGAGAACTGGGACGCAAACCACCGCCAGCGCCAAAGCGCCACCTACGATCTGATCAAAGCCGGTCATCGAGCGCGTCGTTCCTGATCGGTCGTTTCTGCGTCTTCGTCGGCGCAGCGGTCGATGTGCCGGCTGGGACTATCGGGGTCGGGTTTGTCGCGGCTGATGCCGTTGCCGTCGGCGCAACAGCACTCGGGCTCGCCGCGACCTTGGCACTCGTCTCGCTCGGCGCGGTCGTTGCGCTAGCACTCGCCACAGCAACCGTCCCTGCATTGCTCGAACTCGACGACACCATGAGCCACGCAGCGATGAACACGAGCCCCATCAGAAAAAAACCGCCCGCGCCGAGAGCGACGTACATCGCAGTTCGCGATGGGGACGGCGTGGTTTGTCCGGGCTGAACCACCGCGGGCATCGATGCTCCCGTGGTGGTCATCGGCGACATCGGTGCACCGGCCGTCGTCATCGGCGTCGAGCCGTCAGTCGTTGGCATCATCGTCGGCACCCACGGACGTCCGCGAGGTCGTACCGGGGCAAACGGCAACAGCGCGCACGCCAGCTCGTCGACATTTTGAAAACGCCGATCCAGCCGCTTCTCGAGGCATCGTTGAACCACCGCTTCGAGCTGGGGCGGTACGTCGGGGCGAAACTGCCGCAGCGGCGTCGGCTCTTCCATCACGATCATCGCCAAACTCGCTGATGGATTGTCCGCTTCGAACGCGGCACGCCCCGTGAGCAGCCGGTAAAGAATTGCTCCGAGCGACCACACGTCGGCTCGTGGATCGACCTCTTTCGGATTGCGAATTTGCTCGGGTGACATGTACAGCGGCGAGCCGAGCACGTCGGTTCCGACTGTCAAACTCACGTCGCCCGCTTCCTTGTTCTGATGAATGTTCTTCGCGATGCCGAAGTCGAGCACGCGCACGAATGCCGATCCATCTGGCTTGCGCGTGAGAAACAAATTCGCAGGCTTGAGGTCGCGATGGACGATGCCCAGCGCATGCGCTTCCGCTACGCCCTCGGCCGCCTGAAGCAAATATTCGGCTGCTTCCGCGATGGAAAGAGGACCGTTTTTCCGGACGAACTTGTGCAAGTCCATCCCTTCGAGCAGCTCCATCACGATGAACGGCTCACCGCCATCGAGCGTGCCCATGTCGAGCACGCGCGTGACATGCTCGCTCTTGATGCGCGCAACGCTCTGTGCTTCGCGCGTGAAACGAGCCACCGCGTCGTGTCTGAGTTCATCACCGGGACTGAGAAACTTCAGCGCGACTTGACCGCCGAGCGATAGGTGACTCGCGGCAACGACCAGACCCATCCCGCCCTCGCCAAGCTTGCGCTCGATACGGTATTTACCGGCCACGATCGCCCCGATGCGAGGTACGAAGCGGACGCCGTGGCTATCGCTCGAAGTACTCATCGGTCATCGGGAAGGGCCAGGGGACAGGCTGGAAACGATACAGCACTGCGATGCGGGTGCCAAGCATCGCTTAGCTGGTCGAGGCGTGATCTTCCGAGCGAACTGGTTGCGAAGCCGAGAAGGACTTCGATAGATTCGCGCATCGCATGTGGATGCAAGTGCAGATTCCATCGCTGAAGCACGCGCGAGCGTACTTTGTGCGTCGCTCGAGCGCGGTCTTGCTGACGTTCGCCGTTGCGCTGTCCATGATCGATGGCGGTGCAGGGTGTGCCCTGCAAACACGCACCGCAGACGGCGCGGGTACTATTTCGTGCGTTCAGGAGATGGATTGTCCGTCCTCGAACGATCCATGTGTCGTGTCCACTTGTTTCGAGCAGCGATGCTTGATGGTGAACGCTGCGCTCAACACCGTCATCGATCTGCAAGTCGCGCACGATTGTCGGATGCGCGTGTGCGACGGCAATGGTCAGGCGCTCGAGATTCATGACGACATCGACCTGCCGAGCGATGATGGAAACCCTTGTACCAGAGGGGTTTGCAAGAGCGGCGATATCGCACACGCTCCGGTTGCAGTAGGACAAACCTGCGAGACGAACGGCGTGTGCAACGGCCGTGGAGCCTGCGGCGAATGCTTACCCGAAGCCACGCGTTGTGATGGTCGCGCCGTTGCAACATGCAGCGAAGAAGGGCAATGGACGAAAGACATGTGCCCCGCGGGCAAACCGCTGTGCAAGAACGCAAGTTGCTTGGGGATCAAACAAGTTGCCGCCGGCGGATCGAACACGTGCGTGCTTTTCGATGATGGCACCGCGCGTTGTTTTGGCGCCGAAGGATCGCGGCGTGGACAACGCGGAATCACGCCCGTTGCAGGCATCTTCAGCGCGACCGAGCTTGCGCTTGGTGCAGCACACTCGTGCGCGAGGCTCGATGATGGATCGGTGCAGTGCTGGGGTGCCAATACGTTCGGTCAAGTCGGCGACGGCACCATCGAAGGACCTCGTCCACCTACGCCGGTTCTTGGCTTGAGCGACGCAACAGCCATCGCTGCCGGTAACGAACACACGTGTGCCATCGTTGCTGGGGGCAAAGTCGTGTGCTGGGGACGAGGTGATCATGGCGAGTTCGGAGGTCCGGCGCCTCGTAGAATTGCGCCTTCTGCGGCCGGAAAACCCAAGGTTGTTCCTGACGAACCGAGTCTGTCTCGTCCCGAGCCCGGGGGACCTTCCACTGCGATCGCTGGAGTTACCGGAGCTTCACTCGTCGCGCTTGGTGTTCGTCATGGCTGCATCTTGATGCGCGGAGGACGCGTCGGTTGCTTCGGTGAAGACGACAGCAACCAACTCGGTACGGCGTTTGTCGCTAGTGATACGGGAAAACCCAAGCCTGCTTTTCGTCCCGCACCCACGTTGCGCCTGGTCACGGTCAAAGGTATCGAAGGAGCGATCGCCATCTCGCTCGGTGCTCGTCACGGATGCGCAATCGTCAGCGGTGGTGCGGTGCGCTGTTGGGGCGACAATACGAAAGGACAGCTCGGTGACGGCACGACGCAATCGCGCACCGAGTCTGTCGCAGTTGCAGACATATCCAACGCGACAGCTTTGGCGCTTGGCGCCGAACATTCGTGCGTGCTCGACAGTGGCAAAGGCCACGTGCGCTGCTGGGGGGACAATGCGCACAATCAACTTGGCGACGGAACCACCACCGCTCATTCATCACCGGTGGATGTTGCAGGTTTGTCCGGTGTGCATTCGATCTCCTCCGCGCATGGCACGCACACGTGCGTGATGCTCGAAGGCGGCGAAGTACGTTGTTGGGGCTCAAATCATTTGGGCGAGCTTGGTGATGGCAGTCTCGATGACCGCGGCTCGCCCGTATCGGTTGTCTGGTAAAACAATTTCAGGTCAAACGGTCTTCATCGCCACGCTGCGGCTACCCATCCAGCCTGCAACTTTGGGCCAAATCAGCTTCGGCCCTTTGCTCGACGTGGAAAGTCCGATATGCCCCACGGGAAACCGCATGATTTCCTTGTCGGTCGATTTCACGAGCGTATTCAAAACCTCGCTCGACTTCGGTGGAGCAATCGGATCGTTCTCCGCAATGATCGTGAGCACGGGACAACCAATGTTTCCCAGGTTCACCGTCCGCCCGCCGACTTGCATGCGCGCATTGCAGAAATTGTTGTATTGGTAGCAATCCTTGATGTATTGCCGGTATATCTCGCCCGGGAACTCCACGTTGTCCGCGGCCCAATGTTCCATTCCGACGAACGTTTGGACGAAGTCCTTGTCGTCGATCTTTCGGAACACTTCCAGCCATTTCGTCATGCGTTGAATGGGCGCCATGGACGAAAACCCAGTTTCCATCAATTGAATGGGCACGTTGCCATAAGCGTCCACCAACGCGTCGACGTCGAACCTGGTTGGTTTGGTCCAATCGGCAAACACGCCGCCTTGGTGAAAGTCCACCGGCGTCGCTTGGGCTACGAAATTGCGTAATCCCTCGGGATGCAACGACGCATAAGCGAGCGCCATCGTGCCGCCCATGCAATATCCGTACATCGTGAGGTCTTTGGCGCCGCTTTGGCGCAAGGTCCACTTTACGGCATTCTTGATGAGCACGTTGCATACGTCGTCCCATCCCACTTGCCGTTCCCCGGGTCCGGGCGTGCCCCAATCGATCGCATACACATCGAATCCTTGTTTCACCATGTATTCGATGAGGCTTCGGCCGGGCAAGAAGTCGAGAATATACCATCGGTTGATCAGCGAATAGATGAACAGGATCGGCGTCTCGTATTTACGCTTCTCGGGGGCGTAATGCAAAAGCCGCATTTGGCCCTTTGTGTACACCACTTCGTAAGGCGTCGGAGCCAGCGGAGGCTCGCCCAATTCTGCGGCGCGCAGAATGAGCGGCTTCATGTAATGGTAAGGGCTGGTCGAGCCCGATGCAGCGGCGCGCGCCATATCGCCCGCAATGTCGACGTTCGACTTCAAAAACGATCGGACTTCGCGTGTCTTGGCAAGGATGCTCATGGCTTTTCCTCCATGGTGCTCTCTGTTTTGCCGTCCGTGGTCGATTGTTTCTTTTCCACGGACGTGAGCACCAATTCGAGCTGCGTGGAAAGCGCTTCCATTTGATCGTGCAGCGTCCGCACATCTTTACGCAATGCGCTCACCTCGGAAGCCGTGGGCAATTGCAGCACGTTGAGCAGCCCTTCCTGATACGACCCGATCTTGGCTCGTGTCCGGAAGTTTTGGCTCAGCGAGCGCCCGATCATGTCGAGAAACGTCTCGCTTTGCCCCATACGATCGATGACGCGGGTCAGGTTTTTTTCGACGAACCCGAATGCTTGACCCGTTTTCGTTGTTGGACCAAGCAGCCGTCCGACATTTTTAACGGTGCGGGTCAATAGCGTCGGTTTGGCGCCCGTTTTCGATTCTGCCACGTTCGTCACTCCATCCGCTGGTGCTGATCAGCGCCCGTATTCTTTACGAAGGTCCAATTTCGATATTTTGCCCGCAGCCGTCAGCGGCATCGCGTCCACGAACACCACCGACTTGGGTGCCTTGTATTTGGCCATACTATCACGGCAATACGCGAGCAGCTCCTCTTCGGTGACCGTCGCATTCGTCTTTTTCACCACGATGGCTCGGCCGACTTCGCCCCATTTTTCGTCGGCAATACCAACCACGGCGCACGACGCCACGGCCGGATGCTCGTGCATGACCGCTTCGATTTCGGCCGGGTAAACGTTTTCGCCGCCCGAAATGAACATGTCCTTCTTGCGGTCGGCAATGAAGTAAAACCCATCCGCATCGATACGCGCCATGTCGCCCGTGTGGAAATAACCATTGGCATCGGTCGATTTTTTCGTCGCTTCCGCGTCGTCGAAATACCCCGAACAAGCGCTCGGGCCTTTCAACACCAACTCGCCCACTTCACCCGCGGCCACTGGACGATTGTCCTCGTCCACGATTCGTACGTCGATGAAATAGTTCGGCTTGCCAATGCTCCCGGCCTTGGTTTCCGCGAATTCAGGGCCCATCGAGAAAATGCCCGGGCCGAATTCGGTCATGCCAAACCCTTGCTTGAAGGCGACGCCGTGTTTGTCCCGGTATTCGCGAATGATCGGAACGGGCAATGCCGCCCCGCCGCTCGTGAAAAACCTGAGGCTCGATAGGTTGACCGAGGCAAACCGCGGCGATTGCATCATCATCTGATATTGCGTCGGCACACAGAATAGCACCGTCGCCTTTTCGCGCTCGATGAGCGTCAGCATATCGTCTGCGGTCCATTTGCGCATGATGACCACGGTTCCGCCGAGCGTCAGCAGCGGGAGCGTGTATACGAAAAGCGCTCCCGTATGGAACATCGGCGTGTGCGTGAGCGTCACGTCACCGCGCGCAAGCTCGTGAATGACCGTGTTCAGCGTATTCCACGCAATCATGCGATACGAGATCTGGGCGCCCTTCGGCAAACCAGTCGTTCCTCCGGTGAAGAGCAAACACACGATATCTTCTTCGTTGACCGCGTCGTTCGTCACGGCGGGGGCTTCGCGCCCTTCGAGCGTTTTGGCGTAATGCACGCTCGATGTCATGCCCTCGCCTCCGAGGTGCATCCAAAGCTTTACATTCGTACAGGTCGAAGCAATTTCCGCGACGCCGGCGCGAAAATCGTCGTCGAAAATCATGACTTTGGGATTGGTCGTCCCGACGAGTCGTTCGATTTCGCGCGGATGGCTGCGCCAATTGAACGGAACGAGGATTGCGCCGAGCTTGCCGCAGGCGAAAAACGCATCGAGGATTTCGACGCAATTCATCGCGAGCACTCCCACGCGGTCGCCGCGTCCAATGCCCACTTCGTCGCGCAAATACGCTGCGAGTCGGTTGGCCCGACGGTTCATTTCCCGATAGTTGAAGCGACCACCGTCGCCTTTGGCCACGTCCACAACTGCGAGCGCTTCTGGGAAATAACGCTCGCCTCGTTCCATCCAGTCGCCGATGTACATGTTGAATCGACCCGCTACGCTAGTGCTTGGTGGGCGTCAAGTGTTGGGCTCGTTTGGACCGCTTCAACGCAATGGCAACGATTGCTGAGATTTCGCCACCACAACAACAAGTACTCGGTAGTATGGCCAATACCCAAGACCGGTACCTCTATGCACCACGCCGACTGGCTAAACCGCCGTGCAGCGCTCTCGCCCAACAAAGTTGCCCTCATCGATCACGTTCGTTCTGGAAAAACCATCACCTACCGAGAATGGAATCGATCGGCAAACCGGACGGCGCATTTTCTTCACGAGCGGCTTGGCGTGCGCAAAGGCGACCGCGTCGCTGTGCTCTCGATGAACGATGTCGATGTGCTCGATATCTGGTTCGCCTGCGCCAAACTCGGAGCCATCTTCGCTCCGCTCAACTGGCGCCTCACGGCCACCGAACTCGCTCAGTACCTCGTCACGATCACCCCCACTGTGCTTGTGTACGGCGAAGAGTTTGTCCCGGTAGCATCCGACCTCCAAGCCACGTCAAGTTTGTCTGTCCGTACCTTCGTCGCACTCGCGGGCGCCTCACGCGCTCGTGGTGACGATGTTGACTTTGCTCATCGCGCTCTCGCCTCCGATGCCCAACCCCCGCCCGTCGATCTTGCCTGGGATGACCCTTGGGTTCTTTGCGGAACAGGTGGCACGACGGGCACACCGAAAGCTGCGGTGCTCACGTATCGTTCCATTACGACAAACGCTGTCAACACCGTCTCGAGCTTCGAGCTTCATCCGACCGACGTGACGCTTCTGAACGCGCCGCTCTTTCACACCGGAGGCTTGAACGTGTTTACCGCGCCGCTCGTGCTCGCAGGTGGCACGTCGATCGTCTGCCCTACGTTCGATCCGGAAGACGTGCACGCGATGGTGGCTTCTCGCGGTGTGTCCATTTTCTTTGGTGTTCCAACGATGTTCTTGAGTTTGTCCCAGAGCCCATCGTTTGCTGCGGGCACCTTGCGAGCGCTACGCATCTGCATCAGCGGCGGCGCTCCGTGCCCCGAGCCCATCTTTCATGCGTATTGGAATCACGGCATCGACTTGAAGACCGGGTATGGTTTGACCGAGGCGGGCCCGAACAACTTTTGGCTTCCGAGTGAAGACGTACGGCGCAAGGTTGGCTCGGTCGGTGCTCCGCTCTTTTTCGTCGACACGCGCATCGTGGACAGCGAGCGCAGACTGGTTTGTCCTGGCGACGTGGGTGAACTCGAACTGCGTGGACCGCACGTGTTTGGCGGCTATTGGGGCGCTCCGCAGGCGACGGCCGAAGTGCTCGTGGATGGCTGGCTTCGCACCGGAGACCTCGCGCGACAAGACGACGAAGGTCACGTCTTCGTCGCGGGACGAAGCAAAGATTTGGTGATTTCTGGCGGGGAAAACATCTATCCCGCGGAAGTCGAAGCGGTGCTCATGGCGCATCCTGCGGTCGTCGAAGCGGCGGTGATTGGCGTCGCGCATGCCAAGTGGGGTCAAGTTCCCCGAGCGATCGTCGTGTTGCGTGATGCGGCCCAGACAAACTCGTCGATCAGCTTGGACGAAGAGCTTTCGACGTTCTGTCGCGAGCGGTTGGCGAAGTACAAAGTGCCTCAGTCGTTCGTCTTCGTTGCATCGCTTCCGCGCACGGGCGCGGGCAAGGTGGACAAGAAATTGCTAGCGCGATCTCGGTTGAACATTCGCGTCGTCACGCCTTCGCCTGATGTCGACGAACGCTCGTAGTTGCGGTATGGGTGAGCCGTCCCATGACGTTCCAAGACATCATCCTCGTACTTCAGCGATTCTGGGCCGAGCGTGGTTGCCTCATCGTGCAGCCCTACAACTCCGAGGTTGGAGCAGGTACCTACAACCCTGCGACGTTCTTGCGGGCGCTCGGGCCCGAGCCGTGGAACGTGGCGTTCGTCGAGCCTTCACGACGGCCAACCGATGGTCGTTACGGGGAAAACCCGAACCGCTTGCAGCAGTTTCACCAGTTTCAAGTCATTCTCAAGCCCAGCCCGCACAACATTCAGGACTTGTACCTTGAGTCGCTTCGTGCGCTCGGTACGGATCCGCTGAAGCACGACGTGCGCTTCATCGAGGACGATTGGGAGTCGCCGACGCTCGGTGCGTGGGGTCTTGGTTGGCAGGTTTGGCTGGACGGACTCGAGATTTCGCAATTCACGTACTTCCAACAAGTTGGCGGCGTTGATTGCCGTCCCGTCTCGGGCGAACTTACGTACGGCCTCGAGCGCATTGCGATGTACTTGCAGGACAAGGACAGCATTTACGACGTCGTATTCTCGAATTCGGGTGGCAATGTCGTCAAATATGGCGAGCTGTTTCAACGCGCCGAATGGGAATGGTCTTCGTACAACTTCGAAGAAGCCGACGTCGAAGAGCACTTTGCGGCATTCGATAAATACGAAAGCGAAGCGAAGCGATTGCTTTTCCGCGGCGTCGATCCGAATGCGAAGGGCGCCAAACCCGATCCGAAAAAGGCGCTCGTTTTGCCCGCGTACGATTTCGTCGTCAAAGCAGCGCACCGCTTCAATGTGCTCGATGCGCGTGGCGCCATTAGCGTGACCGAACGTCAACGCTTCATTGGTCGTGTCCGTGGATTGGCGCGTCTGGTGGCAGAAACGTTCTTGGCACAACGCGAAGCGCTTGGATTTCCGCTTTTGCCGCAGCAAGAAAAGCTTGCGGCCGAATAGTCGCAGTTCATTACAATAAACGCACGTCGTTCAGGGGAGGCTCGGCCATGCGCAGGCTAGAAGGCAAAATCGCGCTCGTTACGGGCGGTGGTTCAGGGCTTGGCGCCGCGGCGGCGCGGCGAATGCACGCCGAAGGTGCAACCGTTTGGATTACCGATCGAGTGAGTGAAGGGGGCGAAGCGCTGGCTAAAGAGCTGGGTGAACGAGCCATCTTCCGCACGCTCGACGTCACCAAAGAACCAGCTTGGATCGAGGTCATGGCGGCCATCGTTGGCACTCATGAAAAACTCGATATTCTGGTAAACAACGCGGGCGTCGGAATTGTTGCCGATATCGAAAACACGACGCTCGAACAATGGAAATTCGTGCACGCCGTAAATGTGGAAGGCACGTTCCTCGGGTGCAAACACGGTATTCGCGTGATGAAGGATCGGGGAGGAGGATCCATCATCAACATTTCGAGCGTGGCGGGTATCGTGGGTGATCCTAAGCTCGTTGCATATTGTTCGAGCAAAGGAGCCGTGCGCACAATGACCAAAGCAGTGGCCGTTCATTGCGCGCGTCAAAAATACGGTATTCGAGTGAACTCGATTCATCCAGCATTCATCGACACGCCGATGGTCGATTTAATGGTGACGGGAGCTGCGGATCCGGAAAAAGCGCGGGCAGGTCTTGCACGATCCATTCCAATGGGTCGCGTGGGAGAGCCCGAGGACGTCGCTGCTGCAGTGGCCTATCTCGCGTCGAATGATGCGAAATTCGTGACCGGCGCGGAAATGGTCGTCGACGGCGGATTGCTCGCACAATAGCGCCTCACCCCATCCCTCTCCACATCGTTTCACTTGTGTAGAGGGGGAAATGGCGACGGCTTAATGACTACGCGTCCGCAATGAAATCGCGTCGGGTACAAATCGACACCACGGGCAAACCCGCCGCTCGAATCGCTTCCGCTCCGCCTTCCAATCGATCCACCAAAGCTACGACTCCGACCACGCGCGCTCCAGCTCGAGCGATCTTCTCCACGGCCTTGAGCGTCGAGCCGCCCGTCGTGATCACGTCCTCGAGCATCACCACGGGCATGTCTTTCGTGATCGAACGATCGCCCTCGACCAGCTTTCGTGAACCGTGGTCCTTCGCTTCTTTGCGCACGTACAGCGCAGCGAGCGGACGGCCTTTCACGAAGCTCGTCAGCGACACGGCACTCGCGAGCGGACAACCACCAAGCTCGACGCCTGCGACTGCATCGCAAAGTGGCAACGCATCGAGCGCGTCGAACATGAGCGAGCCGGTGAGGAAGTGTCCCTCGGCCGTCAAGATCGTCTGCTTGCAGTCGATGAAGAAATCGCTCTCGCGACCGGACGCGAGGACAACTCGTTTGCGCTCAAACGAACGTTCACGGAGCAGCTCGACGAGCCGCTCCCTTTCCGTTTTGCTCACTTCGCTCCCTTACCGCGCCTCACTTGTGCCTTTGCGCCTTTGGGCACTGCGGGTACGACCGGGGGCGGCGGACCACTCGTTTCGCCATCTGCTGCGGTCATTTCGGCGGGTTCTTCCGGTAAAACCTCGACGGCTTGTTCTTCTTCGTCTGCCGACGGACCTTCCACGTACACGGGCACGGGCGTAGGTGCGGGTGCGGGAATGGGCGCGCGAACCGGTGCGGGCGTAGGCGCAGGCGCACGCATGGGAGCGCGAGCGGGTGCTGCAACGGGTTTGGCCGGAGCAACGGGTGCACGAGCTGCAGGTGCAGCAGCACGAGCTGCAGGCGCAGCAACTGCGCGAGCGGCCGGTGTTGGTGCAGCGGCAGGTGCGGCAGCAGGACGACCTTTCGGTGCTTGCGCAGCAGCGGCAGCCGGTTGTGGTGCACGTGCAGGAAGCGGCGCGCCGGTCGCAACATGACCGCGTACGAGCCCACCTGGACGAATGCCGATTTGCGGAGCGCCGATGTCTCCGACGATGCGTGCACCAGGCTCGACGATGATGAGCTCTTCAGCAGAAACGTTGCCGGCGACTGCACCGCGCACGATGACGCGACGGCCGGAGACGTCACACTTGATGAGCGCCGTTTCGCCGATGATGAGCTCGCCTTTGACGACGACGCTGCCCTCCACGAAGCCGTGGATGTCGAGGTCCGCGTCGCCTCGGATGGAGCCGCGGATCGTAGTGCCGCGGCCGATGGTCGAGGGCGTCGTCATTGGTTACACATCCATGTCGACGTTGCCCTTGAACGAGGCACCGTCTGCGATGGTGAGGCGTGCAGCTTTGACGTCGCCGATGAGGCGTCCGCCAGTCAAAAGGTCGACGCGATCGGACGCGGCCGCGTTGCCCGTCATGGTGCCGCCGATCGAAAGCGACGCTGCTGCGACGTCTGCTTCGACGACCGCGCCGTTTTCGACGGTGACAGCACCATCGACGTGGAGCTTGCCACGCACCGTGCCGACGACGACCACTTCTTCTTCCGAGGTGATTTCACCCTCGATCGTCATGCCGCTGCCGATGATCGTTCCCGCCACGTTTCACGCTCCTCGCCGCGCGGTTTGCGACGATTGTCTTTCCATTACCGGCCACCGGACGAGCCAAGAAGCTCAGCCGGCAATTCAAAATCTGCTTCGATGCGCCCAGAGAAATCGGCACCTTCTTCGAGACTCACGTCGGGGCCTCCGAGGTTGCCCGACACCTTCGCCGATGCACGCACGACGATGGTTCCTCGGGTTGAAACATCCCCGGTCAAACCTCCGCCAATCGTGACGACTGCGGCCTCGACGTTGCCCTTGATCTCGGCACCTTCCTCGATGACCAGCTCGCCCGTGACGCTCACGTCGCCTTCGACAGCGCCCTCGATACGCAAATCACCATCGCCGTGGATGCGACCGCGTACGCGTGTGCTGCGTCCGAGCACGGAACCGTTGGTGTCCAAATCGTTTGTTTCCACCGCCGTTGCCGCAGGTGCCATGAACCTGTTCTCCGCGCGCTTTTTGCGCTCGTCCGAAACCTACGCTGGTCCGGCTCGAGGCGCGCGCAAGCTACTCCAAGCTGATCCGGTCGGCAACGCTCGTCTGTCGTCTCGAACGAGCAGCCAGTCTGGGCCCAGGCGACCTCGTCGTCTTTGCACGCGATCACGCGCTTGCCGGGCACTTGCAGCCAGATCGTGCAAGGATGCGCCCGTGGTCAGCGGGTTGGTTGTGTCCGAAAAGTCCATCGTCACGCCGACGCAGGAAATTGCTCGTGGCGTTGCTTGGCTTGCCGGCACTGCGATTGCCGTACGTCTCGCCGAAATCATGGTTGGCCGCAGTCCGCTCGGTGCGGCTCTTGCCGGCGCCGTCATCGTCGACTTGGCCATGACTCGAGCTGGCGTGCGTTGGGATGACCAACATGCTTTGAGTTCAAACCGATCCTGGTCTTATGTGCTCAAACAAATCGGCATCGGTGTCGTTGTTGCCACTGTGCTCGTCGTCGCTCCGCTCGTGGTCAATCTGATCGTTGGTGGTGCAACTATTTCTGTTGGCAGTCCATCCAGCTCGCTCGTGTTCGGTCTGTTGCGTGGTGGAGCGGTGGGCGTACGTGACGAACTCCTCTACCGCGGCCTTCCGCTGCTCGTCGCTTCACGTGTAGGGGCGCGTGAGCCGTTGGCGATCGGGTATGCCGCGCTCGTGGGGACCAGCGCACTCGTGCTCGGCGAAGGTTTGTCCTGGGAAGCGGTGCTGCTCGCGGGGTCGCATGGTGTTCTGTTCGCGATGCTTTGGGCTCGTACGAATGCTGCATGGGCACCGGTTGCTGCGCATGCTGCGTGGGTGTTGCTTGTCGGTGTGGGCCTTCGCGGAGGCTTCGTCGAAGTCGCTTGGACGAGCGGAATGCTTGCCGATGGAGCTCGTGCACGAGGCTTGCCGACGCTCGTTTGTGTAGTCGTCTCCATCGTGCTGACTGCAGTCGTTTCGAAGAAACTCGCTACCTCATCGGAGTCTGTGCATGACCGTGTCGCATCGTAATTTCGTGTGTGCGCTATTCGCTTTCGTGGCGGTGCTCGGCACTTCTGCGTGCAAAAACGGAACGCCTGCGCCGACTCCGGTCGCTGACTCGCAACCCGCTCCGACAGCTCAGCCAAAACCCACGGGGCCGGTGATGGGCAAACTCGAAGAGGCCAACTTCAGTTTGTCGATGCAAACCTCGGGAACGTACAAGGCGGGTCAGCAGGGCGAGGTTGAAATCGTGATCGAGCCGAAGGGCGCGTTCCATTGCAATCAAGAATATCCTTACAAGATGAAGCTCGGGACGCCTCCCGCGGGTGTTACGTATCCGACGCCGGTGGTGAAGACCGAGGGGATTACGATCAAGCCTGAAAAGGCGGTAATGAAGGTCCCATTTGTCGCGGAGAAACCAGGTGAAGTGAAATTGTCAGGTAATTTCTACTTCTCGATTTGCACGTCCGAGCAATGCGTGATCGACAATCGTGAAATGGCGGTGATGGTGAAAGTCGAGTAAGCCGCGGCGCTCCTGGTCCTTGCCGCCCGT